>NZ_CP090423.1:1647222-1976666 GCF_023518235.1 Stenotrophomonas maltophilia
AGAACTCGGAGGTGGTGCGCCCACAGCCCGGGCAGGCGGTGACCAGCGGGGTGAAAGCGCGCTGGCCGGTGGTCTGCAGCAGCTCCTGGGCGACGATCACTTCCTGCGTGCGCGACTGGCCCGGTTCCGGGGTCAGCGAGATGCGGATGGTGTCGCCGATGCCTTCCTGCAGCAGCACGCTCAGCGCCGCCGCCGAGGCGACGATGCCCTTGCTGCCGATGCCGGCTTCGGTCAGGCCCAGATGCAACGCGAAATCCGAGCGCTGGGCCAGGTCGCGGTACACCGCGATCAGTTCCTGCACGCCACTGACCTTGGCCGACAGCACGATGCGATCGCGCGGCAGGCCCAGTTCCACCGCCTGTTCGGCCGAATCCAGCGCGGAGCGGATCAGCGCCTCGCGCAGCACACGGCCAGCGTCCCACGGCTGTTCGCGGTGGTTGTTCTCGTCCATCAGCTTCGCGGCCAGGGCCTGGTCCAGCGAGCCCCAGTTGGCGCCGATGCGCACCGGCTTGTTGAAGCGGATGGCGAATTCGATCAGCTGTGCGAACTGCAGGTCCTTCTTCTTGCCGAAGCCGACGTTGCCCGGGTTGATGCGGTACTTGGCCAGCGCTTCGGCACAGGCCGGCTCGGCGCTCAGCAGCTGGTGGCCGTTGTAGTGGAAGTCGCCGATCAACGGCACCTCGATGCCCATCATCGCCAGCTTGTCGACGATGCGCGGAATCGCAGCGGCGGCCTCAACGGTGTTGACGGTCAGGCGCACCATTTCCGAGCCGGCGCGCCACAATTCGGCCACCTGCTTCACGCTGGAGGCCACATCGGAGGTATCGGTGTTGGTCATCGACTGCACCACCACCGGCTTGCCTCCACCGACGGTGACCCCGCCGATCTGGACGGCATGGGTCTGGCGACGGGGCCAGGCAGTGGCATCGGAGGGGGGCGTCGGGCGGGTAACGGCGTCGTGCATGGGCGCATTCTACCGCCCGGCCCCACGTTCCGGGTGAGTCGCATTCAGCCGATGGTGCGTCTGCGGCCGATTGTCGCAGGCGCCGTTGCCCAGGAACGCATACGATGAGCGCGAATGACCGGTCCCGACGCCCCGTTCCTGCGAACCCTGTGCAGCCTGCGCTGGCTTGCCGTGGGCGGCCAGGCGGCCACCATCCTGGTGGCCACCTGGGTACTGGGCCTGCCGCTCCCGCAGCTGCCATTGTGGGCCGGCGTGGCGGTGCTGGCGCTGTTCAACATCTACACCCAGCTGCGCCCGGAAGCCGCCGATACCGCACCACTGACCGCGTTCGGGCACATTCTGGTGGATGTGATCATCCTGACCTGGATGGTCGGCTGGAGTGGCGGCATGGCCAACCCGTTCAGCTCGCTGTTCCTGATCCTGATCGCGCTGGCTGCGTTCGCCCTGCCCCTGCGCTGGGCGCTGGCGGTGGCGCTGGCCTGCCTGCTTGGCTACGCCAGCAGTGGCATCTTCGGCCAACCCCTGCCGGACGGCTATTTCCGCGCCCAGGATCTCAATCGCTGGGGCGTGGTCGCCAACTTCCTGATCTCCGCGGCCGTGGTACTGGCCTTCTCCACCCGCCTGGCGCTGGCCCTGCGCCAGCGCGAACTGGAGCTGTCGGCGCTGCGCGAGCGCTTCGCCCGCAACGAGGGCATCGTCGCCCTGGCCACCCATGCCGCCTCGGTGGCGCACGAACTGAACACGCCGCTGGCGACCATGACCCTGCTGGCCGACGACGTAGCCGAGCGCAGCGAAGAGCCGGAAGTGCGCGAGGACATGGAAACCCTGCGCGAGTTGCTGGTGCAATGCCGTGAACGCGTGCTGGCGCTGGCCGCACCGGCTTCGGCCGACGCCCCCGGCCGCCGCCACTCCAATGCCCAGCAGGTGCTGGAGCAATGGCGCCTGGTACGGCCGACCATCGACCTGCACCGCAACGACGACGCCCCGCTGCGGCTGCCACTGGACCCCGGCGTGGGCCACCTGCTGATGGTCCTGCTCAACAACGCCGCCGATGCTGGGGAACAGGCCGGCCGGCCGCGCGTGGACCTGGACCTGCGCATTGAAGGCGACGACCTGATCGGCGAAGTCCGCGACTACGGCCACGGCTTCGATGCGCGCGCCGCCGTGCTGCCGGGCACCCTGTTCGGCAGCAGCAAGAGCGAGGGCATGGGCGTCGGCCTGGCCCTGTCCCATGCCACCATTGAACGCCTCGACGGCGAGATGTGGATGCGCCCGGCCCAGGGGGCCGGCAGCCGCGTCGGCTTCCGCCTGCCGCTGGCCCCACGCGAGGACACCCCATGAGCCTTCACCACTCCACCCTGGGCCTGCTGGTCGACGACGACGAGCTGTACCTGAGGACCCTGCAGCGCAGCCTGGCCCGCAAGGGGCTGGAGACCCAGACGGCGCAGGATGCCGCCAGCGCGCTGGCACTGGCGCGCCAGCAGCCACCGGCGTTCGCGCTGATCGACCTGAAGCTGGGCAGCGACTCGGGCCTTGCACTGATCCAGCCGTTGCGCGCCCTGCGTGCCGACATGCGGATCCTGCTGGTGACCGGCTATGCCAGCATCGCCACGGCGGTGGAAGCGATCAAGCTCGGTGCCGACGATTACCTGCCCAAGCCGGCCACGGTACCGATGATCCTGCGTGCCCTCGGCGAAGAGGATGACGGCCCAGCCGACGATGGCGAAATGGAAGTGCCCGACGCGATGACGCCGATCAGCCGGCTGCAGTGGGAGCACATCCAGCAAGCGATGCACGAGACCGGCGGCAACGTGTCGGCGGCGGCGCGGCTGCTGGGCATGCACCGGCGTTCGCTGCAGCGCAAGCTGGCCAAGCGGCCGAGCCCGGAACGCGACCCCAGCCGTTGACGCGGGGGCGCGTCCGCCGCGCTACCGACTCGTAGAGTCGAGCCATGCTCGACTACGCGGACAACACAGTCGAGCTTGGCTCGACTCTACAGAGAGCGTCAGCGCTTCAGCTGCGCCAGGATCTCGCGGGTCATCGGATCGGCAACCGCCACGTCCTCGCCCTGCAGCGCCGGCAGCAGGCCGCTGGCCAGCTGCTTGCCCAGTTCGACACCGAACTGGTCGAAGGCGTTGATGTTCCAGATCACCGACTGCACGTACACGGCGTGCTCGTACATCGCGATCAGCGCACCCAGCGCCTGCGGCGTCAGCGCATCAAGCAGGATCAGCGTGCTCGGGCGGCCACCCGGATAATCGCGGTGCGGATCGTCACTGCCCTGCCCGTTGGCAAGCGCCTCGGTCTGCGCCAGCAAATTGGCCAGCAGCGCCTGGTGATTGATCGTGTAGGGATCGTCGTTGTGCACGCAGCCGATGAAATCGGCCGGAACGATGCTGGTGCCCTGGTGCAGTGCCTGGAAGAAGCTGTGCTGCACGTCGGTGCCTGCCCCGCCCCACCACACCGGCACGGTATCAGTGGTGACCGGCTGGCCATCGCGCCGCACGCGCTTGCCCAGGCTCTCCATCACCAACTGCTGCAGGTAGGCCGGCAGCAGCGCCAGGCGCTGGTCGTAGGTCATCACCGCATGGGTGGCGCAGCCCAGCAGGTTGCGGTTCCAGATGTCGGTCAGCGCATGCAGCACCGGCAGGTTGCGCTCCAGCGGTGCGTCCAGCGCATGCGCATCCATCTGCGCGGCGCCTTCCAGCAGCTGTTCGAAACGCTCGAAACCAATGGCCAGCGCGATCGGGAAACCGACCGCCGACCACAGCGAGTAACGGCCGCCCACCCAGTCCCACATCGGCAGCACGCGCTCGGCGGCAATCGCGAAGGCCTTGGCGGCGCGCTCCGGATTGGCGCTGACTGCGTACAGGCGCTCGCTGCCGCCCAGCCAGTCGTGCAGGATCTGGCCGTTGAGCAGGGTTTCCTGGGTGCCGAAGGTCTTGGAGATCAGGATGCCGGCGGTCCTGGCCGGATCCAGCGTGGCCAGCGTGCGCTGCATGGCGGCGCCATCCACGTTCGATACGAAATGCACGCGCAGGCGCGCACCGGTAACCGGGCGCAGCGCATCGGCGACCAGGCGTGGACCGAGATCGGAACCACCGATGCCGACGCTGACCACATCGGTCACGCCGCTGTCTTCCAGCGCGCGCACCAGCACGCCCATGCGCTGGCGGATTTCGCGGGCGGTGGCATAGGCCTCGGCCGCCACCGGCGCATCGACCACGTCGCCACGCAGCGCGGTGTGCAGCGCGGCGCGGCCTTCGGTCAGGTTGACCTGCTCACCACGGAACAGCCGGGTGATGGCGCCGCCGACATCACGGTCGGCCGCCAATGCCAACAGCGCCTGCAGCGCTGCGGCATCGTATTTCTGCCGCGCGAAGTTGACGTACAACGGACCGACCCGCAGCGCCAGGTCCTGGACGCGACCGGGTTCGGCAGCGAGCAGGCTGGAAATGCTTGCGCCCTTCAGGCGCTGGGCGTGGGAATGCAGCGAGTCGAATCCGTTGTTCGTTGTCATGCGGCTTGTGTCGGGATCGTGTCGTTGGTGTGGGTGATCTGGTTGCTGCCATCAACGTACACCAGCTTCGGCTTGAAGCTGTCAGCTTCCTGCTCGGTCATGCTGGCGAACGCGGCGATGATGATGATGTCACCGACCTGCACGTGGCGCGCGGCACCGCCATTGAGCGAGACCACGCCGCTGCCAGCTTCGGCACGGATGGCATAGGTCGAGAAGCGCGCACCGTTGGTCACGTCCCAGATGTGCACCTGCTCGAACTCGCGGATGCCGGTGGCAGCCAGCAGGTTGTCATCGATGGCGATGGAACCTTCGTAGTTCAGCTCGGAATGGGTGACGGTGGCGCGGTGGATCTTGGTCTTGAGCAGGGACAGGTGCATGGGGGCGCTGCAACGGCAAAGGAAAGCGCGGATTCTAGCACCCGTCCGGCCATCGGCATCACCGCCGGCAACCTGTTCAGGTAGCGCCGGGCCGTGCCCGGCGAGCGCAGCGGCCGTGGTCCGCCGGGCATGGCCCGGCGCTACCCATCGTACGGAATTCAGAATTCCAGGTTATCGATCAGCCGGGTCGTGCCCAGGCGTGCGGCGATCAGGGCCACGCGGCCACCGCCGTCAAAGCTCGGCTCGGCCAGATCCGGCGTGCGCAGCACCGCGTAGTCGACCTGGAAACCGGCGGCCTGCAGTGCCGCCGTGGCGTCCGCTTCGATCTGCGCGCGCGTGTGCCCGGCCACGTAGCCTTCGCGCATGCCCAGCAGGGTGCGGTGAATGGCGGTCGCGTGCGGGCGCTGCTCGGCACTCAGGTACTGGTTGCGCGAGCTCTTGGCCAGGCCATCCTCGTCGCGCACGATCTCGGCGCCGACGATCTGGACCGGGAACGACAGCTCGGCCACCATCTGCTTGATGACGGCCAGCTGCTGGTAATCCTTGCGCCCGAACACGGCTACGTCCGGCTGCACCTGCAGGAACAGACGCGCCACCACCGTGCACACGCCATCGAAATGGCCTGGGCGACTGGCACCCTCCAGCACTTCGCTGACACCTGGCGCGTGCATCTGCGTGGTCTTGTCCACGCCCAGCGGGTACATCGCCTCGACGCTTGGCAGCCACACGGCATCGCAGCCGACCTGCTCCAGCCCGGCCACGTCGGCCTCGGGCGTGCGCGGGTAGCGACTGAAATCCTCGTTCGGCCCGAACTGGGTCGGGTTGACGAAGATGCTCGCCACCACCCTGTCGGCGTACTGGCGGGCCAGGGTCACCAGCGAATGGTGCCCCCCATGCAGGTTGCCCATGGTCGGCACCAGCGCCACGCGCAGGCCCTGCTGCTTCCACTGCGCAATCTGCTCGCGCAGTGCGCCAAGCTCGTTGAAGGTCTGGATCATTGGGCGTAGGCGTGCTGTTCGTCGGGGAAGCTGCCGTCGCGCACGGCGTCGGCAAAGGCGCGGGTGGCACCGGCCACCGAACCACCTTCGGCCAGGAAGTCCTTGACGAACTTCGGGCGGCGATGGCCGCTGTCCAGGCCAAGGAAATCGTGCAGCACCAGCACCTGGCCATCGCAGTGCGGGCCGGCACCGATGCCGATGGTCGGCACATCCACCGCGGCAGTGACTTCAGCCGCCACCGGCGTCGGCACGCATTCGAGCACCATGATGCTGGCGCCCGCTGCGGCCACGGCCCGGGCATCTTCCACCAGCTGGCGCGCGGCATCGCCACGGCCCTGGATCTTGAAGCCACCCAGGCGCAGCACCGACTGCGGGGTCAGGCCCAGGTGCGCGCAGACTGGAATCTCGCGTTCGACCAGGTAGCGGATGATGTCGACCTTGAAACCGGCACCTTCGATCTTGACCATCTCGGCGCCGGCCTGCAGCAGCTGCAGCGAAGCATCCAGCGCGCGTTCCGGGGTGGCATCGGCACCGAACGGCAGGTCGGCCACCAGCAGCGCACGCTGCAGCACGCGGGCCACGGCGCGGGTGTGGTAGACCATGTCGGCCACGGTCACCGGAAGGGTCGAGTCATGACCCTGCACGACCATGCCCAGCGAATCGCCGATCAGGATCAGATCAACGCCATTGGCGTCGAAAGTGCGGGCGAAGCCGGCGTCGTAGGCGGTCAACATGACCAGCTTCTGGCCATTGCGCTTGGCCTCGGCCAGGGCGGGAACGGTCCAGGGCTTGCTGTCTGCGTGGGTGCTCATGTGTTGATAACCGGGGGAGATAACCCGGGCATTATCACCCTATCGGCGCGATCCCGCAGGCATCGACCCGCATCACTGCATCCTGCACGCGGCCATGGCCAGGAATTTTCAGTTCCGGCCCGATTTCGGCCAACGGCACCAGCACGAAAGCACGCTCGTGCAGGTACGGATGCGGCACCTTCAGATCGGGCAGGTCCAATACCTGCTCGCCGTACAGCAGCAGGTCCAGGTCCAGCGCTCGCGGCCCCCAATGCACCGCCGGATCGCGGACGCGACCGAACTGCCGCTCCAGCCCGAGCATGGCCTGCAACAACTCGAGTGCAGGCAGATCGGTGAGCACCGCCGCCACGGCGTTGACGAACGGCGGCTGGTCCTCATTGCCCCAGGCCGGGGTGGCATACAGGCGTGACGCCTGCAGCAGCCGCGTTTCAGGCAGCTCGTCCAGCGCGGCGATGGCCGCGCGGACGGTGTGGGCGGCGTCGCCAAGATTGGCGCCCAGCCCGATCCAGGCACGGGTCATGGCTTACTCGGCAGCGCTGCCCGCCGGACCGCCCGGGCGGCGACGGCGACGGCGACGCTTGCGCGGCGCCCCACCGTCCTCATCGCCGCCTTCGCTGTGCATGGCATCGAGCGACGACTCCAGCTCATGGCCCGATTGCGCCTGTGCCTCGCGCCAGAACGCGACATCCGCTTCGTGCTCGGCCGAGGCCACCTGGCGCAGGGCCAGGAAGTCGAACGCGGCACGGAAACGCGGATGGGTCAGCGTGCGGAACACGCGCTTGCGCTGGCGCGAGCCGAAGCGCGACTGCAGCAGCCAGATTTCCTGCATCGGCAGCGAGAAGCGGCGTGGCAGTGCGATGGTGCTCAGCTGCTGCACGGTGACGCGGTCGGCAGCACGACGCTGCGCCTCTTCCGGTGCCACGCCCTGCTTGAGCAGGGTCGCCTGCGCACGGCAGAACGCCGGCCACAACAGCAGGGCGAACAGGAACGCCGGCGACACCGGCTCATCATTGGCCACGCGCGCATCGGTGTTGGCCAGGCCTTCCACCAGCATGCGCCGCAGAGCGCCGGTGCGGTTCGATTTCAGTGCCTTGGCGCTTTCCGGGAACAGCACGTCGAGCAGGCCATAGCGCTCCAGGCCCTCGAAGCTGGCCACGCCGTGCCCGGACAGGAACAGCTTGAGCACTTCCTCGAACAGCCGCGCCGGGGCCGCTTCGTTGAGCAGGCCAGCCAGATGCGGGATCGGCGCAGCCGTGCCCTCTTCGATCTGGAAGCCCAGCTTGGCCGCAAGACGCACCGCGCGCAGCATGCGCACCGGATCTTCGCGGTAACGCTGCTCGGGGTCGCCGATCAGCTTCATCAGGCGTGCCTGCACGTCTTCGAAACCGCCGGTGTAGTCACGCACCGAGAAGTCTTCGATGGCGTAATACAGGGCGTTGCAGGTGAAGTCACGGCGTACGGCGTCGTCTTCGATGGTGCCGTACACGTTGTCGCGCACCAGCATGCCGTTTTCCATCTCGCGGTCGCCGCTGCCGTCATCGCTGTTGGCGCGGAAGGTGGCGACTTCGATGATTTCGCGGCCGAACACCACATGGGCCAGGCGGAAGCGTCGGCCGATCAGGCGGCAGTTGCGGAACAGCTGCTTGACCTGTTCGGGCGTGGCGTCGGTGGCCACGTCGAAATCCTTGGGTTGGCCATTGACCAGCAGATCGCGCACCGCGCCGCCGACAAGGTAGGCACCGAAGCCGGCATCGCGCAGGCGGTAGAGCACGCGCAGGGCATTCGGGCTGATCTCCTTGCGGGAGATGGTGTGCTGGTCGCGCGGGATGACGCGCAGGCTGAACGGTGATGTCGCAGGGGAAATGATGTTGGCGCTTCCGGTTGAAGTTTCGGGATTGCCCAATGGCATCGAGGTGCATATACTAGCGCTCCTGCCTCGGCAGCGACACCAGTTACGCTCCCTTCGTCTAGTGGTTAGGACGTGGCCCTCTCAAGGCTAAAACAGGGGTTCGAGTCCCCTAGGGAGCGCCAGTCGCCGCAGCAGGAACCGAAAAAGCCCGCCTTGTGCGGGCTTTTCTGTTTTCCGGGGTTTGCAATGGCATTGATCGGCTTGGTTGCTTTGGCGCCTGCCTGCAATCGGCTTGAGCCGGTGGGGTCACCCAGGGCAGGACACGCCGTGAACCCATCCATGGGCTTTTGCGCGTCCTGGAGAGGGCGGCCTGCCCCCTCACACTCTGGACAAGCAGGCGCCGACGGAATGCAACCGAAGCCAGGCGCCGTCAGCCTTCCATCTGCTCCAGCTCCTTGCCCTTGGTCTCGCGCACGTAGCGGACCACGAAGAAGACCGAGAGGATGGCCGCAACCGCGTAGATGCCATACGCGCCGGCCAGGCCGATGCCGGCCAGCAGCATCGGGAAGGTCACGGTGATCGCGAAGTTCGAGGTCCACTGCGCCGCGCCGGCCACCGCCAGCGCCGGGCCGCGGATCTGGTTGGGGAACATCTCGCCCAGCATCACCCACATCACCGGCCCCCAGGACATGTTGAAGAACACCACGTAGACATTGGCCGCCACCAGCGCCAACCGCCCCATGCCATCGGACAACTGCAGGCGGCCATCCACCAGGCTGCCGCTGGCAAATGCCACCACCATCAGCACCAGCGCCACCGACATGCCGACCGAGCCGACCCACAACAGCGGCTTGCGGCCGATGCGGTCGATCAGCACCACCGTCAGCAGGCAGGCGCCAATGCTCAGTGCGCCGGACAGCACGTTGATCAGCAGCGCGTCGCCTTCGGAGAATCCAACCGCCTGCCACAGCACCGCGCCGTAATAGAACACCACGTTGATGCCGACCAGCTGCTGGAACATCGCCAGGCCGATGCCCACCCACAGGATCGGACGCAGCTTGCCGGTGACCTTGTCGCGCAGGTCGGCAAAGCGTGGCTTGTGCTGGTCCTGGGCCAGGCTGGCCTCGATCTCGGCCTGCTTGGCCGCCGCTGCTACCTCGCCATACAGGCGCGACAGCACCGCCCTCGCCTGCGCCTGCCGGCCCTTCAGCACCAGGAAACGCGGGCTTTCCGGAATCACCAGCAGCAACAGCAGGAACAGTGCCGAGGGCAGCGCCTGCATCCAGAACATCCAACGCCAGGCTTCATGGCCCAGCCACAACGGCTCGGTGGACGCACCGGCGGCACGTGCCAGCAGGTAGTTGCTGAGGAAGGCGGCGAACAGGCCACAGATGATGGCCATCTGCTGCACCGTGGCCAGCCGTCCCCGATAGCGTGCCGAGGCGACTTCGGCAATGTAGGCCGGCGACATCACGCTGGCCGCACCCACCGCAAAGCCACCCAGCACGCGCGCGGCGATGAACAGCCAGGAGGCATGGGCGGCGCCGGCACCCAGCGCCGACACCAGGAACAGCAGTGCCGACACGATCAGCACGCCACGGCGGCCCAGCCGGTCACCCAGCCAACCGGCCAGGAATGCGCCGATCGCACAGCCCAGCAGCATCGAGGCGACTTCGAAGCCGAGCGCCGCCTCACTGGAATTGAACGCCTGGCGCAGGCCGTCGACCGTGCCGTTGATGACACCACTATCGAAACCGAACAGGAATCCACCGAGGGTGGCCACACAGCTGATGAGGACGATGAACGCAGTGTTCTCGCCGCCCTGGGAGGCGGTGCCGGGCTGGGCTTGGGACATGGACGATCCTGCTGGGAAGGGAAGGCGGCCACCTGCGGCGACCGGGCGTCCGCAGCGTCGCACAGGCCCCGCCCTGTCGCCAACGGGGGCGCAGCCGAGCCTGCCAGACGCCCGTTTTCCGCCCCGCGCCGACACCGGGGCCCAACCTGTTCTAGAATTGTCGGGTTCAGGAATCGATCCACCCCCAGCCCATGCCCTTTGTCGTCACCGAAAACTGCATCAAGTGCAAACACACCGATTGCGTGGAAGTGTGCCCCGTGGATTGCTTCCACGAAGGCCCGAACTTCCTGGTGATCGATCCGGATGAGTGCATCGACTGCACCCTGTGCGAGCCGGAGTGCCCGGTCAATGCGATCTTCCCGGAGGACGATGTCCCCGCCGGCCAGGAAGGCTTCGTGGCGCTCAACGCCGAGCTGTCTCGCGAGTGGCCGGTGTTGACTGTGCGCAAGGACCCGCCCGCCGATGCCGGCGAGTGGGATGGCAAGCCGGACAAGCTGAAGCTGCTGGAGCGCTGAGGCGCCAGCAACGGCAACGGCAACGAAAAAGGGCGCCGATGGCGCCCTTTTTTTCGGTAGCGCCGGGCCATGCCCGGCGGATCCTGGGCCGCGCTTCACGCTCGCCGGGCATGGCCCGGCGCTACCCAAGGCAGGCGCGGACCGCGATCCACACCCAGCCGGCTGGCCTTACTGCGCCAGCTTCGCCTTCAGCGCGGCGATCAGCTTCACCGGCGCTTCTGCAGTAGCCGGCAGGCCACGCGGGTCGACCGCGGAGATGTAGGCGCCGGCATCGACGGCGACCACGCGGACCAGGAAGTTGCTGCCTTCATAGGCCACATCGTACGAACCCAGCAACTGCGCGCGGCTGGCGATGGTCACGCCTTCCACGCCTTCCAGCGCGGTACCGACCTTGGCGAAGGCGTCATCCTTGCCACCGGCAATGGTGAAGCCGGTGTTGCCCACGGCCGGGGCCGCAGCAGCCGGGGCCGCCGGCTTGGTCGCCGATGCCAGGGTCGGCACCTTGTTGTCACCGGTGGTGGCCGGCAGGTTCAGGTCCGGCGGCACTTCCAGCGGACGCATTTCCGGGGCCAAGGCATAGTCGCCCTTGACGCCACGCTTGAAGCAGCCGGTGGTGCTGGCGGCGACGGCCACGGCAAGCAGGGCATAGGACAGGACGCGGACGGTGGAAACGGATTGACGCATGTGAATCTCCTGGATCAGACCAAGACGGGAAGTCAGTGGCTGGAAAGGGCTTCGAGGGCGGCGATGTCGCCGGCAAGATGATCGGCCGCCGCATGGTGCGGTGCCGACAGCGGCAGCAGCGGCAGTCGCAGATCGTGACCGATGCCGAGGCGGCGCAGCAGCGCCTTGACCGGGATCGGGTTCGGCTCTACGCCGCAGAAATCATGGAACGGCTGCAGGCGCGCATCCCACGACGCGGTGGCTTCGTGGTCGTGGGCCGCGGCCAGCTCGCACATCCGTCGGTAGGCGCCCGGCAGCACGTTGGAGCCGACCGAGATCAAACCATCGACACCGGCCTGGATCGAACGCGCGGCGGTGCCGTCATCGCCACTGAGCACGGCGAACTGCGGGCTGCGCAGGGCCAGCAGCGCCTGCACGCGGCCGGTGTCGCCCACCGCTTCCTTGATGCCGACGATGTTGGGATGGCTGGCCAGCTCGGCCACGGTCTCCGGCTGCATGTCGCAGCCGGTACGGCCGGGCACGTTGTACAGCACCACCGGCAGCCCGCCCTGGTCGGCCACCGCACGGTAATGCGCGATCAGGCCGGCCTGGGTGGGGCGCACGTAGGGCGGCGTGACCACCAGCGCGTGGCTGGCCCCGAGCGCGCCGGCGCGACGGGTCTGTTCGATGGTCTTGGCGGTACCGGACAGGCCGGTGCCGGCCATGACCGGAATGCGGCCGCCGATGCGCTCGACCGCGCTGGCCAGCAGCAGGTCGTACTCGGCATCGGTGAGGGTTGCCGCTTCACCGGTCGAGCCGGCAACGACAACGCCATGGACGCCACCTTCAAGCTGCAGATGCAGCAGGCGCTGCCAACCGTCGGGATCGAGGGCGCCGTCGGCCCGGAAAGGGGTCGCCAGCGCGGTGATGAGGCCGGAAAGGGACAAGGACGTGCTGCTCTTGGCTGGGAAGGGAAACGCCCGCCACGAAAGGCCGGGGGCGACCTGAATGTTACTTGCGGCGCGAAAGCACGGGCAAGTATGCTGGACACCGGTGGATCCCCGCCTCTGGCGGGCATTCAGACTCACGCATGCATTACCCGGAATCGCCTTGACCGACACCACCCCGCGCCCCGCGCCGAGCGAAAACCACCTCCTGATCAACGCCTATACGACGCATCCGGAGTCCCCCCTGCTGTCCGTCACCCGCCGCATTGCCGACAGCGGCTGCAATCTGGTGGACGCGCGGCTGGCCACGGTCGGCCGCGATGTCTCGGTCACCGCCCTGGCCACCGGCTCGTGGGACTCGGTCGCCAAGCTCGAAGCGATGCTGACCCGGCTCGAGCGCGAGGAAGGCCTGAAGCTGGTCTGGTACCGCACAGCGGCCAAGCAGGCGCAGTCCAACCTGCTGCCGTACATCGTCGAGGTGATCGCCGCCGACAAGCCGGGCATCCTGTTCCAGCTGGCCGATTTCTTCGACCGCCAGGGCATCACCATCGAGAACCTGCAGAGCACGCGCTACCGCGCCATGCAGACCGGTGCGGAGATGTTCAGCGCGCAGGTCACCATCGGCGTGCCGGCCAACATGCACATTGCCGCGCTGCGTGACGATTTCCTTGAGTTCTGCGACCACCTGAATCTGGACGCGATCATGGACCCGATGAAGTTCTGAATGAATTCCTGATTTTTTCGCGCGCCTCTCACAGGCGCGTGGCGTTTCATGCAATTGTCGTAGAAAGAACCCAGGCTCGACAGAAGGACCTCATGAACAACGGCGACACCCTGGACAGCACCACCCTCTCCCTGCCGCTGGCCCTGTCCGGCGGCGCCCACGCCACCCTCGGCGACTACGCCGGCCAGTGGCTGGTGCTGTACTTCTACCCCAAGGACAGCACCCCGGGCTGCACCACCGAAGGCATTGACTTCAACGCGCTGCTGCCGAAGTTCAAGAAGGCCGGCGCGCTTGTGCTCGGCGTCTCGCGCGACTCGGTGAAGTCGCACGACAATTTCTGTGCCAAGCAGGGGTTCGGCTTCCCGCTGGTCAGCGATGGCGACGAAGCGCTGTGCACCGCCTTCGACGTGATCAAGATGAAGAACATGTACGGCAAGCAGGTACGTGGCATCGAGCGCAGCACCTTCCTGATTTCCCCCGACAGCCGCATCGTGCAGTCCTGGCGCAAGGTCAAGGTCGCCGGCCATGCCGATGCCGTTCTCGACGAACTGAAGGCCTCCCAGTCCAAGTGAGTCCCATTGCCCACCGTGTCCGCCATCACCCTGCCCTGCAGCAGGACGTGATGGTTTTTCCCTGTCCGTAACCAGGAACCGACGATGACCCGAGGCAAGCGCATCTACGTGCTGGATACCAACGTGCTGATGCACGATCCCACCGCGCTGTTCAAATTCGAGGAGCACGACGTCTACCTGCCCATGCAGGTGATCGAGGAGCTGGACAACGGCAAGAAGGGCACCTCCGAAGCGAGCCGCAACGCCCGCCAGGTGAGCCGCTTCCTCAACGAGCTGGTGCAGGCTTCGGGCCTGGACAACCTGGCCGACGGCATTCCGCTGCAGCGCCCCAATGGCCTGCAGCTGCGCGGCAAGCAGAGCGCGGGCAAGCTGCGCTTCCAGACCAGCCATTTCGATGCCGGCAAGAGCTTCGGCAAGGTCATCCCGGACAACGCCATTCTCGGCGCGATCCTGGCCCTGAAGGAGGAAACGCCGGACCTGCCGGTGGTGTTCGTTTCCAAGGACATCAACCTGCGCATCAAGGCCGCCATTGCCGGCATCGTGTCCGAGGACTACGAGAACGACCGTGCGCTGGACGATTTCAGCCTGCTCTACACCGGCGCCACCGAGCTGCCGGAAGACTTCTGGAAGCGCCACGGCGACGACCTGCGCAGCTGGAGCGACAAGGGCCGCACCCATTACGAAATCCAGGCGCTGGACGGCGAGGAGTGGTACCCGAACCAGTACGTCTACCTGCCCGGCGAAGACGAAGTCGAGCTGCGGGTCAGCCGCGTGGTCGGCGACGGAAAGGTAGTGCTGTCGCTGGTCGATGACTTCCGCCACGGCAGCCACGCCGTGTGGGGCATCAGCGCGCGCAACCGCGAGCAGAACTTCGCGCTCAACGCGCTGATGGACCCGGAGATCGACTTCGTCACCCTGCTCGGCACCGCCGGCACCGGCAAGACCCTGCTGGCACTGGCCGCCGGCCTGGCGCAGACGATGGACCAGCAGCGCTACCGCGAGATCATCATGACCCGCGCCACGGTCAGCGTCGGCGAGGACATCGGCTTCCTGCCCGGCACCGAGGAAGAGAAGATGACGCCGTGGATGGGCGCGCTGACCGACAACCTGGAGGTGCTCACGCACAACCAGGAAGGTGGTACCTGGGGCCGCCAGGCCACCAACGACCTGCTGGCCAGCCGCATCAAGATCCGTTCGATGAACTTCATGCGCGGCCGCACGTTCCTGTCGCGCTACCTGATCCTGGACGAGGCGCAGAACCTCACCCCCAAGCAGATGAAGACGCTGATCACCCGTGCCGGCCCCGGCACCAAGATCGTCTGCCTGGGCAATGTCGAGCAGATCGACACCCCGTACCTGACCGAGACCACCTCGGGCCTGACCTACGCGGTGGACCGCTTCAAGAACTGGCCGCACAGTGCGCACATCACCCTGCGCCGTGGCGAGCGTTCGCGCCTGGCCGACTACGCCTCGGAGGTGTTGTGAACCGCTGCACCCGCCTGCTGCTGCCCACGGCGGCGATCACCCTCGCCGCCGCTCTGGGCGCCTGCACCACCACGCGCGGCCCGGCCAGCGTGCCGACCACCGAGCGTACCGGCCAGTCGTGGGTGGTCACCCGCCCGATCATCGCCGCGCAGGTGCTCGACACCTGCTCGCGCCCCAGCCCCGGTCGCGAGGCCGGGCGGGTGTCGGGGTACTGGGCGCCCAGCCGGCAGCAGGTCGACCAGCTGGAGGCGAAGCTGTCGTCGCTGGAAACGCAGGTGCCGAAGGTGCTGGACTTCGACCGCCAGTACGTCGGCATTGAAAGCACCGGCAGACGGCTGATCTACATCAACGCCTTCCACCTGCCCGACGACAGCGGCATCAATCCGGCGCGGGAAGCAATCCGTGTCTGCGATGGCGGCGCGCAGTTCTGGGGCGCCGTGTTCGATCCGTCCACCGGCACCTTCAGCGAGCTGCAGTTCAACGGCGGCCTCGGCGGGCCCTGAGGGCCCGCCATGGGAATACGCCTGCCGACCTGGGTCTGGATCGGCGCGGTCGCGTTGTCGTGCGTGGCCGGCATGGTCAACGTGGTCGGTTTTCTCGGCTTCGAGCATCAGGCCGTCAGTCACATGACCGGCAGCACCAGCCAGCTGGGCATGGCGCTGGCGCAGGGTGACTGGCGCGCCGTCGGCCATCTGTGGGGCCTGCTGATCGCGTTTTCGCTTGGCGCGATGCTCAGCGGCCTGCTGATCCAGGACAACACCCTGCAACTGGGGCGTCGCTATGGCGTTGCACTGGCGCTGGAATCTGCGCTGCTGCTGGTGGCCATCCCCCTGTTTGAACATCAGCAGATCTGGGGCGCACTGGCTGCCGCCATGGCCTGCGGCCTGCAGAACGCCATGGCCACCACCTTCAGCGGCGCGGTGGTGCGCACCACGCATCTGAGCGGCATGTTCACCGACCTCGGCATCGGTCTGGGCCACCTGCTGCGCGGACTGCCGCTGCAGGTGCGGCGGCTGACCCTGAGCGGGCTGATCATCAGCGGCTTCCTCGCCGGCGGTGTCATCGGCGCCTGGCTGTTCGTGCGCTGGCAGTACGACGCCCTGCTCGCGCCTGCCCTGCTGACCGGCCTGACCGGGCTGGGCTACGTGCTGTACCAGCAGTGGGCGCGCTGGCGCCGTTGAGGATCGTGCTGCGGGCCCGTCCGCCGCGCAGTCGAGCAAGCTCGACTCTACCCGCGCATGCGGGACCACGGCACAATCGACGGATGAGCCCGACCACTCCCGCCTCCGCCCTCACCATCGCCGGCTCCGACTCCGGCGGTGGCGCAGGCATCCAGGCCGACCTGAAGGCCTTCGCCGCGCATCGCGTGCATGGCCTGTCGGCGATTGCCGCGCTGACCGCGCAGAACACCCGCGGCGTCATCGCCGTACATGTGCCGCCGATCGAGTTCCTGCGCGCACAGCTGGAGGCGTGCTTTGACGACTTCGACATCCACGCGGTGAAGCTCGGCATGCTGGCCAACGCCGAGGTCATCAACACGGTGGCCGAAGTACTCGAGCGCCATCGCCCGGCGCACGTGGTGCTCGATCCGGTGATGGTTGCCACCAGCGGCGCGCGCCTGCTGGAAGACTCCGCATTGCAGGCCCTGCGTGAACGGCTGATTCCGCTGGCCACACTGATCACCCCGAACACGCCGGAGGCAGAACTGCTGGTGGGCCGGACGATCAGCAATGGTGATGACGCCGAACGGGCCGCCGCTACCCTGCTCGACCTCGGTGCCGGCGCCGTGCTGCTCAAGGGTGGCCACCTGCAGGAAGGCAGCCGGGTGATCGATCGCTACTTCGACGGCGTCAGCAGCGAAGAATTCATCCACACCCGCCTGCCACTGGATGCGCATGGCACCGGCTGCACGCTGGCCTCGGCCATCGCCGCGCAGCTGTGCAACGGCCTGAGCCTGGCCAACGCCTGCGAAGCCGGCATCGACTACGTGGCGCGCGGCCTGCAGCAGGGCTATGCGCCGGGCCGCAGCGAAGTGCTGGTGCTCGACCATTTCGGCGCGGCACCGCACCCATGACGCTGACACCAGACACCGTTGCCGTGCAGTGCGACGATGGCCACCGCTATGAAGTGATCGCCTGCGTGCCTGCACAGCCGATCGCACGCCTGCTTTGGCTGCCGGCACTGGGCGTGGCCGCCCGCCATTACCTGCCATTGGCACAGGCGCTGGCCGCAAAGGGCGTGGCGGTCTATCTGCATGAGTGGCGCGGCAACGGCAGCAGTTCGCTGCGGCCGTCGCGCACGCAGGACTGGGGCTACCGGGAGGTGCTGGAGCAGGATCTACCCACCAGCCAGACGGTACTGGCCGCCGCGGACGATGCCGCCGGCGCCCTGCCCTGGATCATCGGCGGCCACAGTCTCGGCGGGCAGCTGGCCTGCGTGCATGCCGGCCGCAACCCGCAGCACTTCAACCGGCTGTGGCTGGCCGCCAGCGGCTCACCATTCTGGCGCGGTTTCCCGCCACCACGTGGCTGGCTGCTGCCGCTGGTCTATCGCTTCCTGCCGTGGATCGCGCAGCGCCAGGGCGTACTGAATGGCCGCCGCCTCGGCTTCGGTGGCACCGAGGCGCGCGGGCTGATTGCCGACTGGGCGCGGGTGGGCCTGAACAATCACTATGCCGCCGCCGGCATGGACGAAGATCTGGATGCGCAGATGGCGCGCGTGCACGGCAGCGCACAGGCGGTGCTGATGGAGCACGACTGGCTGGCGCCTTCCGGATCGATGCAGATACTACTGGCGAAGCTGCCGAATGTCGCCGCACAGCTGCGCGTGCTGTCTGCACAGGAACTGGGCACGCCCGCCGATCATTTCGCGTGGCTGAAGGCCCCGGAGGCGGTCGCTGACAGCTTTTTCATTCAGTTGGGTGAAAATTTTCACAAAACTGTTGACGGTGCGCGCCGACATCCGCATAATTCCGCTCCTGTCGCAGGGCGCCCGTAGCTCAGTTGGATAGAGTACCTGGCTACGAACCAGGCGGTCGGGAGTT
The DNA here is from genome assembly GCF_023518235.1 of Stenotrophomonas maltophilia. Lineage (NCBI taxonomy): Bacteria > Pseudomonadati > Pseudomonadota > Gammaproteobacteria > Lysobacterales > Lysobacteraceae > Stenotrophomonas > Stenotrophomonas maltophilia. The sequence goes on from NZ_CP090423.1 coordinate 1,665,547, forward strand.
CGAATCTCTCCGGGCGCACCACTCGACAGGTTTCCAGCATCCGCCGCTGGAAATGTTTTAAAATTTGATTGTGTACCGCGCGCCCGTAGCTCAGTTGGATAGAGTACCTGGCTACGAACCAGGCGGTCGGGAGTTCGAATCTCTCCGGGCGCACCATACACAGTCAGCACAACAAGTTTATGTAATTGGCGCCCGTAGCTCAGTTGGATAGAGTACCTGGCTACGAACCAGGCGGTCGGGAGTTCGAATCTCTCCGGGCGCACCATTACACCGAAACAGCAGGCCTCGGCCTGCTGTTTTTTTATGTGCGTTTTTCGGCCGGGCTGCGCCCTGCACCTGCAGAGGCCACGGCCGGAGCAACAGCAACAGCTGGCATTCCGAGGGATGGCGGGGCGGCATGGGCAGGCAGGACACGCCGTAAACCCATCCATGGGGGCTCGATGGCGGCATCCATGCCGCCAACGGTCCTGCCTGCCCATACCGCCCCACCTCTGACAGATTTCAGCGATCTGATGGATCCACGCCATGCGTGGATGAATCTCCATCGCAATCGAATACTTCGAATCAAGATCGAAAAGCATCCACGCATGGCGTGGATCTACCGTGTCGACCAAGGTCGACACCTACCAACAGCCGCAGGAATGTGTCGAAGGCGGGGTGGGTCCGGTTGCGGGAGTGTCCGCGGCATGGATGCCGCCGCCAAGCCCCCATGGACGGGTTTACGGCGTCTCCCGCAACCGGACCCACCCCGGCATCCCGCGGAAAACCAGCTTCTGCTGTTGGTGTTGCTGTTGCTCTGGATCGTAGCGGGTGCAGGGCGCTGCCCTGCCGTGCACCTACCCCCTGGCCATTGCCTGCCACCACTGCGACAGCAGCTCCGGCCTGCGCAGGCGCTCGCGCCACCAGCGCAATGCAGCACCGTCCTCACCGGTGCGCCAGGCCAGCCAGAAGGTTTCTTCCGGCTTGTGTTCCTCCACCTCGCGGATCACCAGCTGGCCACGTGCCACCGCCGCGCGCGCGCACGGTTCAGGCAGGAAGCCGAAGCCCACGCCTTCGCACTGCAACTTCAATTTGCTGGCCATGTCGGGCACCGTCAGCATCTCCTGCCCCATCAACAGCCCCACCGTGCGCGGCAGCAGCCTGCGCGCCGAATCGGAAACGGCGATCGCGCAATGCTCGACCAGCTGCTCGCGCCCGAGCATACCGTCCACTGCGGCCAGGGGATGGCTCGGCGCGACCGCGAACACAAACTCCACCGTGCCCAGCGGCTCCACCACGTAGCCACCGCCGCTGGGCCCCTCGCCCGGCGCACCCACGAGCAGGTCCGCGCGCCGATCCAGCAAGGCTTCCCAGGTACCGGACAGGGCTTCGCCGATCAGCCGCAGCCGGGTCGGCGCTTGCGCCTCACGGAATGCGGCGATGTCCGGCCCCAGCAGCCAGGTCGGGAACACTGAATCCACCGCCAGGGTCAGCTCGGTCTCCCAGCCGGATGCCACCCGGCGCACGCGCAACTCCAGTTCGCGGGCCGCGCGCAGCAGATGCCGGCCTTCATCCAGCAGCGCGCGTCCGGCCTCGGTCGGCTCGGCACGTGGGCCGACCCGATCGAACAGCTGAACGCCCAGGTCCTCCTCCAGCTTGGCCACGGTGTAGGAGATGGTCGAGGGCACCTTGTGCAGGGCCTTGCCAGCGCCGGCGAACGAGCCGCGGCGGTCGATGGCATCGAGGATCTGCAGGGCATCGAGGCTGAGCTTGAGCATTCGATTTTTTCGATGATGGCTGTCAAAACTATCCGTTTTTCAAACCCCGGGCGCAAGCGGATACTTCTCTCCAACGGGGAAACACAGCGGCTACCGGCCCACCCCGCCCAATCGAAACCATCGAACAAGGAGATTCCATCATGCTGCAGATCCGCAAGAGTGCTACCCGTGGCCTGGCCGAGCATGGCTGGCTGTCCTCGCGCCATACCTTCTCGTTTGCCAACTACTACGACCCGCGCTACGTCAGCTTCGGCCCGCTGCGGGTGATCAACGAAGACAAGGTGATCGGCGGCCAAGGCTTCGGCACGCACAGCCACAGCAACATGGAGATCATCTCCTACGTGCTCGGCGGCGCGCTGGAACACAAGGACTCGATGGGCACCGGCTCGGTGCTGCGCTATGGCGACGTGCAGCGCATGAGCGCCGGCAGCGGCGTCAGCCACAGCGAATTCAACCACTCGGCCGACGAGACCGTGCACTTCCTGCAGATCTGGATCTTCCCGGACACCGAGAACATCGCGCCGTCCTACGAGGAGACCCACTTCACGCCGGACAGCAAGCGCGGCCAGCTGCGCCTGATCGCCTCGCCGGACGGGGCCGACGGTTCGCTGCGCATCCACCAGGATGCCCGCATCTTCGCCACCATTCTCGATGGCGGCCAGAAGCTGCACCACGCACTCGGCACCGGTCGCGGCGCCTATGTGCAGGTGGCGCGCGGCCAGCTGCAGGTCAACGGCATCACCCTGGAAGCCGGTGATGCGCTCCAGATCAGCGACGAAGCGCAGCTGACGCTGGAAAACGGCAACGACGCCGAAGTGCTGGTGTTCGACCTGCCGCTGTAACGGAAACGCCCGCGATGCCATCACGCATCGCGGGCGCCGTTGCAGAGCCGAGCCCACGCTCGGCACTCTGCAGAACCGTCATCAGCCGCCGATGGCGGCGCAGGCTTCCAGGATCAGCGCCGTCACCTCGGTCGGCTTCGACGCCAGCGACGCATGGCTGGCATCCAGTTCCAGCAACCGCTTCGGCTGCATCCGTGCGGCCATGGCCCGCTGGTTTTCCGGCGCGATCATGCGGTCGTGGCGCGACAGCTGATACCAGCTCGGCCTGTGCTTCCACGCCGGGTCGCTGACGGCATCGCCGAAGGTGCTGGCCAGCGGCGCCTTCTGCGTGACCGCCATGACCCGGCCTTCGTCCTCGCTCAGGTCCTGGCAGAAACTCTCGTGGAACTTGTCCGCGCGCAGCCACAGGTAGCCATCACTGTCCGGTGCCAGGTTCGGCGCCGCTTCCGGCAGATGCTGCTGGGTGATGCCACCGGGGCTCTCGCCGGCATCCGGTGCGAAGGCGGCAATATAGACCAGCCCCTTCACGTTGGCCTCGTTGCCGGCCTGGCTGATCACCGCCCCCCCGTAGGAATGGCCGACCAGCAGCACCGGCCCTTCAATCTGGCGGATCATTTTCTGGGTGCGCCCGGCGTCGTCGGCCAGCGAGGTAAGCGGCAATTCCACCGCCTGCACGCGATCATGGCCATTGCGATGCAATTCCAGGATCACCTTGGCCCAGTGTGCGGCCCCGCCCCAGAATCCGTGGACGAGGAGGATGGTCGGTGTCGTGCTCATTTACAGGTCTCCGGCAGCGGGCGGCGGAGTGCCGACCGTGCCCCCACTGTCCCCGTGTGGCGTTAACCACTGGTGACGCGATGCAATCGTATGCGTCGTCCGATGTCATCCATGGCACTTGCCGATCTCGATTGAAAACGTTTCCATGACTGCATTCCCTGGAGATCTCCACCGCGCATGACGCCCTCATCCCCCCGCGCCCAGCAGCACGCCACCCGCGCCGCCTTCTTCATCCCCGGATTCGCCACCGCCGCCTGGGCGCCGATGGTGCCCTACGCCAAGGCCAAGGCCGGGCTGTCCGATGCCAGCCTTGGCGCGGTGCTGCTGTGCCTCGGCCTGGGCTCGCTGCTGGCGATGCCGCTGGCGGGTGCGTTGACCGGTCGGCTGGGATGCCGCCGGGTGATGGTGATCACCTGCGCGATGATGCTGTGCGCCCTGCCCTTGCTGGTACTGGCACCGTCACCACTGGCGCTGGGTGCGGCCCTGTTCGTGTTCGGCGCCGGCGTGGGCGCACTGGACTGCGCGATGAACATGCAGGCGGTGGCGGTCGAGCGCGATGCTGGGCGGCCGATGATGTCCGGCTTCCATGCGTTCTACAGCATCGGCGGCTTCGTCGGTGCGGGCTGCATGACCGGCCTGCTGATAGTGGGAACGCCGCTGTGGATGGCCGCCTTGGCCTCGGTGACGGCACTGCTGCTGGTGGCGGTGCTCGCGGCGCCACACTGGCGCCCGCAACGGATCCTGCATGAAGGCCCGCTGCTGGCGCTGCCACATGGCGTGGTGCTGTTCATCGGCGTGCTGGCCTTCGTGGTGTTCCTCGGCGAAGGCTCGATGCTGGACTGGAGCGCGGTGTTCCTGGCCGAGGTACGGCAGGTGCCGCGCGACCAGGCCGGCGCAGGCTTCGCGGTGTTTACCCTGGCGATGACCGCGATGCGTCTGTTCGGCGATGGCATCGTCGAGCGCCTCGGCCGCACCCGCACGATCGTCATCGGCGGCATCACCGCAGCGGCCGGTTTTGGCCTGGCCACGCTGGTGCCGTCGTTCCCGGTGGCACTGACCGGCTACCTGCTGGTCGGGCTGGGCTGCGCCAATATCGTACCGGCGCTGTTCTCGATGGCCGGCCAGCAGCGGGTGATGCCAGAGAGCATCGCGATCACCGCGGTTACCACCTTGGGCTACGCCGGCATCCTCGCCGGCCCGGCCGCGATTGGCGCGCTGGCACATGCCACCAGCCTCGGCTTCGCCTTCCTGTGCGTGGCCGCGCTGCTGCTCGGCGTGGCTGCGTCCGCCCGCTCACTGGCACGCCGCCTGCCCTGACAGAAAAAGGGGACGGAGGGGATTAAGTCGTTTCCCGCACACACGCGGCAGAAACGACTTAATCCCCTCCGTCCCCTTTTTTTTCAGCGGTGGGCCAGCCATTCGGCCTGGGCCGGCAGCTGTGGTGCCGGGCAGGCGCTCTTCGGGTGGTGTTCGTCGCGCGCCATCCAGTCGTCGACCACGCCGGCCAGCAGATCCAGCCGCAGCGGCAGGGTGATGTGGTCCTCGCCGCGCATCTCGATGTAGTGCGCGCGCGGATTGGCCTGCGCCAGCTCGCGGCCCTGGCTGACCGGGATGTGCTGGTCGCCCTGCCCGTGCAGCAGCAGCACGCAGGCGCGGGTATCGGCCAGCGCGCGCGCCACGTCCACGCGGTCCAGATCGACGTCGATACGCCGGCTGGCGGCGGCGATCACCTGGTTGATGTCCTGGCCGCCGTAGCGCCAGCGCGCGTAGGAGGCCACCGCCTGCGCCTTCAATCCTTCCGGCTGCAAGCCCATCAGGTGCGGGATCATCGTGCGGATGGCCACGCCGGCATTGGCAAACGATTCCATCGCCACCACGCCGGCCACCTGGTCGCCCAGCTTGTCGGCGGTGAACACCGCCGTGGCGGCGCCATAGGACACACCGAACAGATACAGCGGACCCGTCACTTCACCACGCGCGCGCAGCTCGCCGATCACATCGACCACGTCATCCGATTCATAGGTGCCATAACCGGACGGGCCAGCGCCAGACTGGCCATGGTTGCGCAGGTCCAGAGTCACCACGCGGTAGCCGGATTCGGCCAGCTGCAGCGACCACGGCAGCATCGAATCACCGTTCATCATCCAGCCGTGCAGCAGCACCACGGTACCGCGCGGCGCCTGCGCCCGGAACGGCTGCGGCACGGCCAGGCTCAGCCCGGTATCCAGCGGCAGGCCGTTCTCGTGACGCTGCGGCAGATAGCGATAGCGCGCACCGTAGTCGCCCGGATCGAACACGCGCCAGAAGATCGGCACGCCGTCGCGGCCCGGTGCGAAGCCGTGGCGGTTGGGCAGTTCAGCGATGGCCGCGGCGATGCGCGGGCGATCAAGCAGCGTCGACACGCCACCCGGCGCGATCAACCGATCGGCGAGCGAGGTGGACGAGGCATTGATCGAAGAGGAGCATGCGGCCAGCCACAGGCCGGCGCACGCCAGCAGCAACAGCAGCAAGCGCTTCATATCACGTCATGGGGGCGAATCCGACAGACGGGGACATTAACGTCCCGCACGACCGGGCATCTATCGCAGCCGGATGACGGCTTGATGACAGCGCAGGAACGATTCAGCTTGGTGCACAGGCTGTCTCCGTTCAGGCAATGATCCCGATCAATGAACGTGCGCGCAGGAATGCCCACAGTGCCGCCATGCGCACCTCGCTCAAGCTCGCCCTTGCCCTGGCCGCCACCGTGGCCGCCGCCTACGGCATCGCCCGCACTGCGCCTTACTGGTTCGCGCCACGGCAGGCGGCGCACGTCGACATCCACGACCCGGCGCTGATCGCGCAGGGCCAGTACCTGTCGCGCGCCGCCGACTGCGCGGCCTGCCATACCGCACCGGGCGGCAAGCCATTCGCCGGTGGCCTCGGCATGCAGACGCCGATGGGCACGCTCTACTCGACCAACATCACGCCTGATCCCGAAACCGGCATCGGCGGTTACGACTACGCCGACTTCGAGCGCGCCGTGCGCCGCGGCGTCCGCCATGACGGCCAACCGCTGTACCCGGCGATGCCGTATGCCTCCTACGTGATCGCCAGCGATGCCGAGATCAGAGCGCTGTACGCCTACTTCATGGGTTCGGTGCAGCCGGTGAAACAGAGCAACGCCGACAGCACGATTCCCTGGCCCGCCAACATGCGCTGGCCGCTGGCATGGTGGCAGCTGCTGTTCGCACGCCCGCGCAGCTTCAGCCCGGATCCCTCGCTGGACGCCGGCCAGCAGCGCGGTGCCGAACTGGTGGAAGGCCTGGCCCACTGCGGTGCCTGCCACACACCGCGCGGCCTGGCCTTCCAGGAAAAGGCGATGGCCGACGATGGCAGCCGCCAGTTCCTGTCCGGCTCGGTGCTGGAAGGCTGGTATGCGAAGAACCTGCGCAATGAATCGACTGGGCTGGCCAGCTGGAGCGAAGGCGAGATCGTCGACTTCCTGCGCACCGGTCGCACCGATCGCTCGGCGGCCTTTGGCGGCATGGCCGATGTGGTCGAGCACAGCACGCAGTTTCTGTCCGACGCCGACCTGCTGGCGATGGCACGTTATCTGAAACAGCTGCCCGCGCGCGAAGGACGCAGCACGCAGTGGTCGCCCGGCAGCGATACGACCACCGCCGCACTGCGCAGCGGCGACTACCGCGTGGCCGGTGCGCTGGCCTATGCCGAGCACTGCCAGGCCTGCCATCGTGCCGATGGCCGCGGCATGCCGCGCGTCTATCCGGCATTGGCCGGCAACTCGATCGTGTTCGCCGATGATCCCAGTTCGCTGGTGCAAGTGACCCTGATCGGCGGCCGTACGCCGCACACCGCACACGACCGCATGGCCTTCAGCATGCCTGGCTTCGAGCAGCTGCCGAACGCGCAGCTGGCGCAGATCCTGACCTTCATCCGCAGCAGTTGGGGCAACCAGGCCAGCGCGGTAAGCGAGGTCGACGTGGCGCGGATGCGCCGGGTGGTGCACGACAAACCGGTGCACTACGTTCCGCAGGAGGCCGCACGATGAAGCGTTCGCGCAGACGTACCCGCAGACTGCTCGGCGCTGCAATCGCCGCCGCGCTGTTGGCCATCGCCGGCACCCTCGCCCATCGCCATCTGTACCCGGATCTGGATGCCGCTGCGGCCAGTACGCTGGACATCCTCGATGCACGCGGCAAGGTGATCGGGCACTACCAGCCGCCCAGCGCCGAGGAAATCAGCGCGCTGGGCAACGCCGAATCGGTGATGCTCGGCCGCCGCCTGCTCAATGAAACCGCACGCCTGCTGCCGGACAACGTCGGCAATGATCTGAACTGCAACTCGTGCCACATGGCCGAGGGCAAACGACCCTTCGGCAACCACTACTTCAACACCGGTGGCGGTGCCTATCCGCGCTACATGCCGCGTCCGGGCAAGGTGATCGGGCTGGCCGAGCGCATCAACGGCTGCCTGCAGCGTTCGATGAACGGCAAGCCGCTGCCGAAGGATTCGCCGCAGATGCGCGCGATGCTCGACTACATGGCGTGGTTGAGCAGCCCTGTGCCAGACGGTGCGAAGGTGGCAGCACCCAGCGAAGGACCGATCGACAACACGCTGACCCCGGATCCGATCCGTGGCCAGGCGCTGTACGCGGTTCAGTGCGCGGCCTGCCATGGCGACAACGGCGAAGGCCGCCGCGACGCCAGCGGCGACGTCGCCTTTCCACCCCTGTGGGGCGACCATAGCTTCAACATCGGTGCTGGCATGGCGCGCCTGTACAAGGCCGCCGGCTTCATCAAGCACAACATGCCGCCGGCAGTGACCCGCGATCCGCCGCTGGGCCAGCAAGTGATGCCCGACCAGGACGCGGTGGACATCGCCAGCTACTTCATCAACCAGCCGCGCCCGGACTTCGCCAACAAGGACAAGGACTGGCCGCGCGATCCGAAACCCAGGGACGCGCGGTACTGAAGAACGCCACCGGCCGTCGCCGCCGTCACACAACACGATTCCTGCATCTTCACGTCATGCCGATGTCATTTGCGCTGCCGACACTCCGGGGCTTCCCTCTGCTGAAGGTCCGGTTTCGATGCGAACGATTGCGCGCTTTCCCCGTGTCTCGCTGCTTGCCCTGCTGATCGCCCCCGCACTGGACGCCCTGGCCGAGGCACCGCAGGGCGAGACGGCCGAAGCGCGCAATGGCGATGCCCGCACCCTGGACCAGGTGCAGGTGATCGGCCAGGCCACCAGCTACGCCAAGACCTCGGTGCGCGCGGAAACGCTGAACCGGCAGACGGTGATGAGCAGTGTCAACGACGCGCTCAATGAAGTACCGGGCGTAGTGGTCAGCGAGGCCGATGCCACCGGTTCGTCGGTATGGGGCACCCAGATCAGCATGCGCGGCTTCGTCACCAACCGCGATACGCAGCAGATCGGCACCACCATCGATGGCCTGCCCAACGGCGGCTCGGGCTATGGCGGTGGCTCGCTGGCCAACCGCTACATCGACACCCTGGACCTGGAAACGGTGGAAGTCAGCCAGGGTACGGCCGATATCTCCTCGCGTTCGAACGAAGCGCTGGGCGGCACGCTGAACTTCCTCACCAGTGATCCACTGCAGGACAGCCGCCTGCGTTTCGTGGTCGGCGCCGGTGACAATGATGCGCGCAAGTACTACGTGCGCTACGACACGGGCCTGCTCGGCGGCCATACCCGCGCATGGGTCAGCGCGTCTTCGTCGAAGGTGCACGACTGGATCGATGGCACCGGCCACGCCAGCAACGATCACATCGCCGGCAAGTTCATCACCGAACTCGACCGCTGGACACTGACCGGCTACCTCTCCTACAACGATGCCGACGAGCCGGAATACACCAGCGTTTCGCCGAAGGGGTTTGCCACCAACCCGGAGCGCGACAACCTGGTTGGCACCCTGACCGGCATCCCGTACCTGGACCAGAACTATCGCTCCGGTTCGCGCGCCCTGCGCGAGAATACCTTCGGCTACCTGCGCGCAGCCTTTGACGGCGGCAGTGGTTTCAAAGCCTCGATGGCCGCCTATGGGCATCGCATGCAGGGCCGGGGCGACTGGCTGCCGCCGTACCTGGCGCAGGTCAGCGACGATGGCGCGGGCCGTCCCGAAGCGGAGTACATCGGTGGCAAGACGGTATACGGCGGCAGCAACCGCGGCCAGATCTTCTTCGTCAATCCCGACGGCAGCGCCGCACAGCGCCTGGCCAGCTGCACGCCGCGGCTGGGCTTCACTGCCGAGTACGACCCGAACTGCTACGCCGGCAATGTGCTGGGCGCGCAGTCCTACCGCCATACCCACTACGACAACGACCGCATGGGCGTGACCGCCGACGTCGAGTGGCGACAGACCTTCGGCGCGGTCGACAATACGATCCGTGGCGGCCTGTGGGCGGAGAAGCTGGACCGCTCGGCGCGCCGCGACTGGCACCGCCTGCTCGCTGTCGGCCAGAGCATCGACTTCGACCGCCAGCCGTACTGGGTGCAGTTCGAAGACAAGTACAAGGTCGACGAGCAGATGTACTACGTCGAGGACGTGGCCCGCTTTGGTCCGTTCAGTGCGCGACTGGGCGTGAAGCAGTTCTTCGTCGACCAGTCGCGCCGCCGCGTGATCGGCGCCAGCGAGCACGTCACCTCCGATTCCAAGTCCGATCCACTGCTGTCCACCGGCTTCACCTGGGCACCCGGCGTGGAAGGCATGGAGCTGTTCGCCGGCTTCTCGCAGAACTTCGCCGCGATTCCGTCCGGCGTGCTTGGCGAAACCGACCCGCAGCGCTTCCGCAACGTCGAGCCGGAAACCGCCGACAACATCGAAGTGGGCATGCGCATCAGCCGCTGGCCGCTGACCGCCTCGGTCACGCTGTACAACATCAAGTTCGACAACCGCATCGTGTACCTGCCGGCCGGTTTCGTCAGCGGTATCGATTACCTGGGCGAGACCGACGGCGTCTACGAGAACTTCGGCGGCGTGGAAAGCAACGGCCTGGAAGCAGCGTTCGGCTATGGTTGGGACAATGGCTGGCGGATCAACGCGGCCTACACCTACAACCGCTCCAAGTACCTGGGCAGCGGCAATGCCGCCCGCGATACCCAGCTGGGCATCGTCGACGGTGCCAAGGTGATCGGCCAGCCGGAGAACACCCTGGTGCTGTCGGCCGACTGGCAGGGCGCCAACTGGAACTTCGGCCTGTCCGGCCGCTATCTGGGCACGCGCTACCTCGACGCCGCCAACGTCAACAAACTGCCGTCGGCCACGGTGTTCAACGCCAACATCGGCTTCGACCTGCAGGGCCTGTCGCCGCGCCTGAAGGGCATGGGGGCCAACCTGGTGGTGAGCAACCTCACCGATAAGCGGTATCTTGCAGGGGTGGACGGTCGCGACAACGCCTTCATCGGCGCTCCGCGCACCGTCGGCATCTCCTTCCGCGTGGACCTGTGAGTGAGCCCGTGACCGATATCGGCCGACGCCGGTTGTTGCAGGCCGGCGTTGCCGCCGGCCTTTCCCCGCTGCTGCCCAGCATCGCTCGGGCCGCAGCGATCGCCCCCGCCGCGCAGACGCGCAGCCTGGACGACCTGCAGCACATTGTGGTGTTCATGCAGGAGAACCGTTCGTTCGACCACTACTTCGGCACGCTGCCGGGGGTGCGCGGTTTCGGCGACCGTTTCGTCGCCCCGGCCGCTGCACTGGAAGCCGGTGGGCGCATGCGCAGCCTGTGGCTGCAGCCCGACGCCAGCGGCAAGCGGGCCATCGCGCCCTTCCCGCTGGATACCGCCGCGCACTTCGGCTACATGCGCGTGGAAGGCACGCCGCATACCTGGCCCGATGCGCAGCGCGCCTGGGACCACGGCCGCATGGGGCAATGGCCGAAGGCCAAGCAGAACCACTCGATGGGCTACTTCCAGCGCAGCGACCTGCCGTTCCAGTTCGCGCTGGCCGATGCGTTCACGATCTGCGACGCCTACCACTGCGCGATGCAGGCCGGCACCAACCCGAACCGGGTGTTCCTGTGGACCGGCCACAACGATGCACAGGCCCGCGCCGGTGGCCCGGTGATCGCCAACTCGCATGACAACTTCCCCGAACACGGTGGGCACCCGGCGTCGTACCGCTGGACGAGCCATGTCGAGCGCCTGCAGAAGGCCGGCGTGTCCTGGCAGATCTACCAGGACATGGCCGACAACTTCACCGACAACCCGCTGGCCGGCTTCGAGGCGTTCCGTCGGGCCTACAGCGCTGCACCCGGGCATGACCCACAGCTGCGCGCGCGCGGGGTCAGCACCCGTGGGCTGACGCAACTGCGCCAGGACGTGCTCGACGGGCGCCTGCCGCAGGTCAGTTTCATCATCGCCGATGCCGCCGGCAGCGAGCATCCTGGCCCGTCCAGCCCGGCCCAGGGCGCGGCCTATACCGCGCGTGTGCTGGATGCACTGACCGCCGATCCGGAGGTGTGGAGCCGCACCGCCCTGCTGCTGATGTTCGACGAGAACGACGGCTTCTTCGACCATATGCCACCACCGGCCCCGCCCTCAGCGGTGGACGGTGGCTGGGCGGGTGCCTCGTCGGTGAGCACCGAGGGCGAGTACCACCGCCACCCGGCACCGGGCGACGAAAAATACGATGCCGCCGAACTGCGCGGACGCCCCTACGGACTGGGCCCGCGCGTGCCGCTGTATGTGATCTCGCCATGGAGCCGGGGTGGCTGGGTCGATTCCCAGGTGTACGACCACACCTCGGTGATACGACTGATCGAACGCCGCTTCGGTGTGGCTGCCCCGGACATTTCGCCGTGGCGCCGCGCGGTCTGTGGTGATCTGACCGGCGCCTTCGACTTCGCCCAGCGCGACACCCGCCCGTTCGTGCGCGGCCTGCCCGACGTGAGCGCGGTGGCTGCCCGTGCCGCCGCCCTGCCCGGGCGTACCGTGCCAGCGTTGCCGGAAGGACTGAAACCGGCGAAACAGGAAAGCGGCGTGCGGCCGGCGCGGGCACTACCCTACCGGCCACAGGCATCGATTGCGTCGCTCGACGCCTCAGGCCTGGAACTGTCCTTGTCCTGCGAAGGCGCAGCGGCGGTGCTGCATGTCTACGACCGGCTGCGTCCTGATGCGATACCCCGCCGCTACACACTCGTGCCGGGCACCCCGCTGCGGGAGCGTTGGCCGCTTGATGCGCAGGGTCGCTACGATCTGTGGCTGCTGGGCCCGAACGGATTCCACCGGCATTTCCAGGGTGCGGCCAAGGGCCCGACCGTACAGGCAGTGCTCGACCGCGCCGATGGCCAGTTGCGCCTGCACCTGCACAACCTGGGGGACGCTGCGCAGCCGCTGCGCGTACAGGCCGGCGCCTACACCGGGCATATGCCCGAGCAGACGCTGACATTGCCGGCCCGTGCGGAAACCACGCTGGCATGGGATGCAGCGCCCACGGCGGGATGGTATGACCTGAACATCGGCGCGGGCGAGAGCCAGCTGCGCCTGGCCGGGCGCGCCGAAGATGGACGCCCGGGAACCAGCGACCCGGCGATGGGCAGCGAGCCGCTACGCTTCGAGCACGATTAGGCAACCCGGCCGTTGTAGCGTCGAGCCATGCTCGACTCTACACAAGCGCAGCAACACAGGATTGGCGCAGACCCAAGCCGCACCCGTCTACCCGCAGTCCAGGCACGCACCTACGCTTGTCTCCTCGGTGGCCACCCAGGCCACCTCCCGCGTCACGGCCCCGCCGTTGCGACCCCGCTCCAGTGCTGTGCGCCCTGCCGGTGTTGTCGCCCAGGCAGAGAACCGGCGCCCTCTGGAGACCGTCATGAACCAAACCCACACTCCCTTCGATACCGATCCGCTGGAAACGCGCGAGTGGCGTGAATCGCTGGAGGCGGTGCTGCAGTCCGGTGGGCGGACACGCGCCCACTACCTGATCGACCAGCTGAGCGAGCTCGACGCACAACAGCATGGCGACCTGCACACCCGCGCCTGGACGGCCTACACCAATACCATTCCGCCCGAACGGCAGCCGGCCTACCCCGGTGACCTGGCCATCGAGCGCCGCCTGAACGCGATGATCCGCTGGAACGCGATGGTGATGGTGCTGCGTGCCGGCAAGCATTCCAATGTCGGCGGCCACATCGCCACCTACCAGTCGGCGGCGGTGCTGTACGACGTGGGCTTCGACCATTTCTTCCGCGGTCGTACCGACACCTTCGACGGCGACATGGTCTACATCCAGGGCCATTCCGCGCCCGGCATCTATGGCCGCGCCTACGTGGAAGGCCGCATCGATGCGGCACGGATGGACAACTTCCGCCGCGAAGCCGGTCGCGAGGGCCTGTCCTCCTACCCACACCCGCGCTTGATGCCCGGGTTCTGGCAGTTTCCCACCGTGTCGATGGGCCTTGGCCCGCTGACCGCCGCTTACCAGGCGCGCTACATGCGCTACCTCGAGTACCGTAGCCTGAAAGAGCACCAGGGCCGCAAGGTCTGGGCCTTCCTTGGCGATGGCGAAATGGACCAGCCCGAATCACTGGCGGCGATCTCGCTGGCCGGTCGCGAGCGGCTGGACAACCTGGTGTTCGTGGTCAACTGCAATCTGCAGCGCCTGGATGGTCCGGTACGGGGCAATGCCAAGGTGATCCAGGAACTGGAGGGCACGTTCCGTGCCGCTGGCTGGAACGTGATCAAGGTGATCTGGGGCAGTGGCTGGGACGAACTTCTGGCACGCGATCACAGCGGCCTGCTGCGCCAGCGGATGATGGAATGCGTGGACGGCGACTACCAGACCTTCAAGTCGCAGAGCGGTGCCTATGTGCGCGAGCACTTCTTCGGCCGCTACCCGCAACTGCTGGAGCTGGTCGCGCACATGAGCGACGACCAGATCTGGGCGCTCACACGCGGCGGCCATGATCCGCAGAAGGTGTTCGCCGCTTACCAGCAGGCGGTGAATACCTGCGGCCGGCCGAGCGTGATCCTGGCCAAGACGGTCAAGGGCTTCGGCATGGGCGAAGCCGGCGAAGGCCAGAACATCAACCATCAGCTGAAGAAGATGAGCGCTGATGCGGTACGTGCCTTCCGCGATCGTTTCAACCTGCCGGTCAGCGATGACCAGCTGGAAGAAATGCCCTACCTGCGGCCCGAACCCGGCAGTGCCGAAGCGACCTACTTCGCCGAGCGCCGCCGCACCCAGGGCGGCCAGCTGCCGGCGCGGCTGATGAAGGTCGATCCGCTGCCGCTGCCCCCGCTGTCGATCTTCAACAGCCAGCTGCAGGGCAGTGGTGAGCGCGGCCAGTCCACCACCATGGGCTTCGTGCACATCCTCACCCGCCTGCTGAAGGACCCGGATCTGGGCAAGTGGGTGATTCCGATCGTGCCCGATGAATCACGCACCTTCGGCATGGAAGGCCTGTTCCGCCAGATCGGCATCCATTCCTGCCTGGGCCAGCTTTACACCCCGCAGGATGCGGGCCAGTTGAGCTACTACAAGGAAGCCAAGGATGGCCAGATCCTGCAGGAAGGCATCAACGAATCCGGCGCGATCTGTTCGTGGATCGCTGCCGGCACCGCATACAGCAACCACGGTCTGGCCACGATTCCGTTCTACATCTTCTATTCGATGTTCGGCCTGCAGCGGGTCGGGGACCTGGCCTGGGCCGCCGCCGATGCGCGCACCCGCGGTTTCCTGCTCGGTGCCACCTCCGGTCGCACCACGCTGATGGGCGAAGGCCTGCAGCACGACGATGGCCACAGCCACGTACTGTCCTCGGTGATTCCCAGCTGTGTGTCCTACGACCCGGCCTACAACTACGAGCTGGCGGTGATCATCCACGACGGCCTGCGCCGGATGTATGTCGAGCAGGAAGACATCTACTACTACATCACCGTGCTCAACGAGAATTACCCGCAACCGGCATTGCCCGAGGGCGCCGAGGCCGGCATCCTCAAGGGCCTGTACCTGCTGCACGCCGCCGCGGCCGGGACCGCCTCGCAGCCTCGCGTGCAGCTGATGGGCAGCGGCGCGATCCTGCGCGAAGTGGAAGCGGCGGCCGAGCTGCTACGGCAGGATTTCGGCATTGCCAGCGAGGTGTGGAGCGCGACCAGCCTGACCGAACTGCGCCGCGATGGGCTGGCCACCGAGCGCTGGAACCTGCTGCATCCGGCTGAAGACCCTCGCGTGCCCTACGTGCAAAGGTGCCTGCAGAACCATGACGGTCCCGTAGTGGTGGCCACCGACTACATGAAGATCGTCGGCGACCAGATCCGTCCCTTCATCAACGATCGCCGTTTCATCGCGCTCGGTACCGATGGCTTCGGTCGCTCCGATACACGTGAATCGCTGCGTACCTTCTTCGAAGTGGACCGGCATTTCATCGTGCTGGCCGCGCTGAAGGCGTTGGCCGACGAAGGCCGCATCGAACGCGCGCGCATGCAGGAAGCGATCGACCGCTACGGCATCGATGTCGGCAAGCCCGATCCTGGGGCGCCCTGACTCGGCGCATCACGCCTGCGCATCGGCGCTGCACAGGCGAGGTGGCTACGGCCCTACGGCATGCGCTTGAACAGATTGGTCTGCAGGATCGGCGTGCCGTCGTGGCCGTAGAACGCCTTGGTCTCGGTCATCGTCGCGTGGTCGGCCGCCACCGTATAGATGCGGGTGGAGGCCGGCGTGCCATGGTCCACCAGCTGCATCACCAGCGTGTTCGGTGCCGGCAGTTTCAGGTTCGCCTTGTCTGCGCCATAAGTGCCGGACAAGGCCCCCGGCGTGCCATCCAGCGCCAGCGTGCCATCGGACTTCATCGTCTTGCCGTCGTGCAGCACGATATCCACGTGCGAACTCCAGCGGCCGGCGCCGGCGTCCCGGAACTCCAGCAGCACCTGCTTCGGGCGCTGCGCGACGGGCAGCGCCGAGGTGGAGACATCCAGCGACCAGCGACCCAACAGCGGCGAAGGCGCAGCCTCCACCGCCTGCAGCGACGCGGCCGGCAGCGAAAGCGCGGACAGCAACAGCACGGACAACAGCTTCATACGATGCTCCGTTCGAGTGAAGAAGGGCCTGCGCGTGCGTGGCGCCGCGCAGTGCCCCGGATCGTGCGCGCTGCCGGGGCGCCAGGCAAGCCGTACAGATGAACAGGGGCGCCCGACCCGGGGGGGCTTGCGGCGGTCACTTTGTCACTTGTCGCTGCAAAGAGTTACGTTATAACATTTCACGTAATTTTCACGGAGCGTGTCATGCGTCGCCACCTGCTTGCTGCAGCCATCCTGTTCGCCGTCCACAGCGCCCGTGCTGCGGACGAACCTACCCTACCTACCCTGCGGGTCGAGGCCACCCAGCCTTCGCGCATCGACAACCGGGTCACCGTCGACAACCCACAGGCGCAGAACCGTACCCTGGGCAACCTGCTCGAACATGTCTCCGGGGTGCAGAGCAGCGCCTTCGGGCCCAATGCAGGTGCACCGGTCATCCGCAGCCTCAGCGGCAACCGCGTGCAGATCCTGCAGGACGGCCAGTCCATCCTGGGCATGAATGCGATAAGTGGTGACATCAACATCCCCTTCGATCCGCTGTTCGTGCGCAGCGTCACCGTCAACAAGTCCTCCGATACGGTGCGCCATGGCGGCAACGCGATCGGCGGCAGCGTCGAGATCGACTCCGGCCTGATCTCGCGCACGATGGAAGACAAGGACCAGTCGATGGAGCTGGTCCTGCGCAAAGGCTTCAACGCGGCCGATGCGCAGGGCTTCCGCATGAACTTCAACAACCAGCGCAATCTCTCCACCAACCTGCAGGTCTCGCGCCAACGCATCTCGCACTACGACATCCCCGGCAACAGCAAGGCCGGCGTCTGCAACACCCGCCTGTTCCCGGCCACCGGCGGCGTCAACTCGGCGCTGGCTGACAGCTGCCAGAAAGAGGCGCGTGTGCAGCAGATCTACAACAAGGCCTCGCAGCCGTATATCGACCAGTTCATGACCGAGAACCCGGACTGGGCCGACGGCGATTTCTCGTTCTACACCAACAATCCGACCTCGGTCTGGCAGCGCCGCACCTATATCAATCCGATCAATCCTGCCTACGTCGCCGGCACGCCGTCCTACGTGCAGAAGCAGATCAACAATGACGTGACGCCCAACTATCACCACCGGCTGGGCAACAGCTACGCGCGCAACTCTCAGGTGGCGCTCGGATCGACCCTGTTCTTCGACCGTGGCTACGTCGGTGTCAGCATCGATGCCAAGGACAGCGAGTACGGCGTGCCCGGCTTCTCGATGCAGAATCTCTCGTTTGGTTCCAACTACGCCGACGGCCTGCCGGTGGGCGTGGTGATCAAGCAGCAGCGCTACGCACTGGAGGCGCTGCTGCGCGATCCTCTGCCGGGCTTCGAACGCGCCGAACTGCGCGTTTCAAGACTGGACAACACCTCCGGCGAACGGCTTGGTGCTTCCAGGGCCAACGACTACGACTTCCAGAGTACCCAAGCCGAACTGCTGCTCAGCCATCAGCGGATCGGGCCGCTCATTGGCCTGCTGGGTGTGGGCCGCCAGGCACGCGACGTCACCGGCAGTGGCGCGCTGCGCTACCTGCCCGACGTCGACAGCCGCAGCAACGCGGTATTCCTGAAGGAAACGCTGGATTTCGGCTGGGCCACCTTCGATGCCGGCGTGCGCCACGAGCGCGTCGACCATGAACTGCAGCCCAGCCGTTTCAAGAC
Source organism: Stenotrophomonas maltophilia (assembly GCF_023518235.1). Taxonomy (NCBI): domain Bacteria; kingdom Pseudomonadati; phylum Pseudomonadota; class Gammaproteobacteria; order Lysobacterales; family Lysobacteraceae; genus Stenotrophomonas; species Stenotrophomonas maltophilia. The sequence goes on from NZ_CP090423.1 coordinate 1,683,649, forward strand.
CTCGCGCAATGCCGCCAACACGACACTGCAGGACCGTTCCTACCGGCTCAACAGCTACAGCTTGGGTTCGTACGTGGAGCTGGGTCCGTTGTTCGCGGCCAAGCTGCGCTACTCATCATCGCAGCGCGCACCGGATATCAACGAGCTGTACGCCAGCAACGCGCACTACTCGGTGATGACCCAGGAAGAAGGCAACCAGAATCTCGAACCGGAGCGCGCGAAGAATCTTGAGCTGACGGGCCTGTTCCACCTCGGCGGTTTCGAGCTGTCGGCCACGGCTTACCGGATGCAGTACGAGAACTACCTCTATCTCGGCCATTCCGGCGCGCAGATGGCCAACCGCCTGCCGCTGAAGTACTGGAAGCAGACCGACACCACGGTGAAGGGCTTCGAGATCGATGCCTCGCAGGCGCTGGAGCTGGGTCGCTACGGCAGCTTGAATATCTCGGCCTTCGCCGACCTGGTGAAGAACAAGGCCGACCGGCCCGATTCACTGCGCGCCCACAACGATGGCCAGTACCTGCCGAACATGCCGACCAACCGCTACGGCGCCAACCTGCAATGGCAGCGGCAGGGCTGGAAGGCGCAGCTGTCCAACACCTACTACGACACCCAGAAGTACCTCGGCCGCAACGTCAGCGAGGAAATCCCGCTGGACGCGTTCAACCTGGTCGACCTGCAGGTCAGCCGCGAACTGCCGGTGCGCAACGCCTACATCGCCGGCATGGAAGTGTTCGTCAACGGCAGCAACCTGCTCAACGAGGAGGCGCGCCCGCACAACTCGCCGTTGAAGTACATCGCGCCGCTGCCGGGGCGCGGGTTCCAGGTGGGTGTGACGGTGAAGCTCTGAGGAGAGCCTGATCCGGCCGCCATCCAGCGATCAATGACCGCTGGATGGCACGCCGGGTTCCTGCATCCGCGCAAAGAAAAACGCCTGCAGATCGAGGATCTGCAGGCGCTTCTTTGTATCTGGCGGAGTGAGAGGGATTCGAACCCTCGATAGAGCTTTTGACCCTATACTCCCTTAGCAGGGGAGCCCCTTCGGCCACTCGGGCATCACTCCGGGGTGTTCTCCGCATCTGGTGCGTTGCACCTCAGCGGGGCGTGAATCATAACGTTAATCGAGTGCGAAGGTAAAGCGTTATTCGGCAGAATTTTCGCTACCGGTACCACCGGCTTCGTCACCGCGCTGGATGCGCTGGTAGATCTCTTCGCGATGCACAGCGACGTCCTTCGGCGCGGTGATGCCGATACGCACCTGGTTACCCTTGACGCCAAGCACGGTGACGCTCACCGAGTCACCGATCATCAGGGTTTCGCCGACGCGGCGAGTCAGGATCAACATTTTTGTAAGTCTCCATGGAACCGTGTGGAAGGGTATCCCCCACCGGCTTGACGCTCCGTCAAGAAGCGCTACCACGACAAAGGGAAAAGATTCGCAATGGTACCGTCAGCCGTCCCGCTCCTACAAGGAGGGGGACGGCAGGGTTCATCACAGGCGGGGGCTGACCCATTCGACGACTGCAGCCAGCGCAGTGGCAAGGGCGGGCCCGTCCTCGCCACCACCCTGGGCGAGGTCCGGGCGTCCGCCGCCCTTGCCCCCGATCTGACCGGCGATATGGGACAACAGTTCCCCGGCCTTGACCTTGCCCATTGCGCTGCCGTTCACACCCGCGACCAGGGCGGCCTTGCCGTCCTGCGCGCCGGCCAGCACGATCACCGCGTTGCCCAGCTGCTGCTTGAGGCGGTCCACGGCGTCGCGCAGGGCCTTGGCGTCGAAGCCCTCCAGGCGCGCCGCCAGCACCTTCACACCGGCGACCTCGACGGCCTGGCCGGACAGGTCGGCCGTGGCGCCGGCGGCAACCTTGGCCTTCACGGCTTCCAGTTCGCGTTCCAGCTGCTTCTGGCGCTGGCCGAGGGCTCGGATCTTCTCGACCACGTCGGCGGCGCTGCCGCCGAGCAGGTCAGCGGCCTCGGCCAGTCGGGCTTCTTCAGCGTCCACGTAATCCAGGGCGCCCTGGCCGGTGACCGCCTCGATGCGGCGCACGCCGGCGGACACACCGCCCTCGGAGGTGATCTTGAACAGGCCGATGTCGCCGGTACGGTTGACGTGGGTGCCACCGCACAGCTCGGTGGAGTAGTCGCCCATCTTCAGCACGCGCACGTGCTCACCATACTTTTCGCCGAACAGGGCCATGGCACCGAAGTCCAGGGCCTCCTGCATGGCCATGGTGTGCACTTCGGCAGCGTTGTTGGCACGCACCTGCTGGTTGACCTTGCGCTCGATCACCGCCAGTTCTTCGGCGCTGATCGGCTGGAAGTGCGAGAAGTCGAAGCGCAGGCGGTCCGGCGCCACCAGCGAGCCCTTCTGCTGCACATGGGTGCCCAGCACTTCGCGCAGGGCCGCGTGCAGCAGATGGGTGGCCGAGTGGTTGAGGATGGTGGCGCCACGGCGCTCGCCATCGACCTGGCCAGCCAGCACGTCGCCGACCTTCAGGCCACCGTCGGACAGGGTGCCGACATGGCCATGGAACTGACCCGCGAACTTCTGGGTGTCGGCCACCGCCAGGCGGACGCCGTTGCCGGTCAGCACGCCGGTATCACCGACCTGGCCGCCCGACTCGGCGTAGAACGGGGTCCTGTCGGTAATCACGATCACTGCATCACCGGCATCGGCCGACTGCACCGGACGACCGTCCTTGAGCAGGGCCAGCACGGTCAGGCCATCGGCCTGCAGACGGTCATAGCCAAGGAACACGGTCGGGCTGAGGGTGGCCACCAGCTCGGCCGGCAGGGTCACGCCGCCGCCGAACTTGCCGGCCGCACGCGCGGTCTCGCGCTGCTGCTCCATCGCCGCATCGAAGCCGGCGATGTCGACGGTCAGGTCACGCTCACGGGCGATGTCCTGGGTCAGGTCGAGCGGGAAGCCATAGGTGTCGTACAGGCGGAAAGCGTCAATGCCCGGGATCACGCCAGTGCTGGCCTTGCCCGCGACATCCTCGAAGATCTTCATGCCAGCATCGAGGGTCTCGGCGAAACGCTCTTCTTCGGCCTGCAGCGCACGGGTGACGGTATCCACCGCCGCCGGCAGTTCCGGGTAGGCCTCGCCCATCTCCTCGACCAGGGTCGGCACCAGCTTGCTGAAGAACGGCTGGCGAACGCCCAGCATCCAGCCGTGGCGCAGGGCGCGGCGGATGATACGGCGCAGCACGTAGCCGCGGCCTTCGTTGGACGGCAGCACGCCGTCGACGATCAGGAACGAACAGGCGCGGATGTGATCGGCGATCACCCGCAGCGACTTGTTCTCCAGGTCGGCGGTGCCGGTCAGCTCGGAGGCCTTGCGGATCAGCGCCTGGAACAGGTCAATCTCGTAGTTGGTATGCACGTGCTGCAGGATCGCCGCCAGGCGCTCCAGGCCCATGCCGGTATCCACGCACGGCGCCGGCAGCGGCACCAGGGTACCGTCGGGCTGGCGGTCGAACTGCATGAACACCAGGTTCCAGATCTCGATGAAGCGGTCACCGTCCTCATCCGGGGAGCCCGGCGGGCCACCGGCGATGTGGTCGCCGTGGTCGTAGAAGATCTCGGTGCACGGGCCGCACGGGCCGGTGTCGGCCATCTGCCAGAAGTTGTCCGAAGCGAACGGCGCGCCCTTGTTGTCGCCGATGCGTACGATGCGCGCTTCCGGAATGCCGACCATGTCGCGCCACAGCGCGTAGGCTTCGTCATCGGTCTGGTACACGGTGACCAGCAGGCGCTCGGCCGGCAGTTTCCAGACCTGGGTCAGCAGCTCCCAAGCCCAGGCGATCGCGTCCTTCTTGAAGTAGTCGCCGAAGGACCAGTTGCCCAGCATTTCGAAGAAGGTGTGGTGGCGTGCGGTGTAACCGACCTGGTCAAGATCGTTGTGCTTGCCGCCCGCGCGCAGGCAGCGCTGGACGTCGGCCGCACGCACGTAGCTGCGCTTCTCCGCGCCAAGGAACACGTCCTTGAACTGCACCATGCCGGAGTTGGTGAACAGCAGGGTCGGATCATTACCCGGCACCAGCGGCGCCGACGGCACGATGGTGTGGCCTTTGCCCTTGAAGAATTCAAGGAAATCGCTGCGGATCTGGGAAGTCGTGAATTTGGCGGATTCGTTCATTGGGGGCTGGCAGTCTGCGGGCCGGCGGACCCGGACCACCGGCCGCATTGGCCAGGGTCGCGAGGGACCGCCGAAAACCTAAAGGGTATCAGGCCCGGCGCCGCCAGTCTCAGTCATCCGGGTCGTAGCGGGTCGCCCGGCGGATGCTGTCGCCGTCGAAACCCCGCCGGGCCAGTAGATCGGCGGCCTTGCGCCGCTGCGTCAGGTCCTGCGGGCCGGCCTCACCGAAGCGGCGGCGGACCAGATCACGGGCGTTTTCCTGCCAATCGCCCTCGTAGCTGTCCATCGCGGCGGCGATTGCCGCGCTGTCCAGGCCGTGGGTACCCAGTTCGGCGCGGACATGGATCGGGCCATAGCCGGTGTTGGCGCGCATCCGCACCAGGTTCTCGGCAAAGCGGGTGTCATCCTGCCAGCCGGCCTCGGTCAGCTTGGCGACAGCGGCCTGTGCGGCTTCGTCTTCGATACCCCGCGCAGTCAACTTGCGGGTGAGTTCCTTGCGCGAGTGCTCACGGCGGACCAGCAGGCCCAGTGCCCGTTGTACGGGAGTCTGCTCGCGTGGCCGGCGCTTGCGGCCAGTTGGAATGTCTTCGGCGTCGGACATCGGTACTCCAAGGGTGGCGCCGTCCGTGGCGCCCTGCCCATCCCTGGGCGATTCGAACCTGCGGGACAGGGCAACGTCACTGACGGCGCCACCCTGCCCCACAGCAAGCCTTACTCGTCGTCGCCGTCGTCGTCGCCTTCCTCGCGGGCCGCTTCGGCCGGCTGGAACTTCTCGCGCAGCTCGGCTTCGAGCTTGGCGGCGACGGTCGGGTTGTCGCGCAGGTAGCCGCGGGCGTTGTCCTTGCCCTGGCCAATACGCTCTTCACCGTAGCTGTACCAGGCGCCGGCCTTCTCGACCAGCTTGGCCTCCACGCCCATGTCGATCAGTTCGCCTTCGCGGCTGATGCCCTCGCCGTACAGGATCTCGGTGATGACCTGCTTGAACGGCGGCGCCAGCTTGTTCTTGACGACCTTGATCTTGGTCTGGTTGCCGATGATCTCGTCGCCCTTCTTGATCGCGCCGATGCGGCGGATGTCCAGGCGGACCGAGGCGTAGAACTTCAGCGCGTTGCCGCCGGTGGTGGTTTCCGGGCTCTGACCCGGCATCATCACGCCGATCTTCATGCGCAGCTGGTTGATGAAGATCACCAGGGTGTTGGAGCGCTTGATGTTGCCGGTCAGCTTGCGCAGCGCCTGGCTCATCAGGCGGGCCTGCAGGCCCGGCAGCTGGTCGCCCATCTCGCCTTCGATTTCGGCCTTCGGAGTCAGCGCGGCGACCGAGTCGATCACCAGGATGTCCACCGAGCCCGAACGGACCAGCATGTCGGCGATTTCCAGCGCCTGCTCACCGGTATCCGGCTGCGACAGCAGCAGATCGTCCACGTTCACGCCCAGCTTGCCGGCGTAGATCGGATCCAGCGCGTGCTCGGCGTCGATGAACGCTGCAGTGCCGCCCATCTTCTGGCATTCGGCGATGGCCTGCAGGGTGAGCGTGGTCTTGCCCGAGGATTCCGGCCCGTAGATCTCAACGACACGGCCCTTCGGCAGGCCGCCAATGCCCAGTGCGATGTCAAGCATCAGCGAGCCGGTCGGGATGGCTTCAACGGGCTCGACCACGCGGTCGCCCATGCGCATCACCGAGCCCTTGCCGAACTGCTTCTCGATCTGGCCCAGAGCTGCAGCGAGGGCGCGCTTCTTGTTCTCGTCCATCGGAGGGGTCCTTGCAGAGGTGGAATCGTTGGAGGTGCTGTCTTTGGGGGTCTTCTTTGCCATGGGCTCACTTTAAGTCGGACGTATCGCACAGGCTGAGATTCTGCCCGGCGCTCTGAAAAGAATTATCGGACATCCGTACCAACCTCAGTGGAACCAGAGAATCGCCACAAAAGACCGCGGGGTAATGCACTGTGAGAGAAGTCAACGGTTGGGCCGCAGCAGGCCGCAATAGAGACCTTCGATAGCGAAGTCCTGGTCCGGCAGCACCTCGATCGGCTTGTAATCGGGATTGCGCGGCAGCAGGCGGATACGGTCCTTGGCGATCTTCAGCAGCTTGACCGTGATCTCGTCATCGATGCGCGCCACGACGATCTGCCCGGAATGGGCATCGCGGGTGCGGTGCACGCCGATCAGGTCACCGTCGAAGATGCCTTCGTCGATCATCGAATCGCCCTGCACCTTCAGCAGGTAATCCGGTGCCGGCGAGAAGAACACCCGGTCCAGTACCACGAAATCGTCCGAGCCGATGTCTGCGCCGATCGGCAGACCCGCCGCGACCCGACCCAGTACCGGCAGGCGCAGGACGCTGTCGGGCAGCCCCGGCTCGGCCAGCTTCTCGACCGCGGGGGCCTGCACCAGACGGATGCCGCGGGCCTGGCCCGGAATGCGACGGATCGCACCGGCCTGCTCAAGGGCTTCCAGGTGGTACTGGGCCGCGCGCACGCCCTTGAAGCCGAACGCACGTGCGATTTCAGTCTGCGACGGCGGTGCGCCTTCGCTCTCGATACGCTCGGCGATCAACTGCAGGATCGCCTGCTGGGTGTCGGTCAGGTCCATGGTTAGTAGTATTACTACTAATATCCGGGACTGCAAGTGCCGGGGGCGACAGACAGCCGATGGAGTGATCTGTCGTGCCGAGCCATGCTCGGCAGGCGGGTGAACGGGCGATTGGCGAAGGCATAAGCAAGAGCAGCCGACCAGCGGTCGGCTCTACGGGAACCGCTGCGGCAAGCACACTACGTGTGCTTGCCGCTTCTCCAGATCGAAAACAGGATCCACACGCCGCAGAAGCCGGCGCCGATGAAGCCGCACACCCCCAGCGCCAGCAGCCAGCGGCTGGAAACACCGCCGACGCTGTGCATCACGATCGACGAGCCGATGATCAGCGCGGCCGTGACGATGCCCATCACCAGCCGGTTCGCGGCGCGGTTGACCTGCTCGCCGAAGCCCTGCAGCGCGCTGGTTTCCACTTTCAGCTGCAGCCGGCCACGACGCGCTGCCTGTACCAGTTTGCGCAGGTCGCGCGGCAGTTCACCGGCAAAATCGACCAGGCCCAGCAGGCTGCGCCGGCCGCGCTTGAGCAGCGCCCTGGGTGCGTAGCGTTGCAACACCACGCGTTCAAGGAACGGGCGCGCAGCGCTGGCCATGTCGAAATCCGGATCAAGCTGCCGGCCCATGCCTTCCAGGGTCAGGAAGGCCTTGATCATCAAGGCCAGATCGGCCGGCAGGGTCAGGCTGTAGCTGCGCAGCAGCTGGGTGATGTCGCCCAGCATCAGGCCGATGCGCAAGTCCTTCAGCGGCACGCCGCGGTACTGGTCGACGAACTGGCTGATGTCGTGCTGCAGCCGGTTCTCGTCCACCTCCACGCCACCGGCCCAGTCCAGCAGCACGTCGGCCACCCCCTGCGGGTCCTGTTCGACCAGGCCGTGCAGCAACTGCGCCACCTGGAAACGGCGCACCTCGGACAACGCGCCGACCATGCCGAAATCGATCACGCCGATGCGGCCGTCACGCAGGTAGATGATGTTGCCAGGGTGCGGATCGGCGTGGAAGCTGCCGTCCTCGAGCACCATCTTCAACACGATGTCGGCGCCGCGCCGGGCCAGTTCGCGGCGGTCCAGCCCCGCCGCATCGACGCCAGCCAGATCACGGCCGGGAATGCCGTCGACGAAGTCCTGCACGTTCAGGCTCTCGCAGGTCCACTGCCAGTGCACGCCTGGGATCAGGATGTCGTCACGGCCGTTGAAATTGCGCGCGATGCGCTCGGCATTGCGGCATTCGGCAGCGAAATCCAGTTCGCGGCGCAGGGAAACGGTGAACTGCTGCACGACCTCGGCCGGGCGGTAGCGGCGCAGGTCCGGCAGGCGGGCTTCAACGATCTCGGCCAGCCGCGCCAGCAGGCGCAGGTCGGCTTCGACCACGTCACGGATGCCCGGGCGGCGCACCTTCAGGACCACTTCACTGCCGTCGTGCAGGCGCGCACGATGGGCCTGTGCCAGCGAGGCGGCGGCCATCGGCGTTTCATCAAGAAAGGCGAACACCTCGGCCGGCGCAGCGCCGAGGTCGGCCTCCAGCTGCGCACGGATCTCGGCATACGGCAGCGCCGGAACTGCGTTCTGCAGCTCGGACAACTCGGCGATCCACTCCGGCGGCAGCAGGTCCACGCGCGTGGCCAGCACCTGGCCAAGCTTGACGAAGGTGGGGCCCAGATCCTGCATCGCGCTGCGCACCCGCACCGGCGCGGTCATCCGCAGCAGTTCCTGGCGGTCCTCGTTCCAGTGCAGCAGGCGCCCTGCCCGCTCCAGCGTGGTGGCCAGGCCGATGCGCCGCACCACGTCGCCGAAGCCGTAGCGGATCAGGACGACCGCGATTTCCTGCAGTCGGCCCAGGTCACGGACCGTGCCCAGCGTTTCCCACATCATGCGTGCTCCGGACGATTACCGGAGCAGCATGTCACAGCTGGGCGTCGATGCCGCGCAACGCCGCCGCAACGGTTTGCCGGCGGATGGCTTCGCGGTCGCCATCGAACTGGAACAACTCGGCGCGGGCATAGCCGCCACGGCGCTTCCAGCCGATCCAGACACTGCCGACCGGCTTGTCCGGGCTGCCACCGCCGGGGCCGGCGATGCCTGTGACCGCCACCGCGATGCCGGCACCGGAGTTGACCAGGGCGCCGGACACCATCTCCAGCACGGTCTCACGGCTGACCGCACCGAACTGCTCCAGGGTCTGCGCGCGCACTCCAAGCAGGCGCTGCTTGGCCTCGTAGCTGTAGACCACCATGCCGCAGTCGAAGAACGCCGAGGAGCCGGCGACATCGGTCATGCATTTGGCGATCCAGCCGCCACTACAGCTTTCGGCGGTCACCAGCTGCAGCGAGGCCTGCTGCAGGCGCTGCCCAAGTGCGGCGGACTGGGCGTTGAGATCGGCGTCGGTGGGGATGGACATCGGCATGACGGTCGGGTGAAGAACCTGCACGTTGTACCGCAGATGACCGGTTGATGTCGCGCGCCGCTGCATTGGCAGTCGCCGGGCATGGCCCGGCGCTACCTCACCACTCCGGCAGTTTCTCCGGCAGCAGGGCGCGGATCGGTGCACCGTCGGCGCTGGCGGCCAGCTTCTCGGCCTCGGCGATCGGCAGGTCGACCTGCAGCAGCCAGCCTTCCTCGTCGGCCTGCTCGCTGCGGATCACTTCCAGCTGGTGCAGGCGCGCGCGCAGGCGTCCGGCATCCGGCGGCAGGCGCAGCTCGCCGGTGACGTGCTGCAGGCCCAGGCGCTTGCCCAGCACCGCCTGCAACAGCTCCAGGCCCTGCCCGTCGCGTGCGGAAATCCACACCCGTTCACGCCGCGATTCGTCGGGCACGCCGTCCTGACCGTCGTGGCGGACATCGGCGCCGTCGATACGGTCGATCTTGTTGAACACCAGCAGCTGCGGCAGATCGCCGGCGCCAACCGCAGTCAGCACCTCGTCCACCTGCGCGATGCGTTCCTCGCGATGCGGGTCGGCGGCATCGACCACGTGCAGCAGGAAATCGGCCTCGCGCGCCTCGGACAGGGTCGAGCGGAACGCGGCGACCAGATCGTGCGGCAGGTCGCGGACGAAGCCCACGGTATCGGCCAGCACCACGTTGCCACCCGGCACCGCGATACGGCGCACGGTCGGGTCCAGCGTGGCGAACAACTGATCGGCGGCGTAGGCCTCAGCGCCGGTCATGGCGTTGAACAGCGTCGACTTGCCGGCATTGGTATAGCCCACCAGGGCCACACGCGGCAGTTCGCTGCGCACGCGGGCACGGCGCATCTGGGTGCGCTGCACCTCGACCTTCTCAAGCCGCTTCTGCAGCTGCTCGACGCGCTTCTGCAGCAGGCGGCGGTCGGTTTCCAGCTGGGTTTCACCGGGGCCACGCAGGCCGATCGAGCCGCCGCGCTGGCGCTCCAGGTGGGTCCAGCCACGCACCAGCCGGGTTGCCAGATGGCGCAGCTGGGCCAGTTCGACCTGCAGCTTGCCCTCGTGGCTGTGCGCACGCTGGGCGAAGATGTCCAGGATCAGGCCGGTACGGTCGATCACCCGGCGTTCCAGGAACCGTTCCAGGTTGCGCTCCTGGCCCGGGCTCAACGCATGGTTGACCAGGATCAGGTCGGCCCCGCTGGCATCGGCCGCCGCCTTGATCTCGTCCAGCTTGCCGCTGCCGATCAGGGTCGATGGGTTGGGACGGTCCAGGCGCGCGGTGATCGTCGCGGCGATGCTGGCCCCGGCCGAGCGGGCCAGATCACCGAACTCTTCCAGCACATCGTCTTCCAGCTTGCCGAAATGCGGCTGGATCAACAGGGCGTGTTCGCCCTTTTTCGAGCGGTCAAACATTCACCGCTCCGGTCTTACTCGTCTGCTTCATCACCTGCCTGACCACCTTCACTGGACTGCACATAGCCGCCACCCGGGCCCACCTTCACGTTGCGTGCAGGCACCACCGTGGAAATGGCGTGCTTGTAGACCATCTGGCTCACCGTATTGCGAAGCAGGACCACGAACTGGTCGAAAGACTCGATCGTGCCCTGCAGCTTGATGCCGTTGACCAGGTACACCGAAACCGGCACGCGCTCGCGCCGCAGTGCGTTCAAGAAAGGATCCTGCAGCGATTGCCCCTTGGACATTGCACACTCCTGATTATTGTTCTTATTGGGTTGCCGACGGTTTGCCACGGCCCCCGAGCCGCCCGCCGACCGATGATGTTACACGGCTGGCGGGGGTTCAGCGTGCGACGAAGGTCGACACCGCCTCGGCCAGTCGCTCCTGGTCGATGTGGGGGTCGAACCAGCGTCCATCAAGCTCGCCGCGGAGCCAGGTCAGCTGGCGCTTGGCCAGCTGGCGGGTGGCGAAGATCGCCTTGTCCCGGAAGCGGGCCAGGTCGCCCTCCCCGTCCAGATGCTCCCAGGCCTGGCGATAGCCGACCGCGCGCACCGCAGGCAGGTCCAAGGGCGCCTCCACCGCGGCCATTTGCGGCATCGCGCGCAACGCGCGGACCTCGTCGAGAAAGCCCTGCTCCAGCATGGCGTCGAAGCGGGCCTCGATGCGCTGGTGCAGCACCGCACGCTCACGCGGCGCCAGGATCAGCTTCAGGGTGCGCACCGGCAACGGCGCCACGCCCGGGCGGCGCTGCCATTCACTGATCGGCGTGCCGGTGAGGCGGTAGACCTCCAGCGCCCGCTGGATGCGCTGCGGGTCGGTGGCGTGGATACGCGCGGCGGCAGCCGGATCGACCCCGGCCAGCTCGGCATGCAATGCCGCCCAGCCCCGTTCGGCGGCCTCGGCGGCCAGCACCGCACGCAGCTCCGGATCGGCCTCCGGCATCGGCGACAGGCCCTGCAGCAGGGCCCGGAAATACAGGCCGGTGCCGCCGGCCAGGATCGGCGTCCTGCCGCGCGCCACGATATCGGCCACCACGCGGCCGGCATCGGCCGCGAATTCGGCCGCCGAATAGGTCTGCCACGGATCACGCAGGTCCAGCAGATGGTGCGGCGCCTGTGCACGCTCGGCCGCATCAGGCTTGGCTGAGCCGATATCCAGATGGCGGTAGACCAGCGCCGAATCGACACTGACGATTTCGCCATCCAGCTGCCGGGCCAGCGCGATCGCGGTGGCGGTCTTGCCGCTGGCGGTCGGCCCCATCACGGCGATCGCCAGTGGCCGCCGGTCGGCGCCCATCAGTCTTCGTCCGGCCAGCGGATCGCCGGCGTGGCGTCGGCGCGCGGCGTCGGCACCGCATCGACGGCCTGCCAGATCTTCAACGCATCGACGGTGGCGGCCACATCGTGCACGCGCACGATACGGGCACCCCTTTGGACCGCGATCAGATGCGCCGCCACCGAGGCAGCCACGCGTTCGGAGGGCGTGTCGCGGCCGGTCAGTTCGCCGAGGCTGCGCTTGCGCGACAGCCCGGCCAGCATCGGAACGCCCAGCTCCAGGAAGCGCTCCGAGCGCGCCAGCAGGGTCAGGTTGTGGGCGGTGGTCTTGCCGAAACCGAAACCGGGATCGATCAGCAGGTTCTTCCTGGCGATGCCAGCCATCTCGGCAGCGAACAGGCGCTGCACCAGGAAGCCATGCACCTCGGCAACCACATCGTCGTAGTGGGGGTCGGCCTGCATATGCCCCGGCTCGCCCTGCATGTGCATCAGCACCACCGGCACGCCGGCGTCGGCAGCCGCTTCCAGTGCGCCTTCCTGGCGCAGGCCGAAAATGTCATTGATCATGCCGGCGCCGGCGGCCACCGCTGCGCGCATCACCTCCGGCTTGAAGGTGTCGATGCTGATCGGCACGGCGCTGCGCGCGGCCAACTGCTCGATCACCGGGATCACCCGACGCAGCTCCTCCTCGACTGATACCGGCGCAGCGCCCGGACGGGTCGATTCGCCGCCGATGTCGAGCAGGTCGGCGCCCTCCTCGACCAGCTTCAGGCCGTGGGCGACCGCGGCCTCGGTGGTGTCGTGCGCGCCGCCATCGGAGAACGAGTCCGGGGTGACGTTGACGATGCCCATGACCCGGGCACGGTCCAGGCGCAGGATGCGGCCGGCGCAATCGAGCTGGGGCGAGGTATCGAACATGGGTGATCCTGCTGGGACAACGGCGGGTAGTTTAGTTCGGCAGGGCGGCGCCCTGCACCCGTAGAGGCCGGAGCAACAGCAACAGCGGGTTTCCTGTGGGATGGCGCGGTGGGTCCGGTTGCGGGGGGCGCCGTAAATACGTCCATGTAGGCTCGGTCGCGCCATCCATGGCGCTCACGCCCCCGCAACCGGACCCACCCCGCCTTCGACAGATCTCCGCGATCTGTCGTAGATCCACGCCATGCGTGGATGAATCTCCATCGGAATCGAATATTTCGAATTGGAATCGAAATGCATCCACGCATGGCGAGGATCTGCCGTGTCGACCAAGGTCGACACCTACCAACAGCGACCGGAATCTGTCAGAGGTGGGGTGGTGTCGGAGTGCGGGGTGTCAGCCGCATGGATGCGGCTGCCAAGCCTACACGGACGTACTTGCGGCGTCCCCGCACTCCGACACCGCCCCGCCATCCCACGGAATGTAGCTGTTGCTGTTGCTGTTGCTGCTGAGGTTGCCGGCCAGCGGCCGGCACTACCACGGGTGCAGGGCGCAGCCCTGCTGCCCCGCTCAACGGCGGCGGCGCTTGCGGTCCACGTACAGGGTCTTGGCGATGCTCAGCACGATGCCGACCGCGATGCCCACCACACAGCCCAGCAGCAGGTTGTCGGCGCCCAGGCCTACGCCCACACCGACCACCGTGGCGATGATCATTTCGACAGTGTGGGAAATGGGTTCGGGCTTCGGGGCGGACATGCAGACTCCAGCGTCAGATCGGTACATCGGGAGGGGCCGGGGGCCCGGAAACGACGAAGCCGGGTTGCCCCGGCCTCGTCTGGTGTCACCTGCAGCCGGCCGTCAGTGCGACTCGGCCGGGCCTGCGATCGGCGGCAGCGGACGGGCGTCGCCGCCCTTGTCGTTGCCACCGTCCTTGTTCGACTTGTTCCAGCCGGCCGGCGGCGGCGGGTCGCGGCCTTCCATGATGGCGTCGATCTGCGGCGCGTCGATGGTCTCGTACTGCAGCAGCAGCTGCGACATCGCGTGCAGCTTGTCGATGTTGTCGGTCAGCAGCTGCGTGGTGCGGGCGTAGGCCTTGTCGAGGATGTTGCGTACTTCCTCGTCGATGCGGCGCGCGGTGTCGTTGGACACGCTCTTGTGCTGGGTGACCGAGCGGCCCAGGAACACCTCGTCGTCCTCTTCGCCATAGGCGATCGGGCCGAGCTGCTCGGACAGGCCCCACTTGGTGACCATGTTGCGGGCCATCTTGGTGGCGCGCTCGATGTCGTTGGAGGCACCGGTGGTGACCTTGTCCTCACCGAAGATCAGTTCTTCAGCGACACGGCCGCCGTACAGCGAGCACAGCTGCGACTGGATCGCCACGCGGTTCATCGAATACTTGTCGCCCTCCGGCAGGTACATGGTCACACCCAGCGCACGGCCGCGCGGAATGATGGTGACCTTGTAGACCGGGTCGTGCTCGGGCACCAGGCGGCCGACGATGGCGTGGCCGGCCTCGTGGTACGCGGTCAGCGTCTTCTCGTCCTCGCTCATGGCCATCGAGCGGCGCTCGGCACCCATCAGGATCTTGTCGCGGGCACGGTCGAAGTGGTCCATGCGGACTTCCTTCTCGTTGCCGCGCGCGGCGAACAGGGCCGCCTCGTTGCAGAGGTTGGCCAGATCGGCACCAGAGAAGCCCGGGGTACCGCGCGCGATCACCATCGGTTCGACGTCGTCGGCCAGCGGCAGCTTGCGCATGTGCACCTTCAGGATGTGCTCGCGGCCCTTCACGTCCGGCAGGCCGACCACGACCTGGCGGTCGAAGCGGCCCGGACGCAGCAGCGCCGGGTCCAGCACGTCCGGACGGTTGGTCGCGGCGATCACGATCACGCCTTCGCCACCCTCGAAACCGTCCATTTCGACCAGCAGCTGGTTCAGGGTCTGCTCGCGCTCGTCATGACCGCCGCCCAGGCCGGCACCACGGTGGCGACCGACGGCATCGATTTCGTCGATGAAAATGATGCACGGGGCGTGCTTCTTGGCCTGCTCGAACATGTCGCGCACGCGGCTGGCGCCGACGCCGACGAACATTTCCACGAAGTCCGAACCGGAGATCGAGAAGAACGGCACCTTGGCTTCGCCGGCGATGGCCTTGGCCAGCAGCGTCTTGCCGGTACCCGGCGGGCCGACCATCAGCACGCCGCGCGGGATCTTGCCGCCCAGCTTGGTGAACTTGGACGGGTCACGCAGGAAGTCGACCAGTTCGCCCACTTCTTCCTTGGCCTCGTCGCAGCCGGCGACGTCGGCGAAGGTCACCTTGATCTGGTCTTCGCCCTGCAGCTTGGCGCGCGACTTGCCGAAGGACATCGCACCCTTGGCACCGCCGCCACCGCCCTGCATCTGGCGCATGATGAACAGCCAGAAGCCGATGATCAGGATGACCGGCAGGAAATTCATCAGGATCGCGCCGAGGGAAATGCCGCTGGACGGCTCCTCCTGCACGATTTCCACGTTCTTGGTGCGCAGCACGTTGATCAGGTCACGATCGAACGGCGCGGTGATGGTGGACGACTGCCCACCGCGGGTGGTGTAGGTCAGCTGGCTGGTGCCGCCGCGCATGTCGCCGCCGAAGGCGACCTTCTGCACGTTGCCGCTGTCCACCTGGTCCAGGAACTGCGAATACGACGCGCCCTGCGCCCCAGCCCCGGAGGTCTTGGGCGAGAAGCTCTGGAAGACCACCATCAGCACGACGGCGACGACCACCCATAGCAGGAGGTTCTTGGTCAAGTCGTTCATCCTCATTGGCTCCGGTGTTCCTCTTAGTGCTGGCGTTGCGTTGGGGTCGAACTTGCGAACGTTGCGAGCTTACTTCATGTGGGCGCGTTTTCCCTGACCCAAGGCATACACCTCGGGAGAGCGCTTGCGCGACGCTTCCGGCTTGCGGATGGAAACCTTGTCGTACCGGCGGCGCATGTCGCGCACGTAGTCGTCAAAGCCTTCGCCCTGGAACAGCTTGATCAGGAATGCCCCACCGGTCTTGAGGTGGTTGTCGGCAAAATCCAGGGCCAGCTCCGCCAGGTGCATCATCCGCGGCTGGTCGACCGCGCCCACACCACTCTTATTGGGGGCCATGTCCGACAGCACAAGGTCTACCGGCTGATCCCCGAGCATGGCTTCAAACTGCGATAGGACGGCTTCTTCCCTGAAGTCACCGTGAAGGAACTCCACGCCGGCCAGCGGCGGCATGTCCAGGATGTCCAGGGCCAGCACGCGGCCGGTATCGCCAATCTGTCTCCGCACCTGCTGAGACCATCCGCCAGGGGCCGCGCCGAGGTCGACCACCACCATGTGCGGCTTCAGCAACCGGTCACGTTCGAGCAGCTCTTCGAGCTTGTAGGCGGCGCGCGAGCGCATACCTTCGGCCTGCGCCTTCTTCACGAAGGGGTCGGAGAAGTGTTCCTTGAGCCAGCGCTGGCTGCTTTTGCTGCGGGTAGCCATTGAAAATAGGGGCGGATGGGGTCCTCATGATACCCTGATCGCCCCATTCAACCGTCTTTTCCTGCATGTCCATCGCCCTGACCGCCTCCCAGACCCGTTTCCTGCGCGGCCAAGCCCACGACCTGAAGGCCCTGCTGCAGACCGGCGGCAAGGGCGTGACCCCGGCCTTCCTCGCTGAGCTGAACGAAGTGCTGGAGCGCCACGAACTGGTGAAGGTGAAGGTCGCTGCCGAGGACCGCGAAGCGCGTGATGTGATGATCGGCGAGATCGTCGACGCCACCGAGAGCGCGCTGGTGCAGCGCATCGGCCACGTCGCCGTGCTGTACCGCCCGAGCAAGGAACAGCGCCAGATCGTGCTGCCGCGCGGCTGATCGCCCTACCGCCATGCAGCTGAACCACGAGCCGCCTGATTACGCCTACAGCCTGCGCGCCGCCGACGGCCGTTCGGCGCGGGTCAACGAACAGGTGCTGGCCAGCAGTTTCTTCCTGACCCCTGACCAGCTGGTCGAGCACTGGCCGGTGGTGCGTTCGGCCGAGCTGCAACTGGTCGACCTGGAACCGATCCTGGCGCTGAACCCGGCGTTGATCGTGCTCGGCACCGGTGATCGCCAGGTGTTTCCGCCGGCTGCAGTGATGGCGGCCTGCCTGTCCCGCGGCATCGGCCTGGAAGTGATGAACAACCCCGCCGCCGCACGCACGTTCAACATTCTCGCCGGCGAAGGCCGCAAGGTCGCGGCCGCCTTCATTCTGGAAGGCTGAGGTTGCGCCGCCGGGCGTGGCCCGGCGCTACCCGTGCGTGGTGGTACAACGAAAAGCCGAGAAGTCCTTCAGCCGCCCGATCAGGCTGCCGCCCTGGCCCCAGCGGATATCCATGACCTTCCAGTCCTGGCCCTGCCTCTGCAGCAGGACCCGGTCGGTCCAGCGATAGTCGCCTATCGCCATCTCGACAGGCATCCAGGCGGCATCGCCGCTCGTCGCGGGCAGCCCCACCTTTACCGTTTCCGGCCGATCCGGTGCCATGAGATAGGGGCTCTGGTCCAGCATGTGCGGCTTTTCGTCGGGCGCAGCCAGTGCGGTGCAGGCCTGTTCATAGCCGCGCTGCGCATCGATGGCAGCGCGCAGGGCATCGCCCAGCAGCGGCGCGATCAGCGCTTGATCCGGCCCGCTGTTCTGCAGGGCCGCGTAGAAGCGGGTGGCGACGTCATGGGGATTGCTGGCTGCGGTTGCCAGCGGGGCGACGATGAGCAGCACGAGAGCGGAGGCAAGGCGGGACATGGGACACCGGGTCGGCAGGGTCCGCCCAAGAATGCCGTGCATTCCATTCGCCGTGAAGATCATTCTGCGACACGCCAGATCGCAGATGTCCGCATCTCTGCGATACCTGAGTCGAGCGTGGCTCGACTCTACAGGTCAGGAACGCCGGGCATGGCCCGGCGCTACCCGTATCTGCCCGCGTCAGCGCGCCGGCAGATACTGCTGCGGGTCAACCGGCTTGCCGTTGTAACGGATCTCGAAGTGGACCATGTCGCGGTTTGCACCGGTACGGCCCATCTCGGCAATCTGCTCACCGGCCTTCACGCTCTGGCCTTCGTTCACCAGGCGCTTGCGGTTGTGGCCATAGGCCGACAGCCACTGGTCGCTGTGCTTGATGATGATCAGCTCGCCGTAACCGACCAGTCCGGCGCCGGAATACACCACCACGCCGTTGGCGGTGGCCTTCACCGCCTGGCCGCTGGTGCCGGCAATGTCCACGCCCTGCTTGGTCGCATCACCGGCGACATAGCGGCCAACGATCGCACCATCGGCTGGCCAGCGCCAGGCGATGTTGCTCTTCACCGGCCCCGCCGGTGCGGTGACCGGCGCAGTGCTGCCGGCACTGCCGCCCGGACGCGGCGCAGTCACCACGGTCGTGGGCGCGCGGCCACCGCTGGCACCCGGCGGATACAGGCGGATCACCTGTCCGGGATGGATGGTCGAGGGATTGTCCAGGCTGTTCCAGGCAATCAGGTCGGCCGGCGTGATGTCGTGGATGCGGGCCAGTGCATAGATGGTGTCGCCTTTACGCACGACCACGGTCTGCCCCGGCTTGGGCACCGAGGTCTTCGGCGTGGTCACGCCACCACTGCTGCTGCCGCCACCCGGTCGGACCACGGTGGCGGTGCCGCAGGCAGCCAGGGTGGAAACCAGCACAGCCAGCGCGCCGATGCGCACTCCCTTGCTCAGACGATCAGGACTCATGCGAACTTCGACCTCCATACAAGCCAGGCAATCAGCACCACCACCAACGCGGTGGCGATCCAGCCCAGCGGTTCAATCCAGCGGCGCAGCGCCGCTTCGGCACGCGCACCGCCGATACGGATGACCGCGGCCAGCACGTACACGCGCTTGCCACGACCGATCAGCATGCTCAACAGGTACTGCGGCATGGGTACGCCGACGATACCCGATGCCCACGTGAAGACCTTCATCGGGATGGGCATGAAACCGCCCAGCACCAGGAAGGTGAACACCGCCCACGGCGACTCGGCCATCTTCGCCTGCACGGTGGTGATGCCCTGCTCGATCGCCGGCAGCATGCCCAGCGCCTCGAACAGCGGCTTGATCGCCTCGAAGGCGAAGTGGCCCAGCGCATAGCCGACTACCGCGCCGACCATCGACCCGGCCAGGCTGAGGGTGGCGAACCACCAGCCACGCTTCGGCTGGGCCACGCACATCGGTGCCAGCATCACCTCCGGCATCACCGGAAAGATGATCGCCTCGAAGAAGCTCAATACCGTCAGGTAGGTCGGTGCGCGCTCGTGCGCCGCCCACTTCATCGCCCGCTCGTACAGCGGCCCGAAAATCTTCATGCAACCCCGCTCCGTGGATTAGTCCAGCATGCCAGACAGCAGCGGCACGAAAGTGACCGGCGCCAGCACACGTTGTTCGATGCTGCCGTCAGCGCTGCGGTCCAGCTGCACCAGCGACTGCCCGCCCGGCCCGCCGACCGGGGCCACCAGGCGCCCGCCTCCGGCCAGCTGTTCCACCAGTGCATCGACCAGCGCCGGTGCCGCCGCGGTGACCACGATGGCATCGAACGGACCGTGCTCGGCCCAGCCAACGCGGCCATCGTCATGCTTGGTGCGGATGTTCATGCCCAGCGCGCGGAAGCGCTTGCGCGCCTGTCGCAGCAGGTCGCCGATGCGCTCGACCGTATAGACCTCCAGCCCCAGCGCGCCGAGGATGGCCGCCTGGTAGCCGGAGCCGGTGCCGACTTCCAGCACGCGCTTCGGCGCCACCTGCAGCACGGCCTCGGTCATCCGCGCCACCACCCAGGGCTGCGAAATGGTCTGGCCGTGACCGATCGGCAGCGCGGTGTCTTCATAGGCCCGCGAGGCCAGCGCTTCATCGATGAACAGATGCCGCGGCACCACCCGGATCGCATTCAAGGTGGCTTCGTCGACGATGCCGGCCTCGCGCAGACGATCGACCAGGCGGTCACGCACGCGCTGCGAGGTCATGCCGATACCGACAGCTTCCGGCTGCAGGCGCAGGCGTGGGCTCATGCCTGCGGGTCCAGCGCGGCGCTGAGGCCGCCGACCCAGCTGGCCACCTTCTCCAGTGCCTGGTAGCGGGTCAGGTCGACCTGGATTGGTGTGATCGAGATGTGCCCGGTGCGCACGGCGTGGAAATCGGTACCGGGGCCGGAGTCCTGCTCGCGCCCGGCCGGGCCGATCCAGTACACCTCGTTGCCACGCGGATCCTTCTGCGCGATGCAGCCTTCGGCGCGATGGCGGTTGCCCAGGCGGGTGACTTCGAAGCCCTTGACCTCATTCCAAGGCAGGTCCGGCACGTTGACGTTGAGGATGGTGTCAGCGGGCAACGGGTCGGCCTTGAGCCGGGCGACGATCTCCACCGCGGCACGCGCGGCGGTCTCGAAATGCTTCGGGTCGTGATTGCGGCTGACCAGCGAGACCGCCACCGCCGGCAGGCCGAGGAAGCGGCCTTCCATCGCCGCCGAAACGGTGCCGGAATAGATCACGTCATCGCCGAGGTTGGCGGCGTTGTTGATGCCGGACACGACAATATCAGGCTCGAATTCAAGCAGGCCGGTCAGCGCCAGGTGCACGCAGTCGGTCGGCGTGCCGGCCACCGAGACGGTGTAGTGGTCGATGCGCTTGAGGCGGATCGGCAGGTCCAGGGTCAGTGAATTGCTGGCGCCGGAGCGATCACGGTCGGGTGCGACCACCGTCACTTCATGGCCGGTCTCGCGCAGCACCGAGGCAAGCATCCGGATGCCTGCGGCGTCGACACCATCGTCATTACTGACCAGGATTCGCATCTTCGATTTAACCGCTTGATTTTCCAAGAATTCGATTCCATCACCGTGCAGTGTGGGCGGGACCGTCGTGCTTCCTGCGGAAGCCGTCGACCCTGCAAGGGCATCGTCTATTGTGCCGCATGCGAGCCGCCGGTCCTACCCTGCCGGCGGTCACGACCGACATCGAACCGTCATAGGCAGACCCGCGCCGGCGGTTTACCCTGTGCGCATGTCGCCCCCTGAAGACGAAGACCCGGCCGCCCTGTTCCGTGCGGCCATCGGCGCAGTGACGCCGCTGCGCAAGGATGCCGAGCCGGCACCGGCGGCGCCCCGGCCGAAGCCGCGCGCGCGCATGGCCGAACGTGATGAGGCCGAAGCGGCCGGCGAGTTCGCGCGGCTGCTGCGCGACAGTTCGCCGCTGGAGGCGGGCGACGTGGCCAGCTATCGCCGCGACACTCTGCCGCCCCGCCTGTTCCAGCGCCTCAAACGTGGCCAGTACTCGGTGCAGGACGAACTGGACCTGCATGGCGCCACCGCCGCGCAGGCGGAGGTTCTGTTGCGCCAGTTCCTGCAGGAAGCGCATGCACATGAGTACGGCTGCGTGCGCATCATCCACGGCAAGGGTTTGCAGTCCGATGGTGGCGCGCCGGTGCTGAAGAACCTGGTCGACCGCCTGCTGCGGCTGCGCAACGACGTGCTGGCGTTCCATTCAGCGCCGACCGGGCAAGGCGGCACCGGCGCGGTGCTGGTGCTGCTGGCACGGCGTTGAGAAAAGGGGACGGAGGGAATCAAGTCGCTTGTGCCACAAACGGCTTAATTCCCCCCGTCCCCTTTTTCTGTCAGGCCTGTGAGGCGTCTTCGACCGGGCCGAGCTCGTGCAGTACGGCGGTGGCGTAGCAACCCGGCGGCAGTGCGAATGACAGCTCCAGCACGTCGTCGGCCAGCCACTGGTGCTGCAGCAGCGCCGGACGCAGGCGCAACGCGCGGCGCTCCTGCTTCAGGCGCGCATCTTCCAGCCCGGCACGCAGTGCCTTGGACTCTTCGTCATCCAGTGCGGCCAGCTCCAGTTCGCGCGCAGCATCGGTGCTGCGCAGCTCGCCCTCGCCCCACAGCGGCGCGCTGGGATGGATGTCGAACCGTGCCAGGCGCTCGGCCAGTACATCGGTATACGGCTCGGGGCCGAACACGCTGCGACTGCCGTCAAGCATCCACACCTCCCCGTCCAGCGGCTGATCCCAGTTGCCCTGCTCCACGCGCGCGGCCAGCACGCGGTTGAACAGCGCCGAGCGCGCCGCCGACAACAGCAGCGAACGCTGATCCTTGCGCATGCGGCGGCCACCGAACATCGCCAGTGCCGCCGGTACGTTGCCGCCGTCGCGGCCGAAGCGCTGCTCACCGAACCAGTTCGGCAGGCCACGCTCGGCAATCTGCTGCAGGCGCTCACTGATCGCAGCGGCATCGCCCCGCACCTCGCGCAGCACCAGCTTGAAACGGTTGCCGGCCAATGCGCCGCGCTGCAGCTTGCGGTTGTGCCAGCTGGACTCGATCACCTCGATCTCGTCACTGGCGAGTTCGGCCAGATCCGGCGCGACGCGCTTGGGCAGGTGCACGCTGAAACGCTGGGTGGTGACTGCGTGGCGGTCTTTCATGCCGGCGTAGCTGACCGCCATCTCCGGCAGGCCGGCCCACTTGGCCAACAGCTTGGCCACGTGCACGGTGTTGGCACCGCGCTTGCGGATGTGCAACAGCAGGTGTTCGCCTTCGCCGCTGGCCTCGAAGGCCGGCAGTTCGTCCACCTGGAAATCGTCGGGCGTAGTGCGGATGCGTGCCGTCAGCAACGGCGTACCGAACGCGAGCGGTACCGGGATCATGCCGCCACCAGCAGCACCACTGCCTGCGCGGCGATGCCTTCCCCACGGCCGGTGAAACCCAGCTTCTCCGAGGTGGTGGCCTTGACGCTGACCGCATCCAGCGGCAGCTGCAGCAGACCGCCGATGCGCTCGCGCATGGCCAGAGCATGCGGACCGACCTTGGGACGCTCGCAGATCACGGTGATGTCGGTATTGCCGACACGCCAGCCGCGCTCGCGCAGCAGGCTGTCGCAGTGACGCACGAAGTCGCTGCTGTCGGCGCCCTTCCAGCGGTCGTCGCTCGGCGGGAAATGCTGGCCGATGTCGCCCAGCGCCAGCGCGCCAAGCATCGCATCACACAGCGCATGCAGGATCACGTCGCCGTCGCTGTGTGCGAGCACGCCGCAGCTGTGCGGAACGTTCACCCCGCCAAGCATGATGTGGTCGCCTTCACCGAAGGCATGGACGTCATAACCCTGGCCGATGCGGACGGGCGGGAACGGTGCGGTGCTCATGGATGCAACCCTTGCAGCAGGGCCGCGCGGGCAATCAGCTGGCGCGGCGGGAAAGTACGAATTCAAACCGGTCCAGATCGGCCGGGGTGGTGACCTTGAAGTTGTCCTCGCTGCCTTCCACCAGCAGCGGGCGCTGGCCCTGGCGCTCCATCGCCATCGCCTCGTCGGTCACTTCGACGCCGGCGGCAGCCGCCTCGGCCAGCGCGCGACTGAGCTGGTGGCGGCGGAACAGCTGCGGCGTCAGTGCACGCCACAGGCGTTCACGCGGCTCGGTGGCATCGATGCCACCGTCATCGCCCGCCCGCTTGAGCGTGTCGCGCACCGGTACAGCCAGGATCGCGCCGACCGGATCGGCACGCCCTACTTCGAGCAGACGACCCAGATCGGCCGGCGACAGGTTCGGCCGTGCCGCATCGTGGACCAGCACGAACTCATCGGCGCGCACCGAGTCCGGCAGCGCCTGCAACCCGGCCAGCACCGAGGCGGCACGGGTCGCGCCGCCGGTGCAGGTCAACACAGGCTTGCCGGCCCATTCATTCCAGCCCGGCCAGTCGGCGTCGTCCTGGCCGATCACCACCATCGCCCCGGCCACGGCCGGATGCGCGAGCAGCGCGTCCAGGGTGTGGGCAAGCAGGATCTGTCCACCCGCCTGCAGGTACTGTTTGGGCAACGGCGCACCAAACCGCGCGCCGCGACCAGCAGCCGGAACCACCACCCAGATCGCCGCGCTCATGGCACGTCCGCCGGATGTTCGCCGGCCTGGGCACTGACGCCCGCAGCGGGCTGCGCCGGAGGGACCGGCGCATCCTCAACCACGCGGTAGAACTTCTCGCCGGGCCTGATCATGCCCAGCTCACTGCGTGCGCGCTCCTCGATGGCGGACTGGCCTTCCTTGAGGTCCTTCACTTCCGCAGCCAGCGCATCGTTGCGCTGCTGCAGGCCCTCATTGTCGCGCTCCTGGTTGGCAACCTGGGCTTCGAGCATCATCACTTCGCCCGAATTGCCCGGGCCGAACCAGAAACGATACTGCAGCCAGCCCAGCAGCAGGGCCAGCACCAGCAGCATCCAGCGCCAGTCGCGCATCGGCTCAGCGCTTCAGCGAAACGAACGCGTCACGACCGGCGTAACGCGCGCCGGCGCCGAGGGCTTCCTCGATGCGCAGCAGCTGGTTGTACTTGGCCACGCGATCGCTGCGGCACAGCGAGCCGGTCTTGATCTGGGTGGCGGTGGTGGCCACCGCGATGTCGGCGATGGTGGTGTCTTCGGTTTCGCCCGAACGGTGCGAGACCACGGCGGCATAGCCGGCACGGTCGGCCATGGCGATCGCTTCGAGGGTTTCGCTGAGGGTACCGATCTGGTTGACCTTGATCAGGATCGCGTTGGCGGTGCCCGAGTCGATGCCTTCCTGGAAGATCTTCGGGTTGGTGACGAACAGATCGTCGCCCACCAGCTGCACCTTCTTGCCGATGCGGTCGGTCAGCAGCTTCCAGCCGGCCCAGTCGTTCTCGGCCAGGCCGTCTTCGATCGTGATGATCGGGTACTGCGCGGCCCAGTCGGCCAGGAAGTCGACGAACTGCTCGGAGGTCAGGCGCTTGTTCTCGCCGACCAGGTTGTACTTGCCGTTCTCGAAGAACTCGCTGGAGGCCACGTCCAGGCCCAGCAGCACGTCTTCACCGGCGGTGTAGCCAGCCTTGCCGATCGCTTCGAGGATGGTGTCCAGCGCTTCAACGTTGCTGCGGAAGTCCGGTGCGAAGCCGCCTTCGTCGCCCACGGCGGTGCTCAGGCCGTGGCCCTTCAGCACCGACTTCAGCGAATGGAAGATCTCGGTGCCGGCACGCAGCGCTTCGGAGAACGAGG
Source organism: Stenotrophomonas maltophilia (assembly GCF_023518235.1). Classification (NCBI taxonomy): domain Bacteria; kingdom Pseudomonadati; phylum Pseudomonadota; class Gammaproteobacteria; order Lysobacterales; family Lysobacteraceae; genus Stenotrophomonas; species Stenotrophomonas maltophilia. The sequence goes on from NZ_CP090423.1 coordinate 1,708,436, forward strand.
TGAAGCCGACCGGCAGCACCATGAACTCCTGGAAGTCGACGTTGTTGTCGGCGTGCGCGCCACCGTTGATGATGTTCATCATCGGCACCGGCAGCGACGGGGTCACGCCGGTCTTGGCGGCCAAGTACTGCCACAGCGCCTGTTTGTTCGAAGCAGCGGCGGCGTGCGCAGCGGCCATCGAAACACCCAGCAGCGCGTTGGCGCCCAGGCGGCCCTTGTTCTCGGTGCCGTCCAGGTCGATCAGGCGACGGTCGAGGCCGGCCTGGTCGGTGGCCTCGAAGCCCTTCAGCGCGGCGGCGATGGTGGTGTTGACGTTGTCGACGGCCTTGCGCACGCCCTTGCCCAGGTAACGGGTCTTGTCGCCGTCACGCAGCTCGACCGCTTCCTTGGTGCCGGTCGAGGCGCCGGAGGGAACCGCGGCGCGACCGAACGAACCGTCCTCCAGGATGACTTCGGCTTCCAGCGTGGGGTTGCCACGGCTGTCGAGGATTTCACGGGCGTGGATGCTGCGGATCGTACTCATGGTCGGGCCGGTTACCTGTATGGAGAGGGGGCGACAAAACGAATGCCGCGTGATTATCCCCGGCTGCCCGCCACTTGCCAAATGGCGCGCGCGCCGTCAGGCCAGACTGGCCCCGATCACCATCAGGATCAACGACAGCATCAGCACCAGCAGGCCACCGGCGATGGCGGCCAACACGCCGCCGCGGTGGCGACGCCAGGCCATCACCATCGCCACCAGGCTGCCAACGAAGGACAGCACCAGCATGGCCAGGGCAGCCAGAATCCAATACTGCATGGCCTGCATGCCATGGTTGCCATCACCGGGCGAGCCGAAACTGGCGGCGAAGGCCAGCACGGCTGCCGTCAGCCCGGCCCAGGAAACAGCAGCCAGCGCCAGCGCGATCAGGCCCCAGGGCCGATCACGCGTTGCCAGAGTCGCATTCATCAGAGCACCCCGTAGAACAGGGCGCCGAGCCACAGCGAAAGCAGGATGATCGCCAGACCGGCAGCCACCTTGCCACGGTTCAGGCGCCAGGCCAGTCCGGCGGCAGCGATACACCCCACCGCCGTCACCAACTCCCCGGCCAGCAGCGCAATGAAGCAGGCCCGCAGGTTGAAAGCGCTGCCCCCATCACCCGGGGGCCGCACGGACGCGGCGCCGATCAGCACCAGACCGAACATGCCCACGGTGAACAGCACCGCCAGGCCCAGCGCAATCACACCCCAGGGCCACTGGCTCCAGTGCCGGCGTCGACGCTGGTTTTCCAGCGCCTGCCAGGGGTCACGACTCACGCAAAGCCCTTACCGACATCATGCGCGCACTTCGGAAAGCAGCTTGCCGCCCGCCTTGCGCTCACGCGCGGCACGGATGAAACCGATGAACAGCGGGTGGCCGTCACGCGGCGTGGACAGGAATTCCGGATGCGCCTGGCAGGCCAGGAACCACGGGTGCGCATCACGCGGCAGTTCCACCACTTCCACCAGGGTGTCGTCCATCGACTTGCCGGCGATCACCAGGCCAGCGTCTTCCAGCTGGGTACGGTAGCGGTTGTTGAACTCGTAGCGGTGGCGATGACGCTCGGCAACCACGTCCTTGCCGTACAGCTCGCGGGCCAGCGTGCCCGGCTTCAGACGCTGTTCCTGCAGGCCCAGGCGCATGGTGCCGCCGAGGTCGCTCTTGTCGTCGCGCTTCTCGACATCGCCGCTGGCGGTGCGCCATTCGGTGATCAGACCGATCACCGGGTTCGGCGACTGGCGGTCGTTCTCCGTGCTGTTGGCGCCTTCCAGGCCGACCACGTTGCGTGCGTAATCGACCACCGCCGCCTGCATGCCGTAGCAGATGCCGAAGTACGGCACCTGCTGCTCGCGGGCGAACTTCGAGGTCAGCACCTTGCCTTCGAAACCACGGTCACCGAAGCCGCCCGGCACCAGGATGCCGTCGACATCGGCCAGCGCGGCCATGTCGGTGCCTTCCAGGTCCTGTGCTTCCAGCCACTTCAGGTTGACCTTGGTGCGCTGGCGCAGGCCGCCGTGCTTGAGCGCCTCGCCCACCGACTTGTAGGCATCCTGGTGGTCGACGTACTTGCCGACCACGGCAATGGTCACTTCGTCCAGCGGATGCAGGGTCGCGTCCACCGCGTCCTCCCACATCGACAGGTCGACCGGGCCGGCCTTGTCGGCCAGCTTCAGCTGGTTGACCACGATCTCGTCCAGGCCCTGCGCGTGCAGGCCCGACGGGATGCGGTACAGCACGTCCACGTCCGGCACGCTGATGACGGCGCGCTCGGAGACGTTGGTGAACTGGGCGATCTTGCGGCGCTCCGAATCCGGCACGGCCTGCTCCGAGCGGCACAGCAGCACGTCGGGCTGGATGCCGATCGAGCGCAGTTCCTTCACCGAATGCTGGGTCGGCTTGGTCTTCAGCTCACCGGCCGCGCCGATGTACGGCACCAGGGTAAGGTGCATGAACAGCGCCTTTTCCGGGCCGCGCTCGGTGCGTACCTGGCGGATCGCCTCCAGGAACGGCAGCGACTCGATGTCACCCACCGTTCCGCCGATCTCGACCAGCGCCACGTCGTATCCCTCGGTGGCTTCGTCGATGCAGCGGCGGATTTCGTCGGTGATGTGCGGAATGACCTGCACGGTCGCGCCCAGGTAGTCGCCGCGGCGCTCCTTGCGGATCACGTTCTCGTAGATGCGACCGGTGGTGACCGAGTTCTTGCGGCTCAGGCGGGTGCGCACGAAGCGCTCGTAGTGGCCCAGGTCGAGGTCGGTCTCGGCGCCGTCGTCGGTGACGTAGACCTCACCGTGCTGGAACGGGCTCATGGTGCCCGGGTCGACGTTGATGTACGGGTCGAGCTTCATCATCGTGACCTTCAGGCCACGGGCTTCGAGAATAGCGGCCAGTGACGCGGCGGCAATGCCTTTGCCGAGCGAGGACACCACGCCGCCGGTTACGAAAATCAAGGGAGTCATGGCTGCAAGCATCCTGTCTGGAAATGGAAAACGGCAGCACCACGCGCACCCGGTGGGCGGGCATGGGGCTTGAAGGGGGTTTTCCGGTTCGCTGGGGCAGCGAGGGAGATGCGGGGCCGTGCGGCGGCAGGCGCCGGACGGGGACCACCGTACGAGGTCGGGGTGGCCGTGCCGGTCACATCGACCGTCACCTGCGACCCGCATTGCTGGCGGCCACGCTTGGCCGTGCCAGCCCATTCGCAAAGGGTGGACACGCACTTACTCCCGGAAAGCCGTAGTTTACAGATTGATGGCCGCCAACCCAAGGGGCAGTTGCGGTCATCGGCCAAAAGAAACGCCCCGCTGGGCGGGGCGTCGGGGGGCGAATCCCTTGTGGCAAGGGCTTCAGAGGGCGGAAGCGTTACTTCTTCTTCCTTGCCTCTTCTTCCTCTTCCTGCTGCGGGGCCGGCTGGCCCTGCGCCTTCATTTCGGCATTGGCCTGGGCACGGCGCTTGGCCTTGGCGTCCGCCTCGGCCTGCGCCTTGTCGGCCTGGGCACCCTGCTGCGGCGCCGGCTGGCCGGCGTTCTGCGCCAGAACCAGCGGCACTGCAACGGCGGCAGCGGCCAGGATCGCAATGGTCAGCAACTTCTTCATGAGGTCCTCCTCGCGGTATGGCTTGGACGTTTCGACCCGATGGGGGTCGCCGGCGTTCAGATTCCAGCAGCTGCCATTTTACCCCCTCCCCGCCGCCGAGGCTGAACCGCAGGCGTGCAAATTCGCCGCACAGACCGCACACTTGCGCGTCGCTCCGCGCTTTAGAAGATAGATGAACGCCCGCTATAACGCCGCCGATATTGAAGTCCTGTCCGGCCTTGACCCGGTCAAGCGCCGTCCCGGCATGTATACCGACACCGCGCGCCCGAACCACCTGGCGCAGGAAGTGATCGACAACTCGGTGGACGAGGCCCTCGCCGGCCACGCCCGTTCGATCGAGATCACCCTGTACAAGGACGGCAGCGTGGAGGTCAGCGATGACGGCCGCGGCATGCCGGTGGACATCCATCCGGAGGAGAAGATTCCGGGCGTCGAGCTGATCCTCACCCGCCTGCATGCGGGCGGCAAGTTCAGCAACAACAACTACACCTTCTCCGGCGGCCTGCACGGCGTCGGCGTCAGCGTGGTCAATGCGCTGTCCACTCTGGTGGAAGTTCACATCAAGCGCGAAGGTGCCGAACACCGCATCACCTTCCGCAACGGCGATCGCGCCACCCCGCTGGAAGTGGTCGGCAGCGTCGGCAAGAAGAATACCGGTACCCGCGTGCGCTTCTGGCCCGACCCGAAGTATTTCGACACGCCCAAATTTGCGGTGCGTGCGCTCAAGCACCTGCTGCGCGCCAAGGCCGTGCTGTGCCCGGGCCTGACCGTCAAGCTGACCGACGAGGCCACCGGTGAAGTCGATACCTGGTACTACGAAGACGGCCTGCGCGATTACCTGAAGCTGGAGCTGGGCGAGCGCGAATCGCTGCCGGCCGACCTGTTCGTGGGCAATCTGAAGAAGGACACCGAGGTGGTGGACTGGGCCGTGGCCTGGCTGCCGGAAGGTGAACTGGTGCAGGAAAGCTACGTCAACCTGATTCCCACCGCCCAGCACGGCACCCACGTCAACGGCCTGCGCACCGGCCTGACCGAAGCGCTGCGCGAGTTCTGCGACTTCCGCAACCTGCTGCCGCGCGGCGTCAAGCTGGCCCCGGAAGACGTGTGGGACCGCGTGTCGTTCGTGCTGTCGCTGAAGATGACCGACCCGCAGTTCAGCGGCCAGACCAAGGAACGCCTGTCCTCGCGCCAAGCCGCCGGTTTCGTCGAAGGCGCCGCGCATGATGCCTTCAGCCTGCTGCTGAACCAGAACGTGGAGCTGGGCGAGAAGATCGCGCAGATCGCCATCGAGCGCGCCAGCGCGCGCCTGAAGACCGAGAAGCTGGTCGTCCGCAAGAAGGTCACCCAGGGCCCGGCCCTGCCCGGCAAGCTGGCCGACTGCATCAGCCAGGACCTGTCGCGCACCGAGCTGTTCCTGGTGGAAGGTGACTCGGCAGGCGGCAGCGCCAAGCAGGCCCGCGACAAGGACTTCCAGGCCATCATGCCGTTGCGCGGCAAGATCCTGAACACCTGGGAAGTGTCGTCCAACAGCGTGCTGGCCTCGGAAGAAGTGCACAACCTGGCCATCGCCATCGGCTGCGACCCGGGCAAGGATGACATCAGCGGCCTGCGTTACGGCAAGGTCATCATCCTGGCCGACGCCGACTCCGACGGCCTGCATATCGCCACCCTGCTGACCGCGCTGTTCCTGAAGCACTTCCCGGCGCTGGTCGATGCCGGCCACGTGTTCGTGGCGATGCCGCCGCTGTTCCGCATCGACGTGGGCAAGCAGGTGTTCTACGCCCTGGATGAGGAAGAAAAGCGCTCGATGCTGGACAAGATCGAACGCGAGAAGATCAAGGGCGCGATCAACGTGACCCGCTTCAAGGGCCTGGGCGAGATGAACCCGCCGCAGCTGCGCGAGTCGACCATTCACCCGGATACGCGCCGCCTGGTGCAGCTGACCGTGGACGATGGCGAGCAGACCCGCTCGCTGATGGACATGCTGCTGGCCAAGAAGCGCGCTTCGGACCGCAAGGGCTGGTTGGAAGCCAAGGGCGACCTGGCCTCGCTGGAAGTCTGACCCTGGATCCACGGCAGTGCCGGCCGCTGGCCGGCACTACCGGTTTGGGCGCCGGGTCCCATCCGCCGCCATCGGCAAACCCGGCGGCGCCATAATGCGCGTCCATCCGTGTGGACCACCCTATTGGCCAGCCACTCGCAGTTGTTCCCCGGCCTGCCCCTGCACAGTGCGCGGCTGGTCCTCAGCCCGATCCGCCGTGACGACGCTTCCGCGCTGTTCGCGCTGCAGTCCGATCCGGACGTGATGCGCTGGTGGAACCATCCGGCCTGGACCCGACCGGCCGAAGCCCGCGAACAGATCGACGACGACCTGGCCGCCCATGCCATCGGCACCCAGCTCAAGCTGGCTGTACGGGAAACCCTGGACGGCCCGCTGCTGGGCATCTGCGTGGTGTTCGCCGTCGATCGCGACGCCGCACGCGCCGAGATCGGCTACCTGCTGGCGCCCGACCGCCAGGGCCAGGGCTACATGCACGAAGCCCTGCAGCAGGTGCTGGCCTACCTGTTCCGCACCCTGCACCTGCACCGCATCGAAGCCGAGATCGATCCGCGCAATGCGCCTTCCGCACATGTGCTCGAACGCCTGGGCTTCCACTGCGAAGGCATCCTGCGCCAGCGCTGGCGCATCCAGGGCGAGCTCTCGGACTCGGCCGTGTACGGCCTGCTGGCGCACGACGACGCGGCCAACGCCCTGCCCGCTTGACCCAATCTGGCCACAACCGGCCAGCGCGCGCGGGCATGCCTTTGGACACATTCGTTGCGGGGCCCGGGCGGCCTAGCATCGGAATCCCCTTCCGCTGCCGATCCGGTGCCATGAAGTCCCTGCTGCATACTGCCGCGCTCTGCGTCGGCCTGCTCATCGCCCCTGCCAGCGTGCTGGCCGCGCCCGCCGCTCAGCCTGATTCGAAAGGCGACGCCAGCGAAGCGCCCGCGTTGCCGGCCGACGCCTCGGCCCGCCAGAGCATGCGCCTGAACGGGCGCACGCTCGACTACACCGCCACCGTCGGCACCCTGCCGGTGCGCGATGCGTCGGGCAAGGTGATTGCCGATGTGGTGTTCACCGCCTACACGATGCCGGGCAAGGACCGGCCAGTAACGTTCGCACTCAACGGTGGCCCCGGCGCGTCGTCGGTCTACCTCAACATGGGCGCGATCGGGCCGAAGGTGGTGACCTTCGGATCGGAGGGCGACAGTGCCTCGGCGCCGGCCACCCTGCACGACAACCCGGGCACCTGGCTGGACTTCACCGACCTGGTGTTCATCGACCCGGTCGGCACCGGCTTCAGCCGCGCTCGCATCGGCGACGATGAAGCCAAGAAGCAGCTGTACAACCCCGGCGCCGACATCGAATACCTGTCGCGCTCGATCTACGACTGGCTGCTGCGCAACCAGCGCATGGCCTCGCGCAAGTACCTGACCGGCGAGAGCTATGGTGGCTATCGCGGCCCGCGCATCACCCACTTCCTGCAGACCCGGCTGGGTGTGGCGATGAACGGCCTGGTGCTGGTGTCGCCGTACCTGAGCCCGACGCTGGAAGACAACGCCGACGTCTCGCCGATGGCGTGGATGCAGACGCTGCCATCGATCGCCGCAGCGCACCTGGAGCGCCAGGGCAAGCTGACCGATGCGGCGATGCGCGAGGTGGTCGAATACACCCGTGGCGACTACGCCACCGCATTGATGAAGGGCCGCAGCGACCCGCAGGCCACCGAGGCGATGCTGCGCCGGGTAACCGAACTGACCGGGCTCGACCCGCAGTTCGTGCGCCGTGCCGGCGGCCGCCTGGAGACCCAGGCCTACCTGCGCGAAGTGTTCCGCGACAAGGGCACGCTCGGCAGCCGTTACGATTCCAACGTGACCGCGTTCGATCCGTTCCCGAACGATCCGGAACAGCGCGCCAACGATCCGTTGCTGGACAGCATCATCGCGCCGACCACCACCGCGATGGTCGACTTCGTGACGCGCGTGGTCGGCTGGAAGGTGGATGCGCGCTACCAGGCGCTGAATTACGAGGTGAACCGGCTGTGGGACCGCAACGGCGAACTGCGTCAGGGCGCGGTGACCCAGTTGCGCCAGGCGGTGGCGATCGACCCGCACCTGCAGGTGCTGATCGTGCACGGCTGGAATGACCTGTCCTGCCCGTTCATGGGTTCGATCCTGACCGTGGACCAGATGCCGGCGATGGGCAGCAACCCGGACCGGGTGCAGGTGCGCAGCTATCCGGGCGGCCACATGTTCTACAGCCGGGCGGACAGCCAGGCGGCGTTCCGCAGGGATGTGCAGGCGCTGTTCCAGCGCAACTGAGGGGGTTCGGGCCGGGCCTGCGGCCCGGCACCCGCTGGCGGCAACGGCACCAGCAACGGCAACGGCAACGTCCAACGTCAAAAGCCGGATTTCCGAGGGTTGGCGAGGCGGGTCCGGTTGCGGGGGACGCCGTAAACCCGTCCATGGGGGCTTGGCCGCGGCATCCATGCCGCGGACACCCCCGCAACCGGACCCACCCCGCCTTCGACAGATTCCGGCGGCCTGTCCGAACGGCGTTCTGCTTTGGTAGGTGTCGACCTTGGTCGACACGATGGGTGCAGAAATAATGTTTTTCCCATGAAAAAAGCCCGCCGGAATCCGGCGGGCTTTTTCATTTCCGGGGTCAGATCCCTATCCGCAGGGAAAGGGCTCTGACCCCAGGGTTGCTGGCATCAGGTCCAGCCGAACACTTCAAACAGCTTCAGGATCAGGTACGCACAGCCGCCGGCAGCGGGAATGGTCAGGATCCAGGCCCAGATGATGCGCTCGATCACGCCGAACTTCAGCGAGCGCGGGTTCTTGGCAAAGCCAACGCCCATGATCGCAGTGGAGATGCTGTGCGTGGTCGACACCGGCATGCCGAAGTGGGCGGCCAGGGTCAGGATGGTGGCCGAGCTGGTCTCTGCGGCGAAGCCGTGGATCGGATGCAGCTTGACCATCTTGTGGCCCAGGGTTTTGATGATCTTCCAGCCACCCGAGGCGGTACCGGCAGCCATCACCACCGCACAGGTCAGCACGATCCACATCGCGATGCCATCACCGGCATGCGCATCCGGGTGCATGAAGGCCAGCCACGACGGCAGGTTGTCCAGCGCGCCGGTGGCTTCAGCGCCGATCAGGGTCATGGCGATGATGCCCATGGTCTTCTGCGCGTCGTTGTGGCCGTGGGCGAAGCCCATGTAGGCCGCCGAGGCGATCTGCGCCTTGCCGAAGAAGGCGTTGACGATGCGCGGACGGGCCAGACGGCCGATGGCGCCGCCAACCTTGGCCAGGCCGGCGATCAGCGCCCACAGCAGCACCATCACCACGATGCCCAGCAGGAAGCCGGCAATAGGCGAGGTGATCATCGGCACGAACACCTTCCACAGCAGGCCCTTGTTCTGCGCCCAGTTGCCCAGGCGCTCGGACCAGATCAGCGCGTCCCAGTTGTTGTGGGCGGCGGCCAGGCCGGCGCCGCAGAGGCCACCGATCAGCGCGTGCGAGGAGGACGACGGCAGGCCCTTCCACCAGGTGATCAGGTTCCAGATGATGCCGCCCAGCAGCGCGCACAGGATCACCTGCGGGGTGACATCGACCACGTTGGTGTTGAGCAGGCCGGAGGCGATGGTCAGGGCGACGGCCGTACCGGTCAGCGCACCGATCAGGTTCATGAAGGCGGCCAGCATCACCGCCCAGCCGGGCGAGAGCACCTTGGTCGCGACCACGGTGGCAATGGAGTTGGCGGTGTCGTGGAAGCCGTTGATGAACTCGAAGACGAGCGCGGCCAGGATCACCACCAGGACAAGGGTCAACATGCGGCGGCGTCCGTCAGCTGTTCTTCAACACGATCTGGTACGCCACCACGCCGGCCTCGCGGCAACGGTCGATGGCCTTTTCCAGGATCTCGAAGAATTCCTTCAACAGGAACATCTGCAGGTTGTCCAGGCGGCCGGAATAGATGTCGCGGTACAGCTCGAGCATCAGGCGGTCGGCCTCGTTTTCCAGCGAACGCAGCTTCTCGTTCAGCGCGGTCATCCGGTCCAGGTTCATGTGGCGCAGGTCGGCCACCATTTCCACCACCACGCCGGCCGCCTGCTCCAGCATCGCCGCGCGCGGCGCGAAGTCGATGTGCTCCAGATGGGTCGTGGCCAGCGAATAGCGATCGGCGAACTTCTCGATCTGCTTGGGAATCTTGTACAGCGCCGAACCCAGCGCTTCGATGTCTTCGCGCTCGATCGGGGTCATGAAGCTGTCCACCAGCGCCTGGCTGATCTTGTCCGAGGCCGCGCGTTCGCGCAGGCGGGCCAGCTTGAAAGCGTCCAGCGCAGGCTGGCGGTCGGCCTCGCGCAGCATGGAATGCAGCGCCTTGGCGGCGTCATTGGCCGCGACGGCAGCCTCATCGAGCAGGGTGTAGAACTGTTTGCCGGAACCGAAAATGGTCTGCAGAGAGAACATTGAGAAACCTGTCAGCCGTCGCGGGAAGGACGGCACCAAGGCGAATTATGACGGCTAGATGACCATCTCGGGTATCCCTGCCCCAATCCGGGCCCCTGCCCGCCTCAACCTGAACAGGCGGTTGCCACCCGGCCATGCCCCTTTGCTAAGATGCCAGCGCGCCTTCGGGCGCACCTTATGGACGACGACCCTTACCCCCCTGCGCCGCGCCGGACCCCGTTCCTGAGCGCTTGCCGCCATCGCCAGCACCCGCCCTCCCTGCCACCAACCGGGGACGACGCCCGTGTTTGAAATGATCCTGATTGTCTTCGCGCTTGTTCTGTTGAACGGCTTCTTCGCCATGTCCGAGATGTCGGTCATGACCTCGCGCAAGAGCCGCCTGAAGCAGATGGCCGCCACCTCCAAGCGCGCTGCCAAGGCACTGGAGCTGTCGGAGAAGCCGGAGAGCTTCCTGTCCACCGTGCAGATCGGCATCACCGTGATCGGCGTGCTGACCGGCTATCTCGGCGGTGAAGCGCTGGGCGACGCCTTTGCCGGCTGGATCCAGGGCCTGATGCCCGGTTTCGCCTATGCCGGCAAGATCGGCACGGTACTGGCGGTCAGCCTGATCACCTTCATCACGCTCATCTTTGGCGAACTGGTGCCCAAGCGCCTGGCGCTGACCCGCTCGGAGGCGATCGCCGGACTGGTGGCCATGCCGATGAGCTGGCTGGCCAAGCTGGCCCTGCCGTTTGTCTGGCTGCTGTCCAAGACCACCCAGCTGGTACTGAAGATTCTCGGCCTGGGCAAGGACGAGGCCGCCCAGGTGACCGAAGAAGAAATCCGCATGCTGGTGGCCGAGAGCCACGAGGCCGGCGTGATCGATGCCCATGAGCGCGACATGATGAACCGCGTCATGCGCCTGGGCGACCGCACCGCCGACAGCCTGATGACCCCGCGCAACCGCATCGCCTGGCTCGATACCCAGGCCGGGCTGGAGCGGAACCTGGAAATCATGGCCGAGCATGAGTTCTCGCGCTATCCGGTGTATCGCGACAACGACCAGGACGTGGTCGGTGTGCTGGAGCTGAAATCGTTGGCCACCCGCATGGCACGCGGTGACAACGCGCTGTTCCAGACCCTGCGCGAAGCGTTGTATGTCTCCGAATCGACCCATGCGATGAAGCTGCTGGAGATCTTCCGCGAGGAACAGCAGTCGATGGCGCTGGTGGTGGATGAGTACGGCGAAATCCAGGGCCTGGTGACCATCAGCGACCTGATGGGCGCGGTGGTCGGCCGCCTGCAGGCCGTTGAGAACGCCGATGAGGACGCGCTGGTGGTGACCCGCGAGGACGGCTCGCTGCTGGTGGACGGTTCGCTGCCGATCGAAGACCTGCGCGAGCTGATCGGCAGCAACGACCTGCCCGATGCAGAGGACGGCGACTACTACACGCTGGCCGGCATGTGCATCCACTATTTCGGCCGCATCCCGCACGCCGGTGAATACTTCGACTGGGCCGGCTGGCGCTTCGAGATCGTCGACCTGGACGGTGCGCGCGTGGACAAGCTGCTGCTGCGTACGTTGTCCGACGAGCAGGCCGATGAGCTCACCGCCTGAGGCCGACCCGGGCACGGGCCACGAGCGCCCGGCCTATCGCAACGAGGGCATCCGCGCCCTGCTGGAGATGTTCGCCTCCGGCGACCCGGCCGAGCACATGCCGCTCGGCCAGATCCTGCGCAACCTGCAGCAGAGCGCGTTCGGCGTGTTCCTGTTCGTGGCCATCCTGCCGTCGTTCATTCCGATTCCGGGCATGGGCGGCGCGCTCAGCGGCCCGCTGGTGATCCTGATCGGGCTGCAGATGCTGTGCTGCCTGCGCCGCCCGTGGCTGCCGGGCTTCATCGCCCGGCGCGGGCCGAAGCGCGGCACCATGCACCGCTTCCTCGACCGCATCGACCGGCCGTTGCGGCGCCTGGACCGGATGCTGAAGCCACGCCTGCCGCAGCTGCTGACACCGCTGCCGGCGCACGCCTTCACCGGCCTGCTGCTGGTACTGCTGGGCATCCTGCTGTCGCTGCCGATTCCATTCACCAACTTCCTGTTCGGCTTCCAGCTGCTGCTGTTCTCGCTGGCGCTGCTGGAGCGTGATGGCGCGCTGATGCTGTTCAACTGGATCGCCGCGCTGGCGGCGATCACCTTCTTCGGCTTCAGTTCGGGGCAGCTGGTGGGCTACACGGTGGATCTGTTCCAGCGCTGGTTCTGAACCGGCACCCGGTAGAGCCGGCCGCTGGCCGGCTGCCACGTTTCCGGGATTGCCGGCCAGCGGCCGGCACCACCAACACCGGACGTCCGTCATCCACGCAGATCAATGAACCCGTTGTCGGCCAACGCCGCTGGTTCGTCCTGCACCGCCGACAACACGAACGTCAGCGCCTTGCCCAGCAGCGTGCCCGGGCCATCCCAGTATTCGGCGCTGTCGGCACACACATGGATCAGGCGCAGGTTGGGGTCATCCTTCCCACCAGGGAAGAACAGCTTCATCGCCGGCGACCACAGCTCTTCGATCTTCGCGCGGTCATCGACCACGCGCGCTCGTCCTGCCACCGACACATAGGTGTTTTTCGAGGGCGAGGCATACGCCACATTCACCTGCGGATCGAGCGCGATCTCGGCCACCTTCGGGCTGTCGGCGGTGATCACGAACCACAGGTCACCGTCGAAGGCGACCTGCTGGGTGGCCAGCGGCCGGCTGTAGAGGCGGCCATCGACACCGGTGGTGGTGAACATCGCCACCTCCACGTCCTGGATCAGCTCGGCCAGCTGGGCGATGTGTTCGGCGCGGGTGTCGGCCATGGGGGGCTCCATCGGTGTGGGGCCCCCATCAGACGCGCTTTGAGCGCAATGGACCGTGACGCAATTGTTCAGCCCGCGTGGCGGGCGTGCCAGGCGTGCATGGCCAGTTCGAACGAACGCAGGCGCGCGCGGTGGTCAAACAGGTTGGCAGTCAGCATCAGCTCGTCGGGCCTGTGGCGTTCAACGAAGGCGGCGATGCCCTCAGCGACCTGCTGCGGATCGCCGAGTACGGTGCAGGCCAGCGCCCGTTCCACACCCAGCTTCTCGTGCGGCTCCCAGAAGGTTTCAATGTCGTCGACCGGTGCCGGAATCTTGCCCGGACGGCCACGGCGCAGGTTGACGAAACTCTGCTGCTGGCTGGTGAACAGGCGGCGCGACTCCGCCTCGCTGTCACTGGCCACCACGTTCAGGGCCAGCATCGCATGCGGTTGCTTCAACGTGGCCGAGGGGCGGAACTCGCGGCGGTACACCGCCAGTGCTTCGTCCATTGCATCCGGCGCAAAGTGCGAGGCGAACGCGTACGGCAGGCCCATCGACGCGGCCATGCGCGCGCCGAACAGACTGGAACCGAGAATCCACGTCGGTACGCGCAGGCCGCCACCGGGAACAGCCTGCACGGCCTGGCCCGGCTGCACCGGTTCGAAGTAGTGCAGCAGTTCGCGCACGTCCTGCGGGAACTGGTCGGCGCTGTCGAAGTAGCGACGCAGGGCCCGCGCCGTCGGCTGGTCGGTGCCCGGCGCGCGGCCCAGGCCGAGGTCGATGCGGTCCGGATACAGCGAGGCCAGCGTGCCGAACTGCTCGGCCACCTGCAGCGGTGCATGGTTGGGCAGCATGATGCCGCCGGCACCAACCCGGATGCGCCGGGTACCACCGGCGACGTGGCCAATCAGCACGGCGGTGGCCGCACTGGCGATGCCGGGCATGTTGTGGTGTTCGGCCAGCCAGTAGCGGCGATAGCCCAGCGCGTCGGCGTGCTGGGCCAGTTCCAGCATGTTGGCAAAGGCGGCAGTGGTGTCACTGCCCTCGCAGACCGGGGCCAGGTCAAGGATCGACAACGGGATCATCAGGCGGTATTCCGTCACAGGTTTCCCCTTGTGATGGGGTCGGCCGGGCGCAACGGCCAGTGACGGTGGCGGGATGCTGATTCCCGTGGGACGGGCTCAGCGCCCGCAGCGCTTGATCCGGTAGTGCCGGCCGCTGGCCGGCAGGCAGGGCGCCGTGGCAGCCGGCCAGCAGCCAGCTCTACCGCAGAAGCGTCAGAACGCGCTGGGGCGCGGCTCGGCCAGCGGCTGGTCGACCATCGGCTTCAGCTCGGCATCCAGTGCCACGCGCTCGTCGAACACGAAGCAGCGGCCCTCGTAGCCTTCGCCGCCCACTTCCTCGAAGTAGCCCAGGATGCCTCCGTCGAGCTGCAGCACGTTGTCCATGCCGTCGTTGACCATCCACAGCGCGGCCTTCTCGCAGCGGATGCCGCCGGTGCAGAAGCTGACCACGGTGCTGCCCTTCAGCGCCTCGCGATGCGGCGCCAGCGCCTCGGGCAGGTCGGTGAACTTGTGGATCGGGAGCACCAGCGCATCCTTGAAGGTGCCGTACTCGATCTCCTGCAGGTTGCGCGTATCGAGCATCACCACTGGCTTGCCGGCGTCGTCATGGCCCTGCCGCAGCCAGCGCTGCACGGTGGCCGGATCGACCGCCGGCGCACGCGGATAGTCCAGCGGCTGGCCGTCATCGCGGCGGAAGCTGATGATCTCGTCCTTCACCTTGGCCTTCAGCCGCGCGAACGGCTGGTGTTCGCTGAGGCTGGTCTTGACCCGCAGGTCAGCGAAGCGCGCGTCTTCGCGCAGCGTCGAATAGAACCCTTCGATCGCGTCCGGCGCGCCGGCCAGAAACAGGTTCAGGCCCTCGCCCGCCACCAGGATCGTACCGCGCAGCGCCGCCGCCTCGGCACGCGCCAGCAGCTGGTCGCAGAGGGCCTGGGGAGCGTCGATGACGGCGAAATGGTAGGCGGCGGTATTGGCGATCATCCTGCCATTTTAGCGCCAGAGCGCGCCGGGGTCAGATTCCGCGTTCACGAATTCAGGGGTCAGAGCCCTCTGCCCAGCAGAGGGATCCGACCCCTTACCCGCGCAGCAGCATGAACGGCAGCAGCACCAGCGCCGCCGCGGCCGCCATCGCCAGCAGCACCAGCACTACATACAGCGGGCGTCGCCGCAGCAGGCTGCCGAAGGTCTCGGCAGTGCCATCGCGCAGCGCCTGCTCGCGCTCGGCGCGGATGCGCGGGCCGCGTTCGGCCTGGTAGTCGGCCATCAGCGCCTTGGCGCGGGGATGATCGGCATCCTCGCGCAGCCACAGGCCGCCGTTGGAAATACCCCAGGGGCTGGGTTCAGTGCGGTACCAGGCGATGCCGTGCTGGTCCAGCAGGGTGCAGACATCGGCATATTCATCGTCACCGACATTGCGCAGATTGAGCAGGAGTTTTGCCATGCGCCCATGATACCCGGCGCCGATGCGCTACCCTTGCCGCCCTCGCCCTGCGCCCTCCCGGAGACGCCCGATGCGCCGCCTGCTGCTTCCCCTGCTGCTGTCCCTCACCGCCGCTGGTTGTTCGAGCGAACCGGCCGGCCCTCCGCCGGGCGGCACCCTGACCACCTTCGAGCGCATCGATACCGTTGCCGGCACCGGCGCCGAAGCCGTCGCCGGCAACAAGGTCACCGTGCACTACACCGGCTGGATATACGACAACCGCACCGGGAACAAGCACGGCAAGACCTTCGACAGCTCGGTCAGCCGTGGCGAGCCGTTCACCTTCGCGCTGGGCGCCGGCCAGGTCATCCGCGGCTGGGATGAAGGCGTGGCCGGGATGAAGGTCGGCGGCAAGCGTACGCTGATGATCCCGCCTGACTACGGCTATGGCGACCGCCGCGTCGGCCCGATCCCGGCTGGCTCGTCACTGGTGTTCGACGTCGAGCTGCTCGATGTCAAACCGTAATTCCACCCCGCCGCGCCGGGTTGCCGTTGTTGGCGGCGGCCCGGCCGGACTGTTCGCGGCCGAGCGCCTGCGCGCGGCCGGGCTGGACGTGGATCTGTACGAGGCCAAGGGCTCTCCCGGCCGCAAGTTCCTGATCGCCGGCAAGGGCGGGCTCAACCTCACCCATTCCGATCCGCGCCCGCTGTTCGACAGCCGTTACCGCGAGCAGGCCGCGGCCGTGGGCCACTGGCTGGACGGCTTCGACGCCCAGGCACTGCGCGACTGGGCCGCCGGTTTCGGCGTAGAGACCTATGTGGGCAGCTCTGGCCGCGTATTCCCGGTCGACCGCAAGGCCGCACCATTGCTGCGCGGCTGGGTGCGCCGCTTGAAGGAACAGGGTGTGCGCCTGCATGCCAACCACCGCTGGATCGGCTGGAGCGATGACGGTGCACTGCGCTTTGCCACCGAAGCGCAGGAGATCCTTGTCCACGCCGATGCCACCGTGCTGGCGATGGGCGGCGGCAGCTGGCCGCAGCTGGGCAGTGACGGCGCGTGGGTCGTGCCCCTGCAGGCGCATGGCGTGGCTGTCGCGCCGCTGCAGTCGGCCAACTGCGGCTTCGACGTGGACTGGACCCCGTTCTTCGCCCAGCGCAATGCCGGCGCCCCAATGAAACCGGTGGTCGCGCACTGGATCGACCTGGCCGGCCAACCGCAGTCGCTGCAGGGCGAATGCGTGGCCAGCGACTACGGCATTGAAGGCAGCCTGGTCTATGCCCTGGCCGCCGACCTGCGCGAAACCATCAACCGCGACGGCCACGCCATGCTGTGGCTGGATCTGGTACCCGGCCGTGACGAGGCGCGGCTGCTGGCCGACCTGTCGCGCGCGCGCAAGGGCCGCAGCTTCGGTGAACACCTGCGCCGCCAGGCGGGCCTGGATGCGGTGAAGGCCGCGCTGGTGTTTGAGATCCTCGGCAAGGAAGCGGGCAACGACCTGCCTGCCGTCGCCGCCACGCTCAAGCGGTTGCCACTGCGCCTGCAGCGGCCACGGCCGATGGCCGAGGTGATCAGCACCGCCGGTGGCGTGCGCCTCGAGGCGCTGGATGAAGGCCTGATGCTGCGTGCCCTGCCCGGCGTGTTCTGCGCTGGCGAGATGCTGGACTGGGAAGCCCCGACCGGCGGCTACCTGTTGACCGCCTGCTATGCCAGCGGCCTGCGTGCGGCCGACGGTGTGATCGAGTGGCTGGCCCGGCGGTAGGACTGGCCCGGTAGAGTCGAGCTTGCTCGACTGCTTCGCGCGGTAGAGCCGAGCCCATGCTCGGCTTGAATCAACAGCAGTCGAGCAGGCTCGACGCTACGTCACCACGGCCGGCGCATGCTCACTGACGCCAGCGCGACGCCGCTGGGATGCGGGTAGCTCTCCTCACGCACGCTGATGAAGCCCTGCCGCTGGTAGAACGGCACTGCGTTGAGCGAGGCCGACAGCACCACCTCACGCCCGCGATCGGCCAGTGCCAGCAACCGCAGCATCAGCGCCTGGCCAATGCCCTGGCCACCACGACCAGGATCGACGAACAACGCGTCGACTTCATTGGCGTCGCAGTCAAAGACGCCGAATCCGAGCAGGACGCCCTGCGCATCCTCGGCCACCACGCAACCGCCCTGCCCCAGCAGGCGCGCGTACTGCGACGGTGGCGGCGATGTCGACCACGGCGCGATGACCTCCGGCGGATAGTGGCTGCTGCAGGTCTCACGCACGCAGCGCGTGCGCAGCGCCCACAGCGTAGGCACATCGTCGAGGGTACCGGTCCTGAACTGCATGATGTCTCCTTGTACAGTCGAGCAAGCTCGACGCTGCCGAAAGGCAGCCGAGCGTGGGCTCGGCGCTGCAACAACACGTCATCGCGACTTGCTGGCGCGCAGGGCCTGGATCTTCGGCGGTGGCTGGAACGAATCGCTGCGTGCGTCGGCCCAGAATGCATGGAACACCGCGTGGTCCGGCACCTTGTGCAGCAGTTCGCCAGGCTCCAGATAGCGGTACAGCGAAGCCAGCGAACGGATCTCCACCGGCGATACCCGGCGCAGGATGTGTTCGGGCCCCAGTTCGGCCGGATCGTTCAACCCCGCCGCACACAACAGTTCCTTCAATGCATGCAGCGTGTGCTCATGGAAGCTGTGCACGCGGGTGGCTTTGTCCGGGGCATCCAGGTGTTTCCAGCGGGCCGGATCCTGGGTGGCGATACCGGTCGGGCACTTGTCGGTATGGCAGCTGAGCGACTGGATGCACCCCAGCGCGAACATGAAGCCCCGCCCGGCATTGCACCAGTCCGCGCCCAGCGCGATGGTGCGCGCGATGTCGAAGGCACTGGTGATCTTGCCCGCCGCACCGATGCGGATGCGCTCGCGCAGGTCGAGGCCGACCAGGGTGTTGTGTACCAGCAGCAGCGCCTCGTGCATCGGCACGCCGACATGGTCGACAAACTCGGCCGGCGCCGCACCCGTGCCGCCCTCGGCCCCATCGACCACGATGAAGTCGGGCAGCAGTCCTGTTTCGTGCATGGCCTTGGCGATGCCGAACCATTCCCACGGATGGCCGATGGCCAGCTTGAAACCAACCGGCTTGCCGCCGGACAGCTCACGCAGGCGGGCCACGAACTGCAGCAGTTCGACCGGCGTGGAGAAGGCCGAATGCCGCGACGGCGACACGCAGTCCACGCCCATGGGAACGCCACGCGTCACCGAGATCTCGGCCGTCACCTTCGGCGCCGGCAGCACGCCGCCGTGGCCCGGCTTGGCGCCCTGCGACAGCTTGATCTCGATCATCTTGACCTGGTCGTGGGTGGCGTTGGCAACGAAGCGCTCCTCGCTGAAGCCGCCCTTCTCATCGCGGCAACCGAAGTAGCCCGAGCCGATTTCCCACACCAGGTCACCGCCCATTTCGCGGTGGTACGGCGAGATCGAGCCCTCGCCGGTATCGTGATAGAAGCCGCCGCGCCGTGCGCCTTCGTTCAGCGCGCGGATCGCATTGGCCGACAACGAGCCAAAACTCATCGCCGAGATGTTGAACACGCTGGCCGAATAGGGCTTGGCGCAGTTGCCGCCGATCAGCACGCGGAAGTCGTGCTTGGCGATGGCGGTCGGCGCCAGCGAATGGTTGATCCATTCGTAGTCCACCGCGTAGGTACTGCGCAGGGTACCGAACGGCACCGTGTCCATTTCGTTCTTGGCGCGCTGATAGATCAAGGCGCGCTGCTGCCGCGAAAAGGGTACGTCTTCCAGATCGCTCTGCACGAAGTACTGGCGGATCTCCGGGCCGATCGATTCAAGCCCGTAGCGGAAGTGCGCCATCACCGGATAGTTGCGGCGCAGCGTACTGCGCTTCTGCAGCAGGTCCCAGGTTCCCAGTGCCACCATGGCGGCGGTCAGGCCGACGCCCCAGTACCAGGCCGGCCACAACGTGGCCAACCACAGGCAGACAGGAAACATCAGGATGGCGAGCAGGTAGACGATATACCGGTGCATGGCGTTCCTCGATTGCAGCTGCCACCGAGTCTACCGCGCGGCCCGTCGCGCGCGCTTACAGCCGACCGTCAACCACGTTGCGCGGCCAGGCCGATTTCACATCGTAGACCAGGCCTCCCGGTGCCAGCAGGCCACGGATGGCTGCTTCATCCATGGCCTTGAAGCGGGCATGCGCCACCGCCAGCACCACCGCGTCATAGCGGCCGGAAACCGGTTCGGCCAGCCATTGCACACCGGCCTGCGCCAGCGCCGCCGGGCCCACCCAGGGGTCGCTGACGTCCACCGCGGCCCCGGCCTCGCCCAGGCGCTGCGCCAGTTCCAGCGCACGGCTGTTGCGCAGGTCCGGGCAGTCTTCCTTGAACGTCACGCCCAGTACCAGGATGCGCGACTGCGCTGGCGAACGGCCGCGCTCTGCCAGCATCGCCAACACGCGCGCCGCCACATGGGCGCCGACACGGTTGTTGACCTGGCGTGCGGTGTGGATCAGGTCCGGGTGGTAGCCCACGCTCTCCGATTTGTGCAGCAGGTAGTACGGATCCACGCCGATGCAGTGACCGCCGACCAGGCCGGGCCGGAACGGCAGGAAGTTCCACTTGCTGCCCGCCGCGTCCAGCACGTCCTGGGTGTCGATGCCGAGCCGGTCGAAGATCAGGGCCAGCTCGTTGACCAGCGCGATGTTGACGTCACGCTGGATGTTCTCGACCACCTTGGCCGCCTCGGCCACCCGCATCGACGGTGCCGGAAAGGTACCGGCAGGGATGATGCGCTGGTACAGCTGATCGATGACAGCGGCGACCTCCGGCGTCGAACCGGAGGTGATCTTGCGGATATCGGCCAGGCGCCGCTGGCGGTCACCGGGGCTGACCCGTTCCGGGCTGTAGCCGCAATAGAAGTCCTCGTTGAAGCGGAGCCCCGAGCCCTGCTCCAGCAGCGGCACGCACACTTCCTCGGTGGTCCCGGGGTAGACCGTCGATTCGTAGATGACCAGATCACCGGCGCGCAGGTGGCTGGCGATCAGCCGCGAGGCCGAGCGCAACGGCTCCAGGTCGGGTTGCTCGTAGGCGTCGATCGGCGTGGGCACGGTGACGATGTAGACATTGGCCGCGTCCAGCTGCGCGGCATCGCTGCCGAACTGCAGCTGCTGTGCGCCGGACAGCTCGTCGGCCTCCATCTCCAGCGTATGGTCCTGCCCGCGGCCGAGTTCGGCGATGCGCTGCGGATCGATGTCGAACCCCAGCGTCGGCCAGTGCCGGCCGAAGGCCACCGCCAACGGCAGGCCGACATAGCCCAGGCCGATCACTGCGAAGCGAGGAGCGACCGACGCCGCCAGCGGCGCGCTCATCGAAGCACCGCGCACAACCAGCGGGGTGACACGCGCGTTGCCATGGCTCCGACCAACACACTCATCCGCTGCACCACTCCGGGGAAACCCAGGCCAGAAAGGCTACAGCGTAACGGCCCCAGCGCCCTGCCGCCAAGGCGGCCTCATGAACCCAGTGCGACCGCCGCCGGCTCGAGTTCGCCATCGGCGCCGGTCCAGGCCTGGCGCAGGCGCTCGAAGCCACCACTGCCGTGCAGGAATCCGGGCCAGGCCGCATTGACGATCTGTGTCAGCAGATCCGGGTCGATCCGGCGCGTGCCCATCGACCAGCGCGGGAATGCTCGCTGCGCCACCGGCGCGCGGCACAGCAGCTGCAGCTGCCCGTGGCTGCGCGCATTGGCAATGCGCGGGAACACCGAATCGATGCCGTCTTCCGGGCCTTCCAGGTATTGCAGGAACCGTCGGCCGTCGAACATCAGGACGCCGGTGACGCCGGCTACACGATTGAACGCCGTGGCATCGGCCAGCAAGCGGTCAAGGTCGGTTGTCCGCAGTTCGGCATGGGCCTGGCTGGCGTAGGCAATCGCGTGCAGCGACATGAGGTGGCTCCCCCCCTGGGAACGATGGCCGGGACTATGACATGAATAGGAGCGGCAGTTAAGCATGTCACCGCCCCGCGTCGAACCAGCCGGCCCGCCACAGGTGGGCTACAATCGGCGCCGCGCTGCGCGCCCGGATGGCGAAACTGGTAGACGCATCGGACTTAAAATCCGCCGACCGCAAGGTCATGCCGGTTCGATTCCGGCTCCGGGCACCAAGGCTTTCGAGACATTCCACAACTGCAATTTCGCTCCGCAATTTTCTCGCCGCTCCGCAATCAGCTCAATGCGCATGATGCCAATCGAGCAGCGGACAGCGCATGCGTCGCGATGTCGCGGGTAGATCAGACGCCCCGCTGCATCTGCTGCAGCCCTGCCCTCACCCAGGCCTTGCGGGCGTCCCTTGGCCTGGGTTTTGTCGCCGGCAGCGGCTTCGGCGGTTCCAGTGCTTCCTTGACCCGTGCGGTGGCGGCGACTGTGGCGTCGGCCAAGCGCCGGGCCTGTTGCTGCTGCTCAGGTGTCGGCGGCAGGCCGGGCAGCGGTTCGAGCGGTTCGGCTGGCGTGGTGTCCAGCAGCCGGGCCACAGCCGCGCGCAGGCGCATCTCCGGGTAGAGCCGGACTGCGCACCAGCGCTCGGCGTAGCGCTTGCCCTGCGCGATGCTGGCGGCACGCACGTCCTTGGTATCCCACATCTTCCGAGCATTGAGGCGGACGCGCACACCGCCATCTTTGGCCGGCGAGACGTTGACGATCTGACTGCCGTTCCACCACAACACCCACGTATCGCCCAGCTGGGCCCAGCCGGTGGGGATCGGGGCGGCGCGAAAGCCTTGGTAGCCGTGCGATGGAAGCATGGCCGGAAGGATACGACCGGCCGTCGCAGATCCTGCGAACACGGCGGCGACCTGGCGGAACCGCTTCGGAGAACAACAAACTCGAATTGTTAAATCCTGCTTCGGCAATTTGACAAAAACGTCAATTTGTCCGAATCTCAGATCTATGGAACCACGTACTCCCGGACAGCTCGTTACCGCCCTCCTCAAAGAGAAGGGCTGGACCAAACGAACCTTGGCGATCGTTCTGTCGGTCGACGAGTCGGTCATCACACGAATTGCTTCAGACAAGAAGCCGATTACCGCCGATCTGGCGCTCGGGCTGGAAGAGCTTTTCCACGTCCCGGCGGAGCGCTTTTTGGCACTTCAGAAAGACTATGACTTGGCCCTGGCTCGAATCGCATTTCAGCCAAGTCCCGAACGAGCGATGCGAGCCGAGATCTTCGGCTCCCTTCCGATCTCCGAGATGATCAAACGGGGGTGGCTGAATGTGGAGAATCCGCGAGACGTGGCCGCTGTTGAAGCGGAAGTCGCGCGATTCTTCGATGTCAAAGCTGTTCCCGACATTGAGTTCATGCCTCATGCCGCAAAGCGGACTCAGGTGGCAGCGACTGCTACGCCTGCGCAGCTCGCATGGATTCACCGAGTGAAGTCAATTGCCGCTGAAATGTTGGTGCCGAAGTACACACCAACGACAGGGAAGGCCGCGATCGAGAGACTCAAGCCGCTCCTGCGTTCCGCCGAAGAAGCTCGCAAGGTCCCTCGCATCCTTGCGGAAGCGGGTATTCGTTTCGTAGTCGTCGAGACGCTGCCATCGGCAAAGATCGATGGCGTATGTACTTGGCTGGCTGATGATGCGCCCGTCGTGGGCATGTCCATGCGCTTCGATCGAATCGATAACTTCTGGTTCGTGCTGCGCCACGAGCTCGAGCATGTCCTTCGTGGCGACGGGAAGCACACGCCTGCCCTCGATGTTGAGATGGACGGTAGAACGGACGCCGCGGTCGCCGAAGAGGAGCGGGCGGCGAATTTGGCGGCATCTGCATTTATGGTGCCGCCCGAGAAGCTGGCCGGATTCATCGCGCGCAAGTCGCCTCTGTTTTCGGAACGCGACATTGTTGGGTTCTCCGCGCTCCTAGGTGTTCATCCCGGACTCGTAGCTGGACAGCTACAGCACGCTACTGGGAAGTACGATCGTTTTCGGAGCCACTTAGTAAAAATTCGTTCGATCGTCCTCCCGGGCGCATCGACCGACGGGTGGGGCGACGTCGCGCCCTTGGGTCAGTAGGAGGTAGCTCTATGTCTACAAAGAGTCAGCGCTTACAGAACATCATCAAGCTCTACAAGCAGCGTACGGGCAACTCGTCTGTCGTCATGCAGGACGTAGCGAAGTTCGCTGCCGAGATGGGCTGGCAGCTTCCCAAGCCTAAAGATCCTATCGATCTCCTGGCCGAGGAACTGTCCAAGGCCGCTCGAGAAGAGATCCGAAAGGATGAGGTCACCGGCCGTCCCTATCGTGCGAATCTTGCAGTCACGACGAACAAGCCCGACGGCACGCAGTTCACCTTCTGGACTGATATCGACGAAGCTCCGCGCCATGTCGCGCATCGTTCGTTCACCCAGCGCCGCGATCAGATGATTGGTGACGCTCTTCAGCTGACCTTTGATGCGACCCATTGGAACCGCGTCCATGCAGATGAAGAGCCGATCAACATGGTGCTGGACTTCACCGACGACGTCGCGGAAAAGATGACCGCAATGGATATTGAGGACGAGGCGGCTTAACGCCTCTCCTCCCCGACCCAAGGCGCGCAATGGAATCGACCCAAACCTGGAAGTTCATTCAGACAATAACCCCGGCGCTAATTGGCTTTGCGGGCGTCTGCGTCGGCGCGGGCATCACTGCACTTCGGGAGTACCTCGTCGGTAAGCGTAAGAGCAAAAGCGACGGTGCGTACCTAGCGGCAATCGTTGGAGGAGCATTAGACACTCTTATTTCCGGTTGCAGCGACGTGGTCGGTGATAGCGGCCAGGTGGATTCCGAAGGATACAGTCATCCAAGAACCGAGCATCCCCAGTTCGATCCGCTAAAACTAGACGTTGAGTGGCGCACCATTCCGCCGGATCTCTTGTTCGACATTCAAGATTTGCCCTACCAGCTGCTTTTCGCCGAAGGGGCTATCGGCGCTGCCAGTGAGTACGCCGCAACGCCGCCAGACTATGAGGAGTTCTTTGAGGAGCGGCAATACCAGTTCGCGCGAATAGGACTGCACTGCATTGATATTGCCGATCGTTTGCGCGCACACGCGAAGTTGACCGCCAGGTCAAAGGCCTATCAATGGGACCCGAAAGAGTACTTCCAGCAAAAGATCGACAAAATCGAAGCCCAGCGTGCCAAGCCTAACTCCTTCCCCGATTTTGCAGTTGCGGCGACTGAGCCAACTCCGGGCCCTTGAATCCCCCCTGCGCTAGATCGTCTCCAACGGGCTTGCTACCAAAACTCGACAAAATCAGCCAACCTCGCCCTGTCGGGTCGGGGTGTCCCTACACGCCCCGGGCACAGCCGGCCGGGCTACCCTCCGGCCATGTGCGGCCGATTCGTCCAGCTCCCAGTGATCGACTTCGGCCAGCCGGGGCTGGCTGACCTTGCCCCCGGCCTGGCCGAGATCCAGCCCAGCTACAACCTGGCGCCGACACAGCGCGCATCGGTGATCCTGGACCGCGGCGAAGGCAGGCAGGTCACCCGGCTGGCGTGGGGCCTGCTGCCGTTCTGGGCAAAGGCCAAGGGCCTGCAGGGATCCACCATCAACGCCCGCATCGAGACGGTGGCCACCAAGCCAGCCTTCCGGTCAGCGTTCAAGAAGCGCCGCTGTGTCATCCCGATGGCCGGCTACTACGAGTGGTCGGTCAGCCCCGAGGACGGCAAGAAGGATCCGTGGTTCATCCACGCAGCCGGGCCGCTGCTCGCCGCTGGCCTGTGGGAGGACACCAGTCCCTTGCTGCCCGACGGCAACCTTGGCACCTTCACCATAATCACCGGCGACAGTAGCGGCGTCTCTGCCGACATTCACGACCGCATGCCGGTCTGGTTGCAGGCCGGCCAGATCGATGACTGGATGGCCGCCGGCGCCGACGACGCCATGGCCATGCTCCTGGCCAGCGAGGCACCGGCCATGGAGGCCTACCGGGTCAGCCGGGCAGTGAACACGCCGAGGAACAACCGCGAAGACTTGCTTCAGCCGGTGGAATGAGGCCGGGTCGCATCGACCTCGACCCGGCCATCTACCTCACTTCAGCGAGATGCCGCGCGGTGCCAACCGCGCGCGGCTGTGGGAATAGACGCTCATCATCTGGGCTGCAGAGTCGGCCAGGTTGGGCTTTACCAGCAGCTCGCCCACTCGCAAGTCTGCGGGCGTGTAGGTGCTGGAGCTGTTGAGCGGATTGCCGATGGCAATGTGATTGGTCCCGGAGACCGCCTGTACCGCCGGCCACGCGACCTCGTAGACCACGCTGCCGACGCTGGTCAGGGTTTTCGAGACCCCTGCCTCCACTCGCTTTGAGAGGCCCAGGAATATCCAGTCGCCCACCGCCGTATCAGCCGGCACGCCGTGGTTCACCAGAACGGTTCCGCTCGAGTTGCGCAGAATCGTACACACGTTTCCGTTGCCGTCGATCCAGATGCCGGCGCCTTGGCTCGCGAGGCTGATGTTTCCTACCACGATCACGTTCTTACCAGCGACTGGGGCATAGCGCACGGCCGCATAGAAGGTCTGGACGGTGGCATCGGCAACACTGGAAATCAGCGCATTCTGGTAGCTCGGCAGGTTGACGTAGTTGGGTCCCCACGTGTGCGACACCCCCTGTGCGGTGAGCGTCGCATCGCCGCCGTATGGGACAAGGCTCGACCCGTCGCCTCCAAGCAGCCAGTGCGCGTATCCAGGCTCAGGCGCTGGTGTATACGGATACAGCTGGGTTGCTCCATTGATGATAGGCGCGCCAGGAGTGTCCTGACCGAGCGGGTAAACAGGGAAGATGTAAGGCATATCAAGCTCCTTTAGGCCGGAATCACGTCGCACTGGAAGTGAGGAGAGACGTTGTAGAGCGGGTAGTCGCTACCCGCGAACGTGAAGGACGCAGGATCGCTATCGACCAGGTTCCCGCCGGCGGAGCCCGAGTAGTTCACCTGACCGGTCGGCAGGTAATCGAGGCCGTAGCGCAACTGGACTGCTCCGGTCGGAACGGACACCAGGGTGATCACCACTTCATCGCCAGCCTTGTTGATGCCGATGCTCTCGATCGCGCAGCTACCGTTGGCATCACGCACCAGGAAACCGTAGTCAGTGGTCTGGCGCAGGTTGCCGTCAACCAAAAGCCGGAGGGGTGCCACCGGGATTTCCTTCGGCTTGTACCTCAGAACCCTGCCGCTGAGTATGGCGTAACCGACGCGCAGCCAGGTAGGACGGTAACCGTCCAGGATCTGCGCTACCTTCTTCGCCGCGTACTCTCCAACCCAGTAGCTTCCCAATGCAGTCAGGTGTCCATCGGAGGCGAGCGGCAAGTGGTACAGCGCAGTGAGGTGGAACGCGCCAGGCGTCTGCTCGCAGAAGGTGATCTGGTCCATTGTTGCGTGTGGGCGCTCGCGAAGCGTCCGCGCATAAGTCTGGTAGACACCCACCCATGGAACAAAACTGGATCCAGTCGCTGCCTGTACCTTTGCCGATACCGCTTCGTGCAGTTGCTGGAGCTTTGCCAGATAGACGCCCCCAGCCATCGCGGCGTCCGCATTGTCGCCCTCGCCCTGCAGGTAGAGCCAGCACGGCAGGCTGTAGGTCATGCCAGCCGCCATAGAGAGCGCGCGCCCTTGGTCAACGGCGTCGCGCAACACCTGGAACCATTCGCCGAGGTCCGATGATCCACCCGGCAACAGGTTGTTGATGCTGGCGCTACCCTTGCCATTGGCTGTGGCCAACCAGCGCGGGCCGGCGGAACGCCAATCCACACCACCCAGCGCGAGGCGTCGCGTCAGGCCGTTCGCCCACGCCGAGCACGGTGTTTCGCCGTGCTGTGGGCTGGCCACACCGTCACCGGTCAGGGTGTTTTCGATCAAAGGCACCAGTGAATCCATGCCCGGGAGCTGGCCAACGCTTCCGGCCTTGGTCGACCTCGGCCCTTGGGAGAACGTCAGGTTGTAGAACGGCTGGCTGGTACTGACGGGCGGAATGCTGTTCACCCCATTACTCAGCGACTGGCCGTAGCTCAACAAGTGCATGACTCCCGTCACTGGTACTGGCTCGACGGGGACAGGAGCCGCCCAACGCAACGACCGACTGGAAGGATCTTCTCCGTTCACCAGCAGCGACTTGGTGTCCACGTCGTACTCGACATTGGCCACTACGCTGCCCCCACCGTTGGTCGTTCCCACCAGGGGAATCCGCCGCGATGCAGGTGCCGAGTAGGTATCCGTCCCCATCGTGCCGGCCAGGTTTGCGTTGATCTGCATTTCCGCCGCTGGACCGTCAAGCAATGGAGTTCCATTCACCAAGACCGTCCTCATGTCGACGTCATACATCACGTTCCCGACCACATCGCCGACAGTATTAGTGGTTCCGGCAATCGGAATTCTGCGCATCAACGGCACTGAGTAGGAGTCGGAAAGGTACTGCTGGGTCTGGACAAGGTCTGCTTGGTCTGCCTTCTGAGTCAGCATGTCAGCGCGGAGAAACTCCCAGGCGGATCCAGTCCAGCGGTACTGACCAGCGCCCGTGCCGTTCAGCGCGAACCCGCCCTGCCCAACGTATGAGCCGGGCACCGCCTGCAGATCGGCCAGGGTATTCGCATAGATCGCCTGCGTCTGTTGTCCAGCCTTCAACGCCTCCACCTCAGACGGTAAGCCCGTTGCATCGATCTTCCCATCAACGAAGGTGCCAAGTACCGAAGCTGGTGCCTGAGCGTTCATCCCGCTCTCAAGCACGGCAATCTTCGTGCCCGATCCAATCACCGCGATGTCCGGATACTGGCTAAGTTCTTTCTCTGCCACGGTGTTACCCCTTTCCGATGAGTTGATAGCCGTCGCGCCCCAGCAAAGGCGCGCCGTCGCTGCCGATCAGCAGCTGCAGGTTGTTGCCGGGCTCGAACTCGAAGGGTTCGTCCGGTTCATAGGTCCGAAACTCAAGGGCGACGCCCGCAGCAGATGGCACCCATTGCCCAACGTTGCCGAGGAAGAAGTCGTCTTCAGTAGGCTTGCGACCGATGTGGATGCGGATACGCGCGGTCCCGATGTCTTCCACTGCGATCCGCGCCACGTCGAACAAGACCCTCAGTGCAGCTTCGATCTGCGGTGCAGTACCGAAACCGCTGTCTACCAGGACCTTCCAACGCAGCAAACGCCGGTAGTTGTCGTCATCCAGCGTCGAACCACCGGTGTAGAGCCCCGACCCGACCCGGTACATTGGAAACTCTCCGAAGCCGCCAACGTTTGGCTGTCCTTGGAAGCCAAAGTGCCAGATGGCTCGCGTGTTGCTGATCTGCCTCGGCCGGTCCAACAGTTCGCCCAGGCCATCCAGCTGCCTTCCCACGGCCGTATCCAGCCACCGGTCGTCCCGCAGCTGCCTGAGCGCTCCTTGCAGCGTTGTCATCGGCTGGATCAGCGCCAGCACAAGTGAGCGTAGCCGCTGGGACTGTTGGAACTGTGCCGTCCAGTTCGACCACGCGATGGACCCATGGTCCTGCTGAAGGTCCATCAGGTCACCTCAATGCGCGAGGGGTCAAACATCGCCCGCTGCTGCGGATGAATCGTGATGTTCTCGGCCTGATATGCGCCGGGCGCCGGCTGAACTGCCGGACTGGTCGACGTGGCAAACAACAACGTGGCGTAGGCCACTCCAGGTACGCCGTAGACGGGACGATAGAACGACTGCCACACCACGTCGCCTCCGATGCTCAGCTGCCCGCCAAAGGCGGCCAGGCCGGCGGCGATCTCGTTCAGTCCTGCATCCGGGAACGCTTGTTCCTGCGGGTCAAGCAGGGTGATCGATGCCTTGATCCATACGTAGACCGGCACAGGTCGGTCGAACCGGATGACCGCTTGCAGTCCGGAAGCGGTCTCCACGGGAACAGCGAGCGCGCCATGTGTGGCGATTCCGGCCGCCTTGGAATCTCGGATCGCCTCAGCAATCTCAAGGTCCAGCCCCCCCTCCACGATGACATGCACCGAGTGCGGCGGCCTGCCTGCCATATCCGCGTAGTCGCTGGTGTTCTCATACGCGACGACATTGGTAACGCCGGCGGCGTCTGCCCGCACCCGTGCAGCGATTGCCGGGAGGGTCGCTCCTCCCATCCGGTACAAGCCTTTCCCGTACCGATTGCGCAGAGAGGAATCGCTTTCCGCTGGAGCCCCTGCTGCAGCCGGCGACGGGTTGTTTACCGACGCCCACCCGGCTACCGCTGTATCGATCACAGTCAGCGTTCCCGGATCAGCTCCCAACGTCGATGGCTGAAGCGTCTCAGCCAAGGCAGGACTGCCCAGGATGCCCAACATCAGGTTCGGCGTGAAGCCGAGAGGGAATCCTGTTCCATCAGCGGCGATCAGTCGCAGCTGTGCTCCATCCACCGACGTCGCAACGGTGGAATCGGTGATGGCCATGGCCAGTCCGTTGAGGATCTGTGCCTCGGTGGCCCCGCCCGCCGCGTTGTAGGTGTACCCGACGCCGTCGATGTAGACCGTGTAGGCCTGCGCAACAGGCGGGCCGCTCAGGCTGACCGTAGCGTCGGCGGTGTTGGACCTGGTGATCCTGCCCTCCTGCGCCAGACCCCACTGCTCGCCGCTAACCGCACTCCGGATACGACTGCCGGCCGGAACCACAGTGCCTCCCTCCCCATAGAGCACCACGTACCCACGCGAGGGGGTGGCGCCCTCTCGCTCAGCCCCAGTCAGGGAGACCGCATTGTCCAAGTTCACGCCGCTCGCCGAGCTCGGGTAGGTTGCTCCATATATCCCCTCGGACAGTTCCCAGAGAGCCGCCTCGCGCTCGGCGAACGTATCGATCAGAATCCCCATCACCGAGTCGGGTCGCGTCTCGATGTCGCCGGAGAGTCCGGCCGCCTGCAAGTTGTTCCGCAGCGCTGCAATGATTTCGGGCCTGATATCCGCCAGACGCTTGCGGATGAACCCGGCCGGGGTCACGCCGAATTCGGCCATGTGCTACTCCAGTGTGATGGTGTCGGCGATGAGGCCTTCGTCTGTGTTGGCCTGGAAGCTCACCTCCAGCTGCCGGCGCTCGCGATCGATGTTCAACTGCATGCTGGTTACCCCTGTGACGCCGGGAACGTCGTTTATCCGCTGTCGGAGCACCGCCTCGATCTCGCTGCGGTTTGGCCGCTTGACCAGAATGGATTCCAGGTAGGGGACGCCGAACGTGACGTCGAGGAAGTACTCCCCGAACCACGTCATCAGGGTGACCTTGATCTGCTGTCGTACCCGGGAAGCGCCGTCCACGAGCACAACGTTGGTGCCGTCCACGGCAAGGTCGTGAGCCGCATTAAGCTTGAGGTCCAAACTCATTTCTGCGGCTTCCCAGAAGTACCAGTGCCCGGCGTGACACCGGTCGTGATGTGCTCGATCAGGCTCACGCCGTCTGCGGTGACATCGCCCGTAGCGTCCAGCTTTCCTCTGAGCAGAACGTCCGCATCGATGGTCAGGCCCGCAGGAGCAGAAATGCTAGCTGCACCGCTTGCCGTGATGGTGATATCGCCTGCGGGTGATATGGTGATGCTGGCCGAGCCGAACTGGACCACCAGGTTCTCGGTGTCGACCTGCTGCACGCCAGGCCGACAGACTGGCGTCGCAAATGCGTCGCTGAGATCGAACATCCTGGGATCTCCCGGCTCTCCGTCCGTCCCGGAGAGCCAGTTCTCCAATGCCCGCTCGGAGAAATGGAGCGTCACGTCGTCGCCAGCCGCCAGCGGCACCGAGATGGTTGCCTGGCCAGCCATTCCGCGCGGAAAGTGCACGGGGACGCTCACAATGCTGGGCGCCGCCAGCGCCTCGCCTGAGGACAGTGCCTTGCTGAGCGCGGGCGCAACGACAGCAGCATGCCCGTCGAAGCTCACGATCTTGCCGGGCAGGCATGTGTGTACCTCTGCCAGCTCGGTGGCGATCAGCCGCCGAAGGTCGGATGCCTGACTCATAACATCTCCACGATGTGCAGGTCGGTTGTCCAGTCACCGCCGTGGTAGTCGCCACTGTGCGAGACTGATTCGACGCGCCAGATCCCCTTAACTTGCCGGCTGTCCATGCGTACCCGGTCGCCCGGATTCAACCAGGGAAGCAGCAGCGACCTGACGCGCCACCCGTCGCGACGCTGCCGCTCGGATCGGACAGTCCTTCCACCGCCGGCATCCTTCTCTCGGCTGGCCTCGCGCACGCGCTCCGGTGACCCGATAAGTCCGGATGCAGCGTTCAGTACAACCACGCTGCGCTCGGTTACACCTTTGGTGGCCACCACCTGCAGCGTCTGGTTCTGGATTGACCATTCCAGGCCGGCTCCCCTGCATAGCTTGTGCAGTGCGGCTCGGGCAGGCCCGTAAAAGCTGAACCCGTGCTCCCATGCCCTCGCCGTAAGAGACCGAGGCATGTTCAGCACCAGTCCCATCTTTCCCGCCACGTCTTGAATGATCGTGGCCGAAGTTGCTCCCTCCCCATAGCTCAGGCTCACTGCGCTGTCGCGCAGCTCTCCATATCCATCGGCGATAGCAAGTTCAGTGACCACATCGGGCGAATCGAAGCGAGTGAAGGCATCTACCACCGTACCAGCCGCCAGCAGGATGGCCCCACTCTCTTCCTCGTATCCCGCGTAGAGATAGGCGCGAAGGTCTGGCTTCTCCAGTGCTTTTCGTGTCGACGGAGCGAGGTTGTAGATTCGGATCGAGTGCACATTGGGATCTTCTTCAGCATCCTTCTGCACGTCGAACTGGATCTGCATGGGCGGCAGGATGGTCGTGCCCTGCCCACCCGGAGGCCCAACGACCAGGCGGTAGGTTCGGCGGAATCGTGGCATCAACGGATCTCTGCAGCGGGAACGTAGATGAGGCTGGCCAAGCCATTCAAGAAGCCTTCGCGCGGAATGCCGGCGGTGTCGCCGAGTACCAGCGCCATCAACTCTCCGGCAGGCAGCGGTAGGTAGTGAAATCGAGCGAGCAGAAGGACGTTCGGCACTACGACGATGCCAGCTACAAGAGTCTCCTGGTTGTAGTTCTGGACCTCCATGGCCCACTGTTCGGCTTCGCTATTCCAGCTGAGTCGGATGAAGAACGTCTCGCCGTCGAGCTCGACCTCCAATAGCTGATCGTTGGCATCGATCGTGCTGATCTTGAACATCAGATCACCCCCGGAGAAATACCATCGCCGCCAAGACCGAGCCCTTCGTTGACATACTTGGTAGCCTTCTGGCGCTCCTGCTCGGCCATATCGTCTGTGCTGGCCTTTCCTCCACTGGTACGGGTAGACCCTGCTTTACCCTTAGCCTTCGGCGACGCCTTGTCCTCAGGCACAGTCTCCGTTATCAGCTGCGCCTTGACGATCTTCCGGAATTCGCAATCGATGGAGAAGTGATCGCCCTCGTTGGTGCGACCGATACGGCAGCGCTCCATCACCATTTCAGTGTAGGTATCCATTCCGGTGCTGATCGTGATCAGCTCCCGCGCCTTGTGGAGGCGGCGCAGGATGTCCTTCGCCTGCACCAGCTTCTGCCAGCCATTGGCGCCGAAGACAGTGATCTGTGCCGAGGTCACCACGCCCGACAGCGACAGCTTCTCGGCATCGTTCGACACATTGTCGGTGATGGTGGTGCCATCCTCGACTGGGTAGACAGTCGCATAGCTGTCGAGCACCGTGTCTTCGCTGATGAGGGCATCAAGCTCCAGCGCCCCAACAGCGGCGCGCGTTCCGAAAACGGAACTGAAGGTCAGTGCAGTGAGCGCCATGATCAGTATCCAATCGCGATCCAGCGGGTTGCCGTCTCGACGGCCGTGCCCACCATAATGGTGGCTCCAGTGGCACTGAGGTTGTAAATGGCACAGCCTGCGTCGGCAGTCGGACTGAAAGAACCGCCGAGGCAGGCGACCCCAGCAAGGCAAGCATTAGGGAAAGCCCTTGGGAAGTTGAAATTCCTCGCGCTATCACCAGGCACTCCAACCACGCCCCACTGAATAATCAATCGAGCCTGATCGTCGTTCGACAGAAACTCGAAGTGGCCCACGTCGCCCATCACATGCTGAGCAGCATAGAGAAACGCGTCCATTCCCAGATTGGACCTGGCGCCAGCGCCATCATCTGCGCCTGTCCCGCCCTTGTTCACCGGTAGGATGCCGGCCAGATCAGGCAGGTTGATATCTGCCTGCACTGCATCGACGATTCGGCCCTTCTGATCAACCTGGAAGCGGCCGACACGGTTCGACGCACCGTAGATTCCTGCGGTCACGCCGGTGTTGTCGAGCGCGTGCGTGTGGCCATCCTGATCCGCATGGTTCCCTGAGGCGGACGTAACCGACTTAGGCGCTGCCGACGCGGCAATCGGACTTAGTTGATGAGCAATGGCCGCCTGCAGAGTGTCGGTGTTTTCGGCAGTCAGCGTGAGCCCGGCCGCGTCGGTGACACCCTTGACTTGGTTGAACAGCCACTGTTGTCGAAGGCCATCGCCGCGGTGCACAGCGTTGAACTGCTCCACCGCCGGCGGCACCTGCCCGATGAATCCCCACCCTGCCCGTACAGCCTGCTCGGTCAAATCGGCGACCGGACCGTCTACCGCCCAGGTGACAGTGAAACCTTGGAAGAATTCCATGCGCCGTCTGGCCTCATGTTGCGGGCACGGCCACGGCCAAAGCCATGGCGCGCGCCGAGTGGTTTAGAAGCTCTCGACCGGCGTCGGCAGCTGGTACTGGAAGCCGGTCATGGCCTTGCTGGTGCCGCGCTGAGCGGCCGCGCCGTAGGCGGCAGGGTTGGCACCTGGCGGCGCGGTAACTTGGACGCTCGCGGTCTGGGTTACTGTCTGGTTCACCGCAGAGCGGCCCGCATTCACTACAGAGCCAGGCGACACACCGCCGAAGATGCCAGCCGTGCTCGCTGCCATGTTTAGGCCACTCATTGCCCAGCTGGGAATCGCTCCGGTGAGAGCGGCCCAGCCGCGCTGGAATGTGCCGACAATGGCGTTCCAAGCCTGAGCGACCATCGTTCGCACCGATAGCGCCGCCTGGCTCACGGCGGAAAACGCGCGTACCAGCATGGTTACCAGGCCGATCACGAGCCTAAGGTTCAATGCCAGTACCTGGCCGAACACCCTCCCGTTCGCTGTCGCGTTGTCTAGCTCCTGCTGCGTGGCGATCACGGGAGCAAGCAGTTCCATGAACCACCGCCAGACCCGGCCGAGCAGCACCGCCAGCTCCGCAAACACAGGCGCGAGGGGCTGGAAAGCTGCGACGAGTTCCTGCATCGCGGGACCAATGACCGAAGCGAACCCCTCCCACACACCGATCAAGAACGCGCTGATGGGTTGCCAGTACTTGTAGATGGCCGCGGCTGCGGCTGCGATGGCCGCGACCACAATGAGAACCGGGCCGGCACCGATGGATCCGATCGCCGCCATCGCAGTGGAGATCGACCGAATGACCCGCAGGAAGCGCAGGCCCACAGTTCCCAGCTTCGCGAAGGCCTGTGCCGTTCGCCCGCTAGCCAACCGCGAGAAGAACAGGATCGCGACTCTGCCCGTCCGCTGCAGGAAGCCGAGCACGGTTCCAAGCGCACGGAACACCTTCACCGCAGCGTAGCTTCCGGCTATCGCTGCCAGAGCGGCACCGATCTTGCCCATGTTCTCGATCACAGACTGAGCGACGACGTTGAATCGTTCAGCAAGCCGATACTGCTGATTCAGCTCGCCCGCGCGCCGCATGAAACTATTACGGATCTGCGTCATGGACCTGGAGAAGGTCATAGGCAGACGCTCGAACTCGCTGTCGATCTGCTGGGTCTGGCGCAAAAGGCCATCTGCGATGGCCTTGGACGTGATCTTTCCGTCCTGACCGAGCTGTCGAAGATTTCCGACACTGGTGCCGAGAGCATCCGCAATCGCCTTGGCCAGACGCGGCGCCTGCTCGAGGATGGAGTTCAACTCCTCACCGCGCAGAAATCCGGTGTTCATCGCCTGTCCGAACTGCACCAGCGCAGCGTCCTGCGACGCTGCCGACCCGCCACCGATGGTCATCAGCTTGCTGACGTTGCTCGATAGCAGCAGGGTCTGATCATTGCTCAATCCGAGGGAATCGCGTCCTCTGGCCATCGAGACGAAGGTATCCGCCAGGGAGGGGAACATCTGCCCCGTCCTCTGCGCAGTTCGGAACAGAAAGTCGCGAGATCGGTTGCGCGTGTAGTCGTCAGGCGTTTGCAGGCCGATCCGTGCGTTCGTGCCAGCCCAATCGTCCGATGCGTCGGCGAATGCCTTTCCCGTGGCCAAGCCGATCAGGCCTTGGATCATGCCGCCGACGCTCCCGAAGTCGGCGCCTACTGAGCGGCTGCGCGAAGACCTTGCTTCACGATTCAGACGCCGCTGCTTGGCCTCCACCCGATCCATCTGACGCAGGACCTCGCCGTATCCCTGACGGGCCCCCTGCCGCAAGCCAATCCCGAACTCCCGGGCTTCACGGGTCAGCCGGCCCATCGTGCGGGTCAGCTGGTTGCCAGTGCGGTTCATGCTGGCCAGCTCGCGATTGGCGACCTGTACGCCGCGCTTCAGCTGGTCGTTCGCGGCTTTGGCGGCCGTGTTGACCGCCCTCTCCGCCCGGCGGTAGCCGTCGACATACTTCTTGAGGTTTCCCTCCCGCAGCTCATAGCGCAGGACGGTGACCAGCTCACGCAAGGCCATGGCTACTTCCCTTTTGGCTTCTTGCTCGCGGCCTCCGATGCCTCGCGGGCATCCAGCAAGGCGTTGAGCTTGATTAGGTCCATCAGATCAACCGTTCCTTGGTTGACCTCGGTCATGGTGACGATGCCGGCCATCACCGGCCGGAAAATCAGGAACTCGCACTCTAGTTCGGGCTCGAACCGTCCAACAGCCCGCCCAGCTTCTCCCCGAGGCCCGACCCAAAGAGGCCGAGCCATCGCCCCAAAGGGCCGGCGAAGTTCAGCTTGATGATCTCGAACAGAAGTTCCAGGATCTCGCCGAAGTCATCGAACGCGTCATCCATCTGGTTGGACGTCAGCTTCTTCGCATCACGCCCGCCCTTCTCATAGGTGACGCGTTCGGAGTCGATCAACCGGCCGCACCACGCGTCCAACCCTTTGCCGTCCAGCGATGCAGAGAAAGAGCGGATCGCCCCCACCAGGACCGCTTCATCGAGTTCGCCGTCGTCCGCGTCGGTCTTGCCGGCGGCAGCGGTCAGCAGGGTGCCAACCGCCGGCAGCAGCTCCTTCTGCAGGTCGCCGAAGATGCGCAGCTGGTCGCGCGGGGCGAAGGTCGTCAGGTAGAACGTGGTCTTCCCGATCTGCACTTCTTTCTTGGCCATCAGCGCGCGCCTCCGACGTGGTAGGTCGCGTCATTGGACGTTTCGATGGTCCATTCGCGGTTGCCGATGGCGGCGCCGAACTCGGTGTTCGGCTTCTTGACGACCCACGAGCTGGGATCGGCGATCAGCGTGCGGCCGGTCAGGTCGGTAATGGCCAGCGGCAGCGTCCCCTGCCCGTGCGAGGCCCGGTCGAAGTCGGCCGCAGCCGACAGTGCATCGTTGCTCTTGCTGGTCTGCAACAAGGTCAGCGTGATCTGCAAGGACCGGTTCTGCGACATCGAACGGCCCTTCTCGCCGTTGGCGCCCACCACCGAGGTGGTGCCGTCCCCCATCTCCTCCACCGAGATGAACGTGTCCTCGGCGTAGCCGGTGATGATGTGTGGCCCGAAGGTGATGATCACCTGCGAGGAATCGTAGGTTTTGACGCTCATGCTCGAGGTCCTTAGATGCTGTAGGAAAGGGTGCCGGTGATCTCGGTCGTGTGAATCGCGCCAGCCAGACGCGCGGAGAATTTGATGCCCTCCAGCAGCCGCTGCGACTTCACACTGTCGGCAATCTCGGCCAGGCCGGGATAGGTAATCCGGTACGACTCCAGCACGTTGTCGTTGGCGTCGGTTTCGCGCGGTGCGATGCCGCCGGCGGTGACACCAGCGTCCAGTGCCGCGCGCAGCGCGGTGACGATCACCTGGATGCCCGCGCTCGTGTACGGAATCTTGCCGTCGGCCTTCGCCAGGACGTCCACGATTCCGGTCTGCACGCGATCCTTGAGCCAGTCGCGGAAGCGGATGATATCGATCCACTCGCCACTGGCGACGGTCCCGTACTGGCTCAGGCCCAGATTGCGGAACTGTTCGTAGGTGTTCGCGTTCTTGCTGCGCACGATCTGCGACTGCCCCTCGGTCAGCGGGTCAGTCTGCACACCGCTCAGCCGCACGTTCGCCCAAGTCTCGGCACCAGGGTCATAGGTGAATCGATTGGCGGCGAGAGCAGCTTCCACCCACTCCGTGCCGGCGCTGGCGTGATACCACAGCGCCGTGCGGTTGTAGTTCAGGGCCTTCAGCTGGCTCGCGATATCCGCGTCGCCGGCGGTGATGATGCCGGCGTCGCCGCTGCTAGCCAGCTGCAGCTTGTCGTTTGCCTCCACCCAGGCGGCGGCTTCCATGATTTCGGCCGCAACTCGCGACAGCTGGATCAGGCCATACCAACCGGAATGGGCGGCCCGGATCGCCACCAGGGCTTCGGTGATGGTCTCGGTCGGGTCGCCGTCTTCGTCCACCGTGCGGCGGCCGACGTACACCTGATCGATCGCCCGATCCTGCTGGAACACAGTCTGGACGGCCTTGTACAGAGGATCGGTCAGTGCGACGCCATGCTCCAGCAGCTCGTCGGCGGAGGTGACCAGGAACACACGGTCAGCCGACGCAGGAAGCGGGGCGAGGAATAGCAAGTCGCTGAAGGACTGCTGATTGATCGAGGTGGTCGCCAGCGAAATCTCGACCTTGGCGATGCGGTCAATGGATGCCATTGCAGGTTGCTCCTGGGCATGGAAACGAACGCCTGGCGGCGCGGGAGGGCGTGGTGCAGATGCCGGGCGCTCAGGTGGCGCTGGTGGCGTCGAACGTGTCGACCAGGTCTGTGCCGTGGTCCTGCAGGGTCATCTCGCCCTGCACAGTCTTGATCAGCCCGACCTCTTCGTCGTGCTGCTTGGTGTAGCGGATGCCGATATCCAGCACTGCGCGGGGCTCGTACTTCGCCCCATCGCGCAGGACCGGTATGTTCTGCACCAAGTCGGTGGCGTAGACAGCAATGTTGGCCGCATACCCTGCCGCGACCATGTGTGGTCCCTTCAGGCGCTGAGACAGATCGTCAAGCGCATCGAAGGATCCATCTCCGAAGCACTGCAGTTCGACGGTGGCATCCCGGTGGGCGGCGTAGGTCTGAACCCCGTCGTCGCTCAGGTCTGCTTCCAACAGCGGCGCGCGCGGCGCCGTATCAACCCGAAGAGTGATGTAGGGCAGCTTGGGGCGAGGACCATTCTGGTTGGCGAAGATCACCTGCAGGGCGGTTGCCTTGGCGATCAGGGCACGGACTTCATCTTCGATCATGCGCCCTCCTCGCTCGACAGCTTCTGCCGGACGGCCAGATAGCGGTAGTGGTTCACGCCGCGCATGCCCATGTTCCAGTCACTGCCAGCGGTGACCAGGTAGCGATCGCCGCGGTAGATGACGATGTCGCCGTTGCTGTCGGTGTCGCCTGCAACAGCCAACTGCGTCCGGGTGTAGATCCGAACAGCCGACTCGACGCGACGGCCTTCGGCCAGCGCCTGCAGCTGGTCGTAGTCCTCCTTC
Source organism: Stenotrophomonas maltophilia (assembly GCF_023518235.1). Classification (NCBI taxonomy): domain Bacteria; kingdom Pseudomonadati; phylum Pseudomonadota; class Gammaproteobacteria; order Lysobacterales; family Lysobacteraceae; genus Stenotrophomonas; species Stenotrophomonas maltophilia. Next base: position 1,747,536 of record NZ_CP090423.1, read on the forward strand.
TTGGCCGGCTGAATGCTGGCCCGAAAGTCGGTCTGCGTCTCCTGGCCGTCCTGCCAGCGCCCATCGATGTAGGCGCCTTCGCCCCGGGTGATTCGCGGATGCGTCCGTTCCCCGAGCATGCCCATCAGACCTTCTCCCAGCGGATGGCGTTGACCAGGGTGCCGTGGTCGACCAGTGGCACATCGCTGCCCTTCTGGGCGACGGTGGATGGCGCATTGGGCACGGCCCAGCTCTTCGATGCCCTGACGTGGGCCTGCTGTTGCTGCTGGGCGAACTCGCCCAGTTGCGCCAGCGCGGTGTCGATAGGAGCGCCCTGCTCCACACGTGTAGCGACTCTGTCCATGGCCATCCCGAGCACCCGCTCGTTCTTCTGGGCAAAGTCGCGGATGAAGGGTCGGGCGGGGATGTCCTGCGTCCCCAGCTCGTTGTAGATGGCAATGTCCAGCAGGCTGACCCCGTCCTGGGTGCCGGCTTTGGCCTGCACCCCGACCTTGATCCCCCGGCCATCCAGCGCATCGACCTGCTTCAGGTACTGCGCCAGGCCATCGCCGCTGCTCTTGGTTATCGCGGCCATCCGCAGCACCCCATTGGCGCTGGGCTCACCGTGATGGCGCCGAGCCTCGCGCAGATGTCGTTGAGAGCAGCCCATCGAGCGTAGAAGCCCGCCGGGTCAACGACGCCACCACCGGTGGCGCCGTCGAAGTAGGTTCGGCTGAGGTCGCCGTCCGTTTGGGATTTCACTCCCAGCGGGACGACCTCGCCGTTCTCCGCAGCTTCCTTCTGCTGCTGGCGGCTGTAGAGCAGCCACGCGGCGTACCACGCGACTGCTTCGTCAGCCTTCTGTTCTGTGAGGCAGGCCGGCCTGTAGGCCTCCGCCATCGAGATGGCCGTGGCCTTCTCTTCCGGCGTGGCGGTCAGGCCCGGGGCGAGGAAGTCCAGGATCTCGATGACGGTAGCCATGCGTCAGGCGTCCTTCTTGTCGCCGTCGCCGTCGGCACCGGCCTGTTTCTCGGCCTCAGCGATGGCGTCCTTCAGCTTCTCGACGCCCCAGTTGGCACCAGCGTTGGGAACGCCCAGTTCCTTGGCGCGAGCGACCAACGCGGCCTTGTCTTCGCCGTCGCCGCCCGTGCCGGCCTGCGCGCTGGCTGCGCCCGATACCACCTCCAGCAGATTCGCCTTGACCAGCTTGCCGAGGTTCTTCGTCGGCTGGGCGTCGAAGGTGCCGCCGGGGGCGATCACCTTGCCGTCGTGGACGTGGGCGCCCACGGACTTGTTCTTGTAGGTCGCCATCACAGCACCGCCTTGGTGAACGCGAGGGGGTAGAAGACCGAGACGCCGGCGCTGCGGGCCATGCACGGCACCACCAGCTCCAGGTTGCGGGCCTGCGCCGGCAGCTGGTTGAACTGCATCGGCACGTCGTGGGTGATGTTGTCCGGCGCGAACTCGCCGGCAATGATCAGATCATCGCCGCCCGGGCCAGCGCCCGAGAGTTCGGCCATCTCCTCGAACACCAGGCCCGGATGCTTGCGACGGAAGAACTCGGCCACGGTCAGGCCGTTCGAGTCCGGCAGGCGCTTAGAACTGATGATCGACAGCGGCTCGGTGGCCATCGCGAAGCGATTCGGGGTGTGCACACCCTTCGACTGCACGCGCACCGCGTTGTAGATCGCGTCCAGGTCGGCCAGGATCACGTCCGCATCGGTGGCCATGGTCCAACCGCCGGTGATGGTCGTGGTGCCGATGTTCGGGTGGTTGGTCAGGCCGAACAGTCCGTAGTCGGCATCACCCACCATGCCGATCAGGTTCAGCTTGATTTCCACCGCCAGGCGCGCGGCGTTGGCCTTGCGGGTCGGGAGATTGGCGCCGGTGGCGTTCGAGGCGATCAGCTCGTTGACGTTGTAGCCGTAGCTGTCACCGATGGTCTTGACCCGGATGGTCTTCTCGACGCGGGCCACGTCGGCGCGCGGCAGGTCGTCGGCGTAGTTGGCGATGACCTTGGCGATGCCCACCGAGTCGTAGACCGAGTAGGTCACGGTCTCGGCCCATTCGGGGACGTCGCTCGACGGCGGGACCAGCATCAGCCCCTTCATCGGCGGCAGCTTGCGGTCGTAGGTGCGGGTGCGGACGTAGTCCAGCTGGCGGGCAGTGAAGATGCCAGCGTCCTGCCGGACCAGATTGGCTCCGGTGTTCTGCTGGAACTGCGCCACTGCCGAGAGGTCAGCCTCGTCGTAGTGCTCGTGCATGGTGGTTTCCTGATATGCAGAAGCCGCGCGAAGGCGGCTTGGGAGGGGTGTCGGTTGCAGACCGGATTACGGAGCGGCCGGCGGCACCGCGAACGGGTTGTGCAGCTCGACCAGGGCGACGTTGGACGAAACGCCAGCCGGATCCGTGACGGCGACGATGCCGCTGCGGAACACCGCGTTGGGCAGGGCCGTGCCAGCGTTGGCCACCCGGCCATCTGCGGCGAAGGAGACCGGACCGTCGACGGTCACGGCTCCACCTGCGGCTACCTGTGCCCAGACATGGCCCTTGGTCATGACCGAAGCGCAGTCGTACTGGACATAGCCGGCACCGGTGATGGTGTGGCTGTGCAGGCTGATGCCGCGCACCTTTGCGCCAGCCCCTGCGACCAGCACGCCGCTCGCGTCCGTGCCAGTGACCAGGCCGAGGCCGAGGCCAGCAGCGCCAACCGGGAACGATTCGACGCGGTCGTCGCCCGAATCGCCCTTCATGCCCGCAAACGCGCGGGACTGGTAGTCCTCATACATGGGGAATCACTCCTCGGTGGTTTCGCCGCTGTTGCGGGCGATCATGCGCTCGCGCGCGGAACGGGCGTCCTGGCGGACTTCGGGGTTGATGCCGGCGGGGCGCTGGCCGGCCAGGTCCTGCCGCTGGCTGGCGGCCGCGTCCTGGCGCTGGCCCTTCTCGGCGACGGCCAAGTCGTAGGCGGCTTCGATGTATCCGTCGGTCTTTCCGGTCAGGTCGAAGCTGTCACCGCGCACCTTCTTGATCACCGCGCTGCGGATCTCGGTGTCGGTGGCGTCGGGCTTGAAGGCGGCGCCGACCTTGGTGGCGTTGTCTTCCAGCAGGATTCGGGCCTTCGCGGCCGCAGCGGCGTCGGCGCGGATCTGCTCGGCCGCCTTCTCGGCGTCGCCCAGCTTGGCCTCGGCAGCATCGGCGCGGGCCTTTTCCTTGTCGATGTCGGAGCGGGCGGCAGTGAGCGCATCCTGCGTTGCCTGCAGGGCGTTGGCGACCTCGGGCGCGGCATCGTAGGTGATGCCGGAGTCCAGGCGAACCTTGACCATGGTCATGGTGGTGTCTTCCTCGGTAGTGTCGGCGTCTGCCGCGTCAAGATTGAGCCGGGCGTTGCCCGCACGGCCACGGGGGACCAGGGCCAGATGGTTGACCCTGATGTTTCGCTGGATAGCGTCGTAGCGCTTGCCATTGATCTCGCCGGGCGTCTCCTCGATGTCGAGGGTGTAGCCCAGGCTCAGTTCCTTCTTGCCGGCCGCGATGGGCGCCGTGTCGTAGATCACCACGTCACCGCGCGCGTCGTCGCCATCCCGCCGGCCCTCGGTCAGGAGAGTCCCAACGGTATGCACCTTGGCGTTGCTGGCAGTGACCAGACCGGGGTGCCCGTCCGTGATCGGCTTGCCGCGGTAGCTGGACAGGGAATCCGCGTGGAAGACTTCTTCCGGCGGCCGGTACTCCCGGCGCAGCTTCCCGTCAGGACCTCGGTAATCAAAGATGCCCGTGCGGGTGAGGATCGGGGCGTCCTGGATGAATCCCTCGACGGTGGTGGTCGCCTTCAGCTCCACCCGATCAAAGCGTTGTGCGGGCATGCTGCCCTCCTAGTGAACAATGAGTGCGGCGAGGTCATCCAGATCCGGTAGCACCGCTTCTGCGCTGCACCGGCAACGAATGGGCTGTCCCGGGTGGCCGTCGTCTGGCGGCTGGTCCCAGCGATAGGTTTTTCCTTCGCGGGCCACGTGTTCGGAGCGCTCCCGACCGTCCAAGACACCGCGCCATCGGTACTCTTCGACCCCGATTCCTTGCTGTCGGGCCTGGGTGATATCGCCGTTCAACTTGCCGATTTGGTCCCGAGCAATCAGCTCGGCCCGGTGCTTCGGCAGGTCGTAGGTGTCGCGCACCACCTTGGCCACGTCCCTGAGGCTGCGGCCGGATTGGACCGCCGCCGTCACTCGCCCGCGTAGCTGCTCCACGTACTGCGTCGGTATCGACTTGATCAATGAGAGGTTCTCTGCCTCCCAGACGCGCATCAGGTCCCGTAGATCGGGATCGGCAGTCAGGATGTTGACTCCGTACGCAGAGCGCAGCACCGCGTGGAACTGCTGCTTGTTGAACGCGGTCGTGCGTCGCGCGAACTCGGCTACCAGCGGGCCAAGCACCTGGTCCTGCACTGACGACATCGAGGTGGCTGCGGACAGTGCCTGTACCAGTGATTCGTACCATCCGGTGTCGATCGACGGATCAGCCACGTCGCTTCGATACCCCAAGGCCCGGATAACAGTAGGGCCAACTGTCTCGGTCAGCTCCGTAGCGAGGGCGGTCAACATCCGCTCATAGTCCCGTTCGACGCCGGCCGGGTAGAGCCAACGCCGGGGCTTGCGCGCGCGCCTGCTCACAGGCCGCCCGCATAGCTCGCCGCGGTCCCCGGTGTGTTGTCCTTGGGGACCAGGCCAAATAGGCCGCGCTGTTCCACGTAGTTTCGAGCGTCATCCTCGGAAACCGCACTGGTGCCGGTGATCGCCACCACCGCCTCGGCCTCGATCTTCAGCGCCTCGGCTTTGGTCTTCGCGATGTCGGCCAACTCCTTTTCCGTGAGCTGCTTCAGCGGCGCCCACTGGACCTTCCAGTTGTCGGGCGCCTTGCCCGCCAGCGATCGCTGCGCGCAGATCAGCGCGATGACGCGCTCTAGCGCCGGCTGCATCCTCAGGCTGCGCAGCTGCTCGACCAGGTTGTAGTAGCCCTCGAAGTCGGCGTCGCCGGTGGCGTTCTGACCGCCCGGCGAGCGGCCGAACAGCAGAGTGACCGGGATGCCGGTCTCCGCCGACAGCGCGATCTGGAACTCCTGCAGGAGCTGATTCACGCCGCCGACGTTGGTGTCACGAATGTCGTAATCGTCCTCCGCGTCAACAGCGACGCTGTTTCGGACACCGCGCGCTTGGTCCACCATCGTCAGGCGCTTCTGGACGGCCTCCTCTTGCTTCGCGACGATGGCGGCGGCCATCCCCTTCATCTTGTGCACGGCCTGCTGCTTACGGCGCAGGATCTCCTTTGCCAGGTTCGTCGCTTCGACGTAGTCCCGGATCCGGCGGAAGGCTCGGGTGGCTGCCGCCCTGCCCCGCCATGGGATGTTGTCCTGCCGCATCTGCGCCGGCAGCGGCTCGCCCGGAACCTCGATGAGCCGCGACTCGTGCACCAACACCTGAGTGCCAGCACCTCGCAGCCGCAGCCGGTACAGCTCCGGCTGCCCGTAGTTGCGGGCGTTCGGGTCGTCGTAGGCCCGATCAATCGACACATCGTCGATGTCGAAGGCGCGCAATTCCTCGACGGTGTCCAGGCTGTCAGGCTTGAGCGGATCCCGCAGCAATCCGCCGTCAGCGGCAATCACGACAAGGCACCCGCCGCCTCTGAGGCGAGACCAGCGCGCGGCGTCGGCGAGCAATGGCAGCACGCTCAGGCGCTCCAGTTCTGCCTGGACGATGCCAGCAGTGTCGCCGGTGATGGTCACGCCGCCCTTGACCGCGTTGTCGGCCGGCAGATCCACGACGCGAGCGGGCAGCCCGCCCTCGGCGTACAGATGGGAGTCGCTGACCAGCGCGGCGGAGACAACCGCGCCGAGGCTGTTGGCGCCCAGCACCGCATCCATGTATCCGTCTTGCTGCAGGTGGGTGCTCATTGGGCCTGTGCCATGAAGAGGGCCAGTTCATCGTCCAGGGAGTTGAAGGCGCGCGAGCACGCGTCCACCTGGTCGTCAAAGTGGCCGTTGGGGAACATCTTGAATTCGTTGAGCAGCGCCTCGTTCCACGGCGCGCGGAGCATCTTCACGTTGCCGGCGTTGACCTGGGCGGCGAAGCCTGCCGCTCGGGTAGCCTTGTCCCCGCTCTCAAGCGAGAAGGTGGCGGGAACCCCGTAGAGCTTGCGGCTCAGATGCATGACCTGCGCCTTGCCCGCCTGCCCAGGATCCTGCGGGATGGACTGGAGGACCATATCGGCCTTGCCGGTATTCCCGATCGCCGTCTCCACTTCGTCCGGACCCATGCGCTCGCGCAGAACGTCAGCGATGTAAATGACACCGTCCTGACTTCGGCCAAGCTTTGCGCCTACCGTCCAATCACCTCGCTTCATCTTGGCTTCTGTTCCGGCCAAGTCCCACCCGCGCACGCACTGCAGGCCAGCGGGAAGCGCATCGACCGTTTCAATCTTGGCGGTCTTGATGATCCCGCCGTCGCCTGGAGATGGCTGCTGTTGGTACTGACCCGAGAACACATAGGGCATCGATTCGCGCATGCGATTGAGGTCGGCGGCGGTGTGCTTCTCAGGCCACAGCGCCTCTCCGTCCTCCGACAGCGCCTCAAAGCAGACGTGCTCCCAGACCTCGCCGTTGCCGCCTGGGCATGCCGGTTCGCCGGGCTTGCGACCCAGCAGCCAGCCAGCGAGGTCGCGTTCGTGCAAGCGCTGCATGATCACGATGATCGGCGTGTCAGCGCTGTTCACTCGCGACTGCAGGGTATTGTTGAACCAGTCCAGCACGCCTTGGCGGACGGTGTCGCTGTCAGCCTCACCCGGCTTGTGCGGGTCATCGATGATGATGGCGCCACCGAAGCCAGGCCGAGCCTTGCCCGCGCCGAAGCCGGTGACAGTGCCCTCGGCACCGGTGGCGTAGACCACTCCGCCCTTGGTTGTCCGCCAGTCCCCCTTGGCGCTGCTGTCCTTGCGCAGCTCGACCTCGGGGAAGATCTCCCCGTAGACCTCGTGCTGTACCAGCTCGCGGGTGTTGGCGCTGTTGTTCAGTGCCAGCGGTGCGGCGTAGCTGATATGGATGAACTCGGAGTCCGGCACCTTGCCCAGGCACCAGGACATCCAGTTCACGACCGCCAGCTCGGTCTTGGAGTACCGCGGCGGCAGGTTGATCACCAGCCGCTTGCACTCGCCGCGATAGACCCTGTCCAGGGCGGCGCAGAGCTCGGCGTGGTGCCGGGCGCGCATCCACTGAAAGCCCTTCTTGCGGAGGAAGGTGTAGCGACTGAAGAAGTAGAAGTCCTCACGCGCCAGCTCGGCCGCAACCAGCTTCTGCTGAGCCGTCAGCTCGGGCACTTCACACCTCCTGCAGCAGCTTCTTCGCCTCCTCTCGGAACTGGCCGGGGGTCATGTCGGCGCTCTGGATCGGCCCGCCGTTGGGGCCGCTGTGTTCAATCTGCTGGCGGTTCGTGTAGGCCCCGCCGGTCTCCTTGGCCGCCTGCTCGATCAGCTGGGCCGCCAAGGCCATGTTCTTCATGCTTTCGGCCTTGGCCGCCATACGGTTCAGCGCCCGAAGGCGCACCGCCCGGTTCGCGATTGGAATTTCCGCCGTCTCGGCCTTGAAGCGCTCTCGGGTGCTGTTGAAGAGGTCAACCCAACGCTGCGCCAGCTTCCGGCCAGCGTGCTTGGTCGGGGCGTGTGACTCCACCGTCTGGCGACTGACCGTCTGGCCGAACTCGTTCTTGACCGCCTCCACTACCGTGCTGGGCGTGTCGAAGCACGCCAGCTGCTGGACGATGAAGGTCTTCACCTGGGCGTCTAGGGCGGGCATATCTGTTGAGCCTTGTCGTGCCCGGTCGTGTCTATGCCGCCTTCAAGAGGCAGGTCCCGCAAGACCGGGCGATGTTGATCTTGGCCACCTCGGGCGGCCTGCTTGCTGCGTCTACCATCCGCTGGACCTCCTCGCTGGCTCCATACCTGCGCACCACGCCGACGAACTCGCCCACATCGTGCCCTCGCATGGCCAGGCAGGCGGCGCCGTCCCTGTGGAACTTCGGGGCACCGTACTGATCCGTCTCCTGGCTCAGGTGATAGAGCTCATGCTCGACCAGCGCGCAGAAGTCGGTATCGCTGCACTCGGCGCAGTAGTCGGCGGCCAGGGTGATGACTGCATCCGGCACCCGGCCGAACCAGTCGACCATCTGGCGCTCCATACGGGCCTTCTGCCACCCACCGGCCCGGAAGGCGACCAGCTCGGCCTGCCCCACCACGGCCCTGCCCTGCTTGGTGAACGATGAGGACGCCCAGAGGACTCCAACGTCTGCGCCTTGGAGGTGCTGGTGATCCGGGTTGTGGAGGTTACCCCCTTCGTCCAGGACCTCCCCCTCTATCCATGCCCAGACCTCGGGCGCTGGCCTGAACTGCTGGGTCAGGTCCTCAAGGTCTATGTCCAGCATGCCTGAGGGCGGCATTGGGCGACTCATCAGCTACCATCCTGAATAAACAAGGAGCGAACTCATGCAATACGCACCAGCCGAGCAGCAGGCTATTGTTCTGGCGATCAGCAACGGCAATGACGTCACGGTCGAACAGCTGCGCTGGGCAATCGAGCAGGGCTATGTCGCTCTGGTCAACGGTGACGAGGTCGAGATCACCAATGAAGGGTGGAAGCTGATGGGCGCGTAACGCCTTCTGCCACACTGCCCCCGAGTGCCAGTCCCACTTCAGGGCACCGGCTTTCCCTGAACCTGGTCGATTGCGTCAAACTGGGCTTCGTACTGGTCCAGGCAACGCTTCCGGCCGTTGCTCACCTCGAATACGGCGGACGGCGCTGCCTCTTTCACCCACTTGCAGCGCATACGCAGCTTGGCGTCGATAGGCACATAGGTGGCCACCGGAACCTTGATGACGGCAGCTGCCGGCGGGTTCGTCTTGGTGGGTGCGGCCTGGCACGCGGCCAGCAGCATTGCGGCCAGGAATGGGGCCTTTCGGATCATGTTCGTCACCCTCGGTTATGCTGCGCCCACTCACATGGAGGACTGACATGGCGCTCATAGGTGCCCTTACGGCTGTGCTTGCGATCTATCTCGCCATCCTTGCCCTGCCCATTCGATCTGGCGCCAAGCGCCAAATCGGGCGCCTCCTGACCTTCGCGGCTTGGGCAGTGGCTCTCTGGCAGCTCGCTTGGAACACTGCTCTGGACGCTGTCGCACCGAAGGTCATGACTGCGCTCGCAAGTGATACGACAGCGCTGAACCAGGTCTTGGGTATTCTTGGGGCCACCCGCGCGGAAAGCGGATTGGTCTGGTTCTGCCTCGGCGCCGCCGTGCTGGCCAGCCTGAGAGTTACCGACCACGCCTTTCTGCGCGAGATAGTCACCAACGTCAAAGGGCCGATCGGTGTTGAAACCGGCGACGAACCCGATGACAAGCCCGGTAAATAGCGCACCTTGTAGCGCCCACTGCTTCATCCTCAGTACCCCTTCAGTGCCGGGCAGGCGGAATCGAGCAGCTCCAGTGCTGCCTTGCAGGTGTCGGGCCGTTGTTCGTAGCGGCCGCGCCACGTCGCGGCGTCCTTCTCGGATGCTTCGACCTTGCCGGCCAATGCCCGCAGTGCCTCAGCGCTCTCCTTCCGGAGGGCTTCCAGCTTCTCGGCCTCCGTCCTCAGTGCGGCGGCGACCTCGGCCAGGCGCTGATCGCGGGTGTCCACGTCCGCCTGCAGTCGGGCGGCATCGGCCTTCCAGTCAGCCCGGACCTTGATCACCTGGGCGCTCAAGTCGCGGATCCGTTGCTCCTTCTCGTAGGCGGTCAGGCCCGAGACCATGCACCCGAACGCCAGGACAGCGCACACCAGCTTGATCTTGCTCCCTGGACGCCGTAGCCACTGGAGCCCATCGGCCGCGGCACCGATCACCAGGTTCCAGACCGCCAACAGGAATCGAACCAGGACGCTCATGGCTTATCGCCTCCGATGGCGCCGGTGGCTTTCTCCACCATGCGCACGTAGCCGGGCAGCAGCCGGCGGATGAGAACACCTGACAGGCCGGCCAGGGGCAGCTGCGGTGCTCCGGCAAGGGTCGGCCAGATCGAGGCCGCCACAGCGATGACCCAGGCAGCCACAATGGCGTAGGCCACGACAGCGACTGCCAGGGCCGCCCAGCGAGCTGCGGTCTGTAGCAGGCGATGGCCGCGGCGGCGATTAGCGTCGGCTGCAACCCTCTCGGCGTCCTTCTCAGGCAGTAGCAGGACCCCGATCAACGCGCCGGCCATGGCGACCAGCAGCACCGACTGTGGGACGCCCAGGATGATGCGCTCGGCCTCCCGAAGAGCGTCCGCGGTTGCGGGCGCCACCACCGCAGCGGTGAACATGCCCACGATGGTCTTGAGGGCGCTCACTGGCTCGGTCATCGGGACACCACTTTCGCGTAGAGCGACTTAGCCAGCTTGAGTTTGGCCTTTCGGTCTTCCAGACCGTTCGGCAGGCCCTTGCTGTCGGGATTACCCAGATTTACCGCGCGGCTCACTGCCAGCACGTCGTCCAGGTCTGCGACTGCGTTGATCCCGTCCCGCTGCCAGAAGTAGCCCGCGGCCAGCGCCGCGTCCGGAAGCCTGGCCAGCAGATCCGGATTGCGTACGGCCCGATCATCGCCGTAGATGGTCTGGCTGTAGCGGGCGTAGTTGTCACGGCCAGTCAGCTGGATGGCGCCGCGCCCGCGAAAGCGAAATCCATCCCCGCTCTGGGTGTTGCCCAGATCCCTTCGGCCTTCGTAGCGTGACTGAGCCGGAGTCGGCCCCCACAGTTCCTTAAGCCAGCGGCCGGTTCCGCTTTCGTGCGCCACCTGGGAGAGGAAATGGCAGACCCGCAGCTCGGTGTTGATGCCGAAGCGGATGCAGGCCTGTTCCAGCGCGAGCGCCAGCGCCGGGGAAAACCCCATGCCGGCGGCGACCGTCTCGATGCTCACCATGGGGTCCTCAGTATGGCGGTAGCAGCGGCCCGACTCGAACGGGCGACCTCCGGGTTATGAGCCCGGCGAGATGCCACTTCTCTACGCTGCTGATGGGTGCCCGCCCCGCTGCCGGCTGAGCGCGAGGGTTGATCCGGTCGGGAGATACGGGCATAGGCGAATTCGCGAGCGACTAATTTCACCCGCAGCTGATAATTGGTCTGCATCCCACCCAATAGGGACTCAACCATGAAAAAGCGTGATTACGAACAGATCACCGACGTAGCCAACATCGTTAAAGACGCGAGAGGCAAATTCATCTTTGGTGTCGAGACCAAAACGGGCGGCTGGCTAGCCGGACCGTTCGATACCCTCCTTGAGGCCGAGCTTGAGCACGAAGCTTGCCTAGAGGCCGCGTCCAGGAAGACATGACAGACGCAGGTGACGTACAGCAAAGAGCCCCGCTTTCGGGCGGGGCTTTGTCGGCTTTGGCCGATGGCCAAGTCTCGCGATACTGACAAAACTACAGGCCAAAGCGTTGCCTCAGCAAGACAATGCTCCTGATGCTACGCGGCAAGCAGTTTGGGGACGACATCTGTATCGCTTAAGGCACGAGAAAACTGCCTAGCGGCCACCTCGCCAGACTGATGTAATTCAGCCAGAAGCCACTCATAAACTGGCTTCCATCGTCGCATGTAGGCTGGCGAGTCGGTCCCCATAGCGATCGCACGCCGACGATCCGGTAACGGCTCGATACCGGTGCGCCTGCACTCGGGACAGCCCTTGTCGTTCACCAGTCCCGTGCCCTTGCAGTTGGGGCAGCGGTTGCCGCTGGCCAGCTCTGCCACTACTGCGTCGACCATGCGCGAGAGGTGCTGGTAGGTGTTCCTCGGCCAGGCGTTGGCGCGTGCGCTCGCCACCGCTGCCTCCCGCTCCCGGAGGATCCGCCGCTGGGCGTCGGACAGACTGCGCCGGCTCAGGCTGACCATTTCCTTGGAGAAGCTCAGATCGTCTTCGGCCTCGGCCAGTGCACGTGCTCGACGGGTGAACTCTGGACGCACGATTGCAAGCACTGCCTCGGCCAACTTAGACCGATGGCGCATTGCACCGTCCGGCAGGTAGACGGCCTCCATGACCTCACGGCCAAGGCCGGGCGGAACCATTCCCAGCGCTGCGGCGATGTCGGACGTCTGCAGAGAAGGCGTGGCGCCGCCCTGCCCGACATCAAACCTGCAGGTCTGGGGGTTGAGCCGTGCCAGCAGTTCGCGTCGGTCAGCCATCTTCTCTCTCCTGTTGTGTATGGTCCCGGCTTGGCCGGTCAATGGTGTAGCGCATGTGTCGGCGGCTGCCAGCGACCTGGACAAGCCCACCGTCGGCCGTGTTGCAGAGCGCCTTGATCGCCTTCTTTCTGTTGATGCCGCACGCCTTCATGCCGTCGGCGATCTCGGAAGCGAGGTGCCAGCCCGGGTGCTCTCCCATCCAGAACCGGACAGCGGCGGCGAGGCTCATGGGTCGATCCTCTTGATCTCGATGACGCAGCCCGGCGCGTCCAGGGCCAGGTGCCCCTCGCCTGGGTAGCGCTTCGCCGCGGTGCACTCGACCACTCGCGCGTCGTCGCGCCAGATGCCGGAATCGGTCAGCGCGTCCTCGGTCGACCGCACCAGCTTGGACAAGTCCGGCAGTTTGCTGGGGTAGACGCGGCGGGTCTTCGGCGCACTCGCAGGCTTGGGCAGGGTGAAGGTCATCCGCACGAGCAACGGCTCGTCCAGCACCTGTAGGCCCAGATCAGCGCGCACCTGCTCCGCCGCAAGCTTCACGTCTTGGCGCCAAGGGCGAACTTTCTTGGACGACTCGACCAAGATAGCGCGGCCGGAGTTGGCCAGCCCCTTGAACGACTTACTGCCTTGGGGCGCCGGCGATCCGTAGACCACAATCACGATGGTCATGCGGCCACCATGACCAGCCCGTCCTGCCAGAGCGTCAAGACAGTGCGCTCGTGGCCTGCCTGCCAGATAAGCGCCTTCTCTTCCTCGGTATAGCGCCGGCCCTGGTCCAACTCCTGGTGGCAGGCCCGGCAGCCACTGGCAAAGAAGCAGTCGTGGGCCTTCATCGCCCCACCCTTGCCGTGGCGACTTTGGTTGCTGTGGCAGGGCTCGCCGTACCCACCCACGCAAACGTCAGGGATGAGGAGCGTGCACTCGATGCGGTAAGCCAGGTCCAGCAGGTCCCGGTCGCGGTAATTGCCGTGCATTAGGTATTTCTCCCGCATACAATCGCGCGATCAGACACAGGGGATGTGACGTGGCGGATCCGGACAACTACTGCAGCTGGCTGTTGCCTTCGATGTGTGCCACGCAAAGCGAATGGGCTGCGTGGGCCCAAGCAATCATGTCCGCGCTCGCGATCTGGTACTCCGGCCGCTTGGCCTTCAATCAAGCCCGAGCTGCTAAGCGTGAGAAGGTCCAGACCTATGTCCGCATTATCGCGATAGCGTCCCAAGAAGCAGAACACGCTGTGCATCTTCTGCAAGGCGCGAGCGCGCGCAGTAGCGCTGCTGGCGGCGATATCTATGGATTTGAGGCTCTTGGAGCGAACCTGAAAGCAATCCAATTCCACGATGCACCTGACCACCGCCTTATCAGCATCATTCGCGATGCAGCTGACGCTTGCCATATGCTTGATACCAACTGCGACAAGATCATGAACACCGGTATTGCGGTCAGTCGCCTGAACCTCATCGACGCCGAGGAAGGCGCTTCGATCCTTCTGCAGTGTTTCATGGATGCAGCGGATATCAGTATTGAGTTGCTTCCGTGGCACCGACGAGTACCAAAGAGGATCTGGAGCAGCCTGCTTAACACGCTGCGCGGGGCGTTCAAGCTGCACTAGCAACCTCCTGAAAATCGTGCGGGTTGAACCCGAGTCCCAACAGCACCGTGTCCGACCAGCGGACAGGCTTGGCACGCAGCCCCTGCTCGTCTGGATGGTCCCCGATCTGCACCAGCACGGTGATGGCGTCGCATGCCATCGACCTGGTCAACTTGAGGCTCGAACCGCCGAGCATGATCATTCCGGGGGCGCCCTGCCCCCGGTCGATAGCTGGCATCAGGCGCCAGCCCAGCATCGTGCCGGCGACCATGTGCCGCCAGTCGTCCTTAGTCAGGCGCTGGCCGTGCCAGGACAGGCCCTCGGCCAGGTCGCCGCAGATGGCGTTGAGCATGCGCTGCTGCTTGGGAGTCATCATCCCTTCGCCGCGCTGCTTCCAGTCTTCAGGTCGAATGGAGGTCACGCTGCTTCCCTCTTCGTCAGCGGCCCGGCGTAGTGCGTGATAGGCACCAGCCGCATTCCCAGCCGCCATTGCGTCTGGCCGCGCGTGGCGTAGATGACCAGGGGTTTCTCGCCGTAGCCGTAGCAGACGTACCAGCCCGCCTCAGATACCGGCTCGGCTGCATCGCGCAGCTGCAGGACCAGGCGCGGGAGCTCACGCGGCATGGCGCACGCCCTCCCGGTCGCGAGTGGTCTCTTCCTCGGCTGCAGGCTGCGGATCAGCGGCCATGCCGATACCGAGCTCACGGGCGATGTCATCCATGTGCCGTGCCACCTGCTCGCGCGTTGCCGGTGCGGACCGGGCCACCTCGTGCGCGATGTGGGCCTCGGGCGCCGGCGGCAGTTCCGCGCCGCGCATCACGGCCTCCTTGGCCCGGTTGTAGGCCGCCAGCAGCAGCTTGTCGGCTTTGTCGGCACTGGCCAGCCGGTAGCGATGCCCATCCAGGTACTGCCACACCAGTCGGGTGAATCCGTCCTGCTTGCCCGTGTCGGCACGCACGGCGTCGAACGGCGGGATGCCAAGGCACATCATCCGGAACTGCGGCAGCGTCGGTGGCCACGGCTCTGCGCTGGCGATGCAGGCAGCCAGGCCGTCGGCCAGCTGCCGGCCGCTCAAGCCGGCCAGGCCCTTCGCCCACGTCACCGCGGCGCCGATGTTCGGGTTCTCGCCGTATGCGCTGGACCACTTGAAACCGTAGATTTCAGCCATCCGCACCCAAAGCGTCCGCATAGCCGTGGCCGGTGCCTGGGAAGGCGGCGGCGTCGGCGGCGTCGGCGAGTTCACCTTCGAGGGCAAGCTGCGCGGTGCGTTCGGCAGGTGAGAGGCGACGTGTTCCATGGTTCGATCCGTTGCTCGAGTTGACGGGCTTGGCGCCCTCGGCGTGTCGGCCTCGCGCGGCGGCGACGGCCCAGATGAAGAGGCTCTTCGGCGGCGGGGCGCGCGCCCTGCCCTCCTCGACCAGGTCGACAAGCATCTGGAACGGCACGCCCTCGACCTCCACGGCTGCGATCAGGTCGGGATGGCTGGCACTGGCAGTGTGGCAACCGGCACCCCGCATCAGCACGCTGGCCCAACCCGCAGCGGTGAACCCCTCAGGAATCTCTGAGGCTTGCAGTGATGTATCTGGAGTAGATATCCCTGTCCCTGTCCCTGTCCCTGTCCCTGTCTTAGCCGTGACACGTCCGTGACCTGTCACCGTGACAGGTCGTGTGACATTGTTTGTGACTGGCGGAACTCCGGAATCGACCGAGTCTTGACCGCCCTCCTCGCCCCCAGCCTTGCTCCCATTCCCTCGAGCATCGACCAGAGAAACCTGCAGTTCGTGGCGCTCGAGCAGCTTCCGCAGGTCTCCGGTCTTGATGTTCCAGGGAGGAGTTACACCCACACCGCGCAAGGCGTCGAACGCCAAGCCGCGCCACTCGCGCTCGCGCTTCTTCCGTTCGGCTTCATTGCTCTTGCCGGCGCGGTACTCCTGCCGCTCGGCCCAAGCCTCTAGGGCCTTCTCAGCGACGACCGGGTGATACCAGCGGCCATCGCTGCACAGCACGAACCCACGCATCGCGCCTGACTTCACGGCCAGCCAGCCGCGAACATCCCGCCCGAAGCCGGCATACGCGGCCAGCGATTGGTCGTTGTCCGGAAGGCTGGCTGCCGGCAACTGATTCCATGCGGCGCACCAGAGCAGCACGGCTGCCCTGAACTCGTCGCCGGTCGCCATGATCGCCAGCTCGCTATCGCGCAGTCTCGACACGTCTAGCGGCATGAATGGCATGCCGCGCAGGTCCACGTCGGGGGAGACCAAAGGATCCATGTCAGGCTGCCAGCGGCGTCTCGTTGTCGTTCAACACCGGCAGCCAGGTCTGGCAACGCATGTCACTGATACGGCATTTGCGCGGCGCACCGTGGACAACGACGCCGTCCGCTTCAAGCTCGGGCAGCCGGCGGGCGACCATGTGGCGATCAAGGCCGGTAGCGTCGGCCAGTTCACGACTGGTCAGCCCGGGATGCTGTCGGACCGCCGCGGCGACGCGCTGCTGCTGGGCCTTGCGTGCGCCAGAATCCACGATGTGGCGCGCGGCCTCATGGCTGGTGTCGGGATCGGTGTTGCGTGCGGGAAGATTCATGGTTGAGCCTCGCTGTGGTGCCTTCATCGTGATGGCAGAGATGTGCGGCGATGCGCTCTAACTGCCGCGATCTGATAGGCAGTTACGCGCTCGGAGTGTTCGCGTTCCTCAAAGCACCTGCCCCTGGCCCTTGGCCTCGCGCAGGCGGGACATCAGTACTATCAGGGCCGACTGCACTGCTGCCGCAGCTGTCTGCAGGCCAGAGAACTCGTTCTCGGTAATCAGCTTGTCCTTCAGGCATTCGTGCAGCAGCTCAGCGAACTGCCCCTTGACCGCAGCAGTCTCGAGAATGGTGCTGGTCAAGCAGCCGACCTCGTCCGGAAGCTCCAGGCGGTGGACGCCGTAGCCGTGCTCGGCCGCCAGCGCGAACAACATCCGGTGGTCACCGGTCAGCCCCATGATCTCGCTGGCTTCTTCCCAGCCCAGCTTGTGCGTGGTGTTGTTCGGGTTGACCTTGTTACGAAGGACCGCCCCCGACATGGGCTTCTCTTCGCCCTTGTCGTTGGTAGTGATCAAACGCGTTGCCAGCGCTTCGGCGCCGCCGGGTGAGTCCTTTACAGTCTTATGCGCAGCGTCGGTGATGTTCATTGGACCGTTTCGTGAACGTGGATCGGGCTGGTGGGCCGGCGCAGCATCTGCGCCATGGAGATGAACTACTCAGAAAGCAGCGCCAGGGATGGCGTGGTGACGCTGGTCCGCTTGTGCGGGAAAGCCTTCGCGCTCCGTCGAATCAATGGCGAGCTCAAGGTCCGCCCCCTACCCCTGCCCGACCTGGGCCCCGTCCCCGAAGAAGGAGGCAAGGTCATGTGGCTTTGGGGCGGAATCGGGCCATGAGCAATTCACGCCGCACGGACCATCTCTTCGCCGGCCTTCTCGGCCTCAGCGCGGGCCAGAAGGACCTTTCGCCGCAGCCAGGGGTGCGCCAGGAGCACATCGGCAGGTATGCCGCGCGCCTTCCAGTTCTGGACGCGCTGACGGTTGTCGATGCCAAGCCTGCGGGCCAGCTTGACTGGCCCTCCCAAGCTGTCGATCACGCGGGAGTCGGGGTGCGGGGTGTCCATGGCGGACAGTACACACCATGAAATGCCAATTAGTCAACCCCGCGTGTACCGCGAATCGTGGGGGTGCGGATAATCGCCCCATGGCCGAACTCCGTGACTCCTCCAGCCGCCTATTTGCGGCCGCCGCCAAACTCGACCCGCCGATCACCGCGTCCACGGATCTGGCGGCAGCGCTGTCTGTGTCAAAGCAACGGGTCACCAACTGGAAGTCGCGAGGCGTGTCCAAGGAGGGTGCGATCGATGCGCAGCGCGTGCTGGGAATCAATGTGGACTGGATCCTTCACGGCCAGCTGCCAATGTTCGTCTCAAGCGCAGAGTCCCCTGCTGTTCAGTCTCAATCTGCAAGACAACAGCGCCAGATACTGCGCGACGCGACGAAGCTGGTGCGGCTCGTGCTGGACGGGAACATCCCGCTCACCGATCAGCAAAAGGAAGAGTTGTCAGATCGGGCCGTGGCAATGGTCGCGGATCGATGGGCCAATGGCTTTCCCACTGAACTGGATGCCTACAAGGCTGCATTGGAGCTGGTCGCGCACGTTCAATCTAGATGAGGAGGGGGTCAATGGGTATCAGCGATGTGGAGCTGCAGGAGATGGCTAGGATGATTTCTTCGTCCATGGGCCTGAAGCCGAGGGCGAAGGAGGGACTTCTTCGAGTCGTGGGCGCCCAAGGGGACGAACACAGGATGTCAGCGCTGCAGCGCGACGTTCTTTATCGCCGCATCCGTGACCTCGGGAACCTCTTCTGGTTGAACTGGCTGATACGGCAGGAGACCATGCATGTGCACGGCGTGATGGAGACTCTTAGCGATTCCGAGCTGTTGGGCTTGCTATCGAAGATGCAAAGGGCCCAGGAGTGCCGAGAGGAAGGTGTGGCCTTCACCGAGATTCCAGGGCTCGTGCGGCCCGGTGCGGAAGGCTTTCAGTAACGGCGCCAATGGCCGACGCCGCTGTTTCGGCCGATAGACTTCATTGATGGGGGGTAATTTGAACGCGATAGCAACAGGGAATGTGCAGGCTAACCCTGCCGGCAAAGCAGCGTGGATCGTGCTCGTGATCGCGTGGATCTGCTTCCTGGTCCCGATCCCAGGCCTTGGCCTTTTTCTGGGATGGCCGCTCAACCTGGTGGCATTCATCCTGGCGATCGTCGCGATAGCCAAGGGTGGCGCGATGAAGGGCGTGTTCCAGCTGATCTGTTCGCTGGTGGTGTCGCCAATCGTGTACTTCGTAGGGTTCGTGCTCTTCGCGGGTGCGGTTGGCGCTGCTGGCCAGGCAGCGGACGCAAGACAGAAAGCCGCAGCATCTACGTCCGGGACATCGCCGGTCAGCGAGTCATCTTCGGCAGAGATCAAGGCCGGCCCAATCGCAATCACAGCCGGAGAGCTCTACAGAGCCTATAGCGCCAATGAAATCGCCGCGGACGCGCAGTTCAAGGGCAAGGCTCTCCTGATCAGCGGCAAGGTGGAGTCGATCCAGTCCGACTTCTCCGACTCTCCGGTCGTCCAACTTGCTGCGGGCGACTTTGAGTGGGTGCAACTGCACGGGATATCGAAGGAGGCAGCCGGCGCGCTTGCGAAGGGGCAGTCGGTGACCGTGAGCTGCACAGGGCAAGGCGAAGTCATCGGCTTCCCCAGCGCTGGAGACTGCACCATTCAGTAGCCTGAAGTCTCGGTAACTGCGTAACGGCCCCGCTCCTGCGGGGCTTTTTTTTGCCCCTCCAGATACATAAACGCCAGCTTAACCAGTACACGTACCGATATCGACCAGTACACATCGCGGTTGCGTTACAGGGAAACGTGGTGTTTACTACTCCTGCGCCCCAATTCTGGGGCAAGGAGACCCCGAGATGCGCATCAAGCGTCGCCCCCTGTGGATCTGGATCGGTGCCGTGTACGCCGGGACCGTGTTCGCCGCGGCGGCCGGCTTGGCCTTCGGCCACCGCCTGTTCGGCCTGGAGTGCTGACCATGGCCGCCGTCACGGAACTGCACCCCGAAGCCGAGGTCCGCCGCCAGCGCCGGAACGTGCCGGTGCTGATCGGGAACCTGAAGAACTCTGGCCTGGGCATGCCCGGCGTGGAGACCGCCTATCGCGCAGCGCTGTTTGCTGGCGCCACCGAAGAGATGGCCTGGGAGGCGGCACGCCGCCACGCCCTGACCATGATCGGGTTCCCGGACGAGCTCTCCGAAACCGGCATGGACCTGAGCAAGGTCGAGTCCATGCGGAAGCGCCGTCAGGCCCTCATCGACACCTACCGTGCCCTGCCCAACCCGTTCGCACTGTCGATCGACGCGGAGCGTGCGGCATGAGCGCCCCTGTCGATGTGCAGCGCCTGCGTGACGCCCTTGCCTGGCACTTGCGGCTGGAGCGCGGCGCCAGCCGCCGGGCTCGGTACTTCGAGCGCCGGGCAAACAATCCCCGCAATCCGAACCGCGCCGCATCTGCCCGCGTCGCCGCCGGCTACCAAGGTGACGCCGCGAAAGACCGTCGCCGCATTGCCGAGCTGCGTGCCGAGTTGGCCCGCGTCAAAGGCGGTGCCGCATGAGCGCCGTCGCCCTCTTCCCCATCCAGACCGACAGCCAGAAGTACCAGCTGGAGACCGTCCGGATGGCCGCACGTCGCGCTGGCCTGAACGTCAAGGCGGTCGAGCGCGAGTTCATCGAGGCGGGCTTCTCCCGCCCGAAGCAGAACGAAATCAGCGAGCGCTGCCGTCGGGCGCGCATGGTCATGACCTTTGGAGGTGAAGCGTGAAGCGGGAAACCATCCAGCTGCATCTCGAAGTCTTGAAAGATCTGGCGATCTACCTGGGCATGGCTGCCTGCACGACCGGGCTTGGCGCCATCGGCGTCCTGCTGGTCCAGGACCTGGCAAAGGCGGTGGCCCCGTTATCCGGCATCCGATTGCACTACTGGTGCCCGCCGCCCTCAACGCGATGCTGGTCGGATTCTGCATAGCGCTGGCAACGGCCGCGTACCCGCGCGGCGCCGACTCCTTCGTGGTGCTGGGGCTCGCATGTGCGGGGTTCTTTGCCCTCCGTGCCGTGGTTGAGGCCCGACAAGCATGGCACCCATTCGTCACCGGTCTCGCTCAGCGCCGCGCCATTCGCCGCGCGGCTCCGCTCACCCGCATCAACTTCCCCAAGGACGACATTCGATGAACGCCGTTGCTCAGCAAACCGCTCTTTCCACCCAGCCCCGCCAGCAGTTCGACCTCAGCCCGCAGACCTTTGACCAGGCGTTGCAGTTCTGCGACTACCTCGCTGACAGCGACTTCGTCCCGAAGGATTTCAAGGGCAAGCCCGGCAACTGCCTGATCGCCATCCAGTGGGGTGCCGAGCTCGGCCTGAAGCCGCTGCAGGCGCTGCAGAACCTCGCCATCATCAACGGTCGCCCTGCCCTCTGGGGTGACGCGGTCATTGCGCTGGTGCGCAGCTCACCGCTGTGTGAGTACATCACAGAGGCCGACGACGGCAGCACGGCCGTGTGCCGGGTCAAGCGCCGCGGTGAATCCGAGGAGGTACGCACCTTCAGCATGGAGGACGCCAAGGTGGCAGGCCTGCTGGGTAAGACCGGACCCTGGACCCAGTACCCAAAGCGCATGCGCCAGATGCGCGCCCGCGCCTTCGCCCTGCGAGACGTCTTCCCGGACGTCCTGCGCGGCATGCCCATCGCCGAAGAAGTCATGGATATCCCTCAGGCCGGCGCTGCTAGCGGGGAGCAGGCGCGCGGCGCCATTGAGGGGCAGGCCGACAAGCAGCTGCCGCTGTACTCCGAAGCCGACTTCGCGGCCAACCTGCCGAAGTGGCTGGACATCATCGCCAGCGGCAAGAAGTCCGCCGAGGACCTGATCGCCACGCTGCAGACGCGTGCGCGCTTCACCGCAGACCAGCTGAAGAAGATCCGCAACCCGCCCAAGGACGACACGGATGGCGAAGGCAAACCGCAGAGCGACGTCGCTACCGACGCCGACGCCCAGGCCCAGACTGCGGTGGAGGGCTGAGCATGCGCACCGTGAACCTGATCCAAGGCACCCCGGAATGGCATGCCCACCGCGCCAGCCACTTCAACGCCAGCGACGCGCCGGCAATGATGGGCTGCAGCCCGTACAAGACCCGCAGTCAGCTGGTGCGCGAGTTCGCCACCGGCGCGACCATCGAGCACGACGCAGCGACGCTGCAGCGCTTCGCCGACGGCCACCGTTTCGAGGATCTGGCCCGGCCGCTGGCCGAGCGCATCATCGGCGAGGAGCTGTATCCCTGCGTCGGTGTCGACGGCAAGTACTCGGCCAGCTTCGACGGCCTGACCCTGCTGGAGGACAAGGCGTTCGAGCACAAGTCGCTCAACGACGACCTGCGTCTGGCCATGCCGGTGGACGGCACCGACGCCTGCCTGCCGCTGCACTACCAGGTGCAGATGGAGCATCAGGCCATGGTCAGCGGCGCCGAGCGCGTGCTGTTCATGGCCTCGAAGTGGGACGGCGACGAGCTGGTCGAGGAGCGGCACTGCTGGTACACACCGAACCCGGAACTGCGGGCCAAGATCGTGGCCGGCTGGGCGCAGTTCGAGGCGGACGTAGCTGCCTACGAGCCGGCGCCGGTCGCGGAGCCGGTGGCCGCTGGCCGCGCTCCGGATCAGATGCCCGCACTGCGCATTGAGGTGACCGGAATGGTCACGGCGTCGAACCTTGCCGAGTGGAAGGAACAGGCCATCGCCGTGTTCCAGGGCATCAGCACGGAGCTGATCACCGACCAGGACTTCGCCGATGCGGAGAAGACCGTGAAGTGGTGCGGCGACATTGAGGACCAGCTTAAGGCGGCCAAACAGCACGCCCTCAGCCAGACCCAGAGCATCGACCAGCTGTTCAAGACCATCGACGCGATCGCTGAGGAGGCCCGCTCCAAGCGCCTGGCGCTGGAGAAGCGCGTCAAGACCCGCAAGGACGAGCGCCGCTCCGAGATCGGCAACGCTGCCCGCCGCGCCGTGCAGCAGCACGTGCTGGCCATCAACGAGACGCTGGGTGAGCACGCCATCCCCATGCCGGCAGCGCTGATTGCCGATATCGGCGACGCGATGAAGGGCAAGCGCTCTTTCGCCAGCATGCAGGAAGCGGTAGATGCCGTCGCCGCCAACGCGAAGGTCGATGCCAGCCAGTCGGCCGAGCGGATCCGCGCCAACATCCGCGTGATGGAAATGGAGGTCGGCACCCATGCCGCTCTGTTCCATGACCGCGTGCAGCTGTGCTCCACGAAGTCGGCGGAGGATCTGCGCAACCTGATCGCCGCCCGTATCGCCCAGCACCAGCTGGCGGAGCAGGCCCGCCTCGACGCAGAGCGCGAGCAGATCCGCAAACAGGAGGAGGAGCGCGCGCGGGAACGGGTAGTTGCGGCCGCGCAGCCAACCGCGGCGCAGGAGCCCAAGCCCGAGGCGAAGCCGCAGCCAGCCGTCCAGGCAGGGCCGGATCCGGTAGCGACGGAGGACCGCGCGCCCTGGGTGGCTGAGGGAAAGAGGCTGAAGCTCGGCGAGATCGTGGATCTGATCGCGCCACTCAAGATCGATGCAGATGGCTTGCGTCGGCTCGGCTTCGATCCGGTGGCGACCGAACGCGGGGCCAAGCTCTACGCCGCCGACCAGGTGCCGGCGATCCTCGCCGCCGCAATCCGCGTCCTGCAATCGGCAGCCAACGGCCAGAGCTATCCGCTCGCGGCCTGATCGAACCTACACGGCGGGGCTGCTGCAGCAGCGGGCCGCGCGGGAGACGTAACCCGCCCCAGCGAAAGCTCATGGGTGAACGAGTGATGCGGATGCAACGCCGCTGACTGTCGGGAAAGACCGGCCCCTATTCCGAAGGAGACCACCATGGCAATCCGCATCGACATGCAGGACGTCGAGTCCTCCCAGATTCACAGCATCGGCCACGATGCAGAGACCAGCACCTTGGCAATCCGCTTCACCAGCCGTCGTGGAGGCGTGATCGGACCCGGCAGCCTGTACCACTACGCCAACTTCGATGCAGCAGAGTTCGCTGCGTTCCGCGACTCGGAGTCTCTGGGCAAACACTTCGGGCAGTACATCAAGCCGTTCCCGGCGAAGTACCCGTATCGCAAGGTCGAAGAGCCGGCGACGGCAGCGCGCGCGCAGGCAGGTGCTGCATGACCGCCCCTGTCGATGTGCTGGCCGTGCTGGACACCCTTTGCGAACGGGCGGCTTCCGGTGACCCAGCCGAGTATCGCGAGGTTAACTCGCTGCGCTACGCGTTTACCGAGCTGATCGAGGCGGCTCGGGTAGCACGCATGTCAATGCAGCACATGCGCGGACCGGAGTCGATCATCCACGCACGCACTGCGGAACTCGATGCCGCCCTCGCCCGCGTCAAAGGCGCTGCCGCGTGACCGACCACGACTTCTTCGCCGCCATGGCCGTCGGCATCCCGCCCATCACCCCGCCCGTCTGACCGGCGCCCGCACCGGCCGAGCCGACCACCGAACAGGAGACCGAGTAATGCGCCACCTGGCCCTGCCCTTCTACTGCGCCGTGATCGTCGGTGCCCTGATGGCGCTGCTCGCGCGCGCCATCTACACCGGCGCCGCCTCCTTCGTCCTGATCGCCCTGGCCGGCATCGCCTACTTCGGCTGGCACGGCTGGAACGACGCCCGCCGCGGCTGGCCTGCCTTCCGAGCCGAAATGCAGCGCCGCACCGACGAGCGCCGCCGCCGGGCCATGCCCGCCGACGACACGCACTGAGCAACCGCCCGGCCGGCGCAACCGGCCTCCCAAGCCGGCGGGACTTCCACACAGCCGGCAACCTATTCCCCAGAGATCCGCCATGACCGACTCCGTCGTTGTCGATTTCCAGCACGAACCCGAGTTCGCCAAGAAGGAAAACGGCGAGCTGCCCCGCATCGAACTTATCCGCGAACAGGTCGCCGGCTTCGTCTCCGGCTACACGACAGCCAAAGGCAATCGGCCTCCGCGCATCGTGCTGCAGTCCTCAGACCTCAAGCACTGCGTGCGCCGGATCCTCGCGCGCATGCAGAAGCCCCACCGCGCCAAGGCGAAGGCAGAGTGGCAGGAAAAGCGTAAGGCCGGCTCCACGCAGCCCTGGCGCGATGCGAAGCCGGAGCCGATCCCGGGCGCAACCCTCACCTGGTGCGGGATCCCCATCGAAGGCATGGGCTACAGCCGCCATCGCGCGGTCGATAAGCACTGATCCATGGCCAAGCCGGTCCAGATGGACATTTTCGACGACGACCCAGCGCGCGAGGCAGCCGCCTGGCGCGTGCAGGCGGAAGAGTCGCTGAGGCACTTCCAGTTCCCCGAATCGATCCGTCTGGAACGGCACGCCTACTACCTCGGCGTTGCCGAGCAACTTGAAGCCAGGGCGCGCGGCGCGCGCTCCACCAACAGCAAGGACATGCAGGCATGAGCAACGACAAGAAGACCCTGGCGGACGTGCGGCCCGGTGGGAGGGTGCAGGTGATGCCGTCCGACGCGGCGCGCGCCTTACTCGCGGCGCAGTACCGAGACGACGGTGATAAGGCGAAGGCCATTCGCATCAATCACAAGTCGCTGACTGACTCCGACAAGCGCGCGTTGCGAGCCATCGAAGCCGCCCTCTCCGCCCAGCCCTCCCCGGGTGGTCAGGATGCTCTGGGAATGATCGGCGCCAACCTTCGCAGCATCATGCGGCTGTGCAGGCCGGAGGACTATTCCATCAGCAGATTGGACGCTGCAAACATCCACATCGAGGCGCGCCACGCATTGCAGTTGCTGGAAGCAGCCCTCGCCGCCCGACAGCCGGTGGGACAAACCTTCCAGGCTGGCGTGGCCGAATGGATGGGCCAGTGCTTCCTGCCGTCGCTCTACAGCAACATGACCGAGCGCGGCGACCGACTGCTGGAGGAAGTGCTGGAGCTGCTGCAGGCTCACGGCTACGACAAGGCGCGCGTGCCCACGCTGGTCGACTACGTGTTCAGTCGTCCGGTTGGCGATCCTGCACAAGAAGTCGGCGGGGTGATGGTCACGCTCGCCGGTTACTGCTGGGTGGCAGGCCTGGACATGCACGTCCACGGCCACGCCGAGCTTGCTCGCATCAGCCATCCGGAGGTGATGGCGAAGATCCGGGCCAAGCAGGAGGCAAAGAACGCCCTGCACTTCGACACGCCGCTGCCGGGCAACGCCGCCGCCCCGCCCGCGCAGGCCGTGGACCTGGCCGACTTCAAGGCCCTGTATCGCGCGTATGTGCGCCTGCTTGAATCTGGCAGGGATCGCATCAAAGACCTCGGCGGCACCTGCGATCCGGTCGATGTGATGGAAGCCAACGACGTAGACCTGCAGGCTGCGCGCCGTGTTCTCGACGGCAAGGCGGTGGGCAATGGCTAAGTACCTCGTGGAAATGCCGTTCCAAGCCGTGCAGTTCTTTCACGTCGAAGCACGTAGCGCTGCCGAAGCGAAGCGCCTGGCCCGGGAAGGAGAAGGCGGGCCGGTCGAAGCGATCGACTGGCGCGTTACCAAGCACTTCGCACCGAACTACGCGCGCCAGGTAGACAGCGAGGTGGTGGGCAAATGATCGAGAAATGGCTGCAGTACACCTGCGACGGGTGCGGCGAGACAGAGACTGCGGACGCGCCCAATGAGTCGGCAGCCGAGTGCCGTCGCCGCATACGGGAGTACGGCTGGAAGAATCACGACCGTCTGGACTACTGCCCCACCTGTGTGGCCGATGGTGCAGCGGCGAGGCGTGAGGAAGGATTCGGAAATGGCTGACCAGCTGCTCACCGCTGCAATGGTCCACGTGTTCGCCCTGGCCGCGTTCCTGGCCGGCATCGCCACCCTGTGGGCGATCAGCCGCGCATGCCGCGCCGCGCGCAATGGGCTGCGCTGGTGCTGGCGGAGGTGCGCAGCGTGATGGCGCCCGATCAGTTGCGGGCGTTCGCTCGTTCGATCCTCGAACGAAAGCTGCGTGCCGGCTGGCGCCGGGACCAAATCCTGCGCATCGAGTTCGAGGGATTCACGGGACCGGCGCACGCCGGCTACCTGATCTCGGCGGGAAAGATCTCGGTGTGCCAGGAAAACCAGTACCTGATCCGACATACCGACGCGTGGGCCGTTACGTTTCGCATGGCCGATCTGCTGCGTGATGAACCCGCACCACCGCCGGCCACGCCGGCCCAACTGGACCTGTTCGCATGAACCTCTCACCGTCTATGGGACTCGGCGCGCGGGACTTCTCCGCCGACGCCTCGATGCCGCCGGTGGTCAAGGTCCGCAGGATCAAGCATGACCTCGCGGGATACGGCTACATGCGGTCAATCATGCTCTTCATGAAGTGGGCGCACGAGCAGGAGAAGTTTCCGACCATCGAAGAGGTGATCGCCCGGTTCCGAGTGAGTCGCGCGACGGCGTACCGGCTCACCAGCGCCCTCGCCGACACCTATGGCCTCGACCCTTCCGTGCGGCACAAGGAGCGACGATGAACCCCCAGCTTTTCCCCCGCGAACCACGCCGCATGAAGCAGCCGGCAAAGGACGTGCTGCGCGAGCAGCTGGTGGTCGCGGCCGATGAAGTGATCCGCCTGCGCGCTGAAGTACTGCGCCTGCGGGGCCAGATTTACCAAGCCACAGAGCAGCTGCGCGCTGCGCTGGCCACGAACTGAAGGAGGACACCATGGCCAAGAAGAACAAGGCCGCCCCGGGCGCGGGGGCGTTGTGCCTGTCCCGGGAAACGATGCGGGAACTGTGCGACACCCCGTACAAGGATCGTCAGCTTGCGTTCCTGGTGCTGAACGGCATCCCCCATTTCAAGGGTCTGGACGGCTGGCCGCGCGTACTGTGGGCCACCCTCGAAGGGGATAGCGACGTGGAAACCGATAAGGCGACGGTCGTCGCTGTCTGGAAATCGAACAAGGCGGCATGACGATGGGGCGGAAGCCGAACAAGCCGGGCGCGATTCCGCGGTTCCGGCCGCGCAAACAGAAGTCGGGCGTGGTGCACTACTACTACGACCTGGGCGGCAAGCCGCGCAAGGAGCTGCCGCTGGGCAGCAACTACGCGCTGGCGATCAAGAAGTGGGCCGAGCTGGAGGGCACCCGCGAGGCCCAGGCCGTGGCCGTCATCACCTTCCGCCACGTGAGCGAGGCCTACCGGAAGGAGGTGATCATCCACAAGGCACCGCGCACGCAGCTGGACAACGCCAAAGAGTTGACCAAGCTGCTGGAATACTTCGACGACCCGCCGGCGCCGCTGGATGCAATACAACCGGTGACGGTTCGGAAGTACATGACCTGGCGCACAAAGAGCGGCAAGGGCATGGTGCGGGCCAACCGCGAGAAGGCGCTGTTGTCGCACATCTGGAACTTCGCGCGCGACAAGGGATACACCGCACTGCCAAACCCATGCGCCGGCATCAAAGGATTCAAGGAAACGGGCCGGGACATCTACATCGAGGATGACCAATTCGAGGCGATGCGCGCGGTTGCCCACTGGTCACTTCAGGACGCCATGGACCTGGCATATCTGATCGGCCAGCGGCCGGCCGATGTGCTGAGCTTGACCGAGCAGGACGTCCGGGATGGCGCAATTCACATCCGGCAAGGGAAGACCAAGACGAAACTGCGGATCGCGGTTGAGGGCGAACTGGAGCAGCTTCTGGAACGACTCAGGCGGCGGAAGGATGGTCGGAAGGTTCGAAGTAGCAGCCTGATCATTGGCGAGCGAGGGAAGCCCGTGAGCGTCCGGCGGATGAGCGAAATCTGGGCAGCAGCGCGTGCAGCTGTTGGCGCTGATGTCGACGGGATCCACTTTCGCGACCTTCGCGCCAAGGCAGCCACCGACAAGGCTGATTCATCGGGCGATATCCGCAAAGCCCAGCATCAGCTCGGGCACACTACGGTCTCGATGACCGAGCATTACACGCGCAAACGCCGTGGGCACAAGTCCACGCCGACGCGCTAAGACTGCGCTCCGCAATCCGTATCCGCCCCAAGTGCCCCAATGGTTTCAGGCGCCTGCAAACCGACCCATTGCGGAGCGGGAATCAGGCTACAACACTTGTGCCACAAGGATTATGGTTCGGACTTAAAATCCGCCGACCGCAAGGTCATGCCGGTTCGATTCCGGCTCCGGGCACCAACATGGCAACGCAGCAGGGTGTCCGCGCTTCGGGACATCGCACGGGGAACCGGCAAACGCTCAGATCGCACGCGAATAGCGCGGTTGTTCGTGCGCGCTGCGCAGGTAAGGATCGAAGCACATGGCCAGCAGCCGCAGCAGCGGCCGTCCCGGCTCGCTGGCACGCACCACGCCGTCGTGGCACTCGGCCAGACCATCGGCCTGCAACTGCCAGACCGAGCGCAGATCCTCGGCAAAGTACTGCCCGGCATCGATGCCATGGCGCTGGCCCAGCGCATGCAGGTCCACTTCGCCCTGGCACATCAGCTGCTGGATCAGTTCCGCGCGCAACTGATCATCCGCACTCAGCGCAACGCCACGCCAGACCGGCAGCTGGCCCTGGTCTACTGCTTCCTCCCACGACGCCAGATCACGCGGGTTCTGGCTGTAGCTGGCACCGATGTGGCTGATTGCACTGACGCCCAGCCCCAACAGATCGGTATTGGCGTGCGTGGTGTAACCCATGAAGTTGCGATGCAGCTGCCCGGCCCGCTGCGCGCGCGACAGATCCTCTTCCGGCAGCGCGAAATGATCCATGCCGATGTACTGGTAGCCGGCCGCCGAGAGCCTCTCCACCGCCAGGCCCAGCAACGCCAGCTTGTCTTCCGGGGTGGGCAAGCGGCTTTCATCGATCTGCTTCTGCGCGCGGAACAGATGCGGCAGGTGCGCATAGCCGTAGACCGCCAGGCGATCGGGGCGCAGCGCCAACACCTGTTCCAGGGTGAGGCCGAATCCCTGCAGGGTCTGTCCGGGCAGGCCATAGATCAGGTCGACATTGACCGAGCGCATGCCGCTATCGCGGCAGGCGCGCAGGATATCCAGCGTCTGGCGCACGCCCTGCACCCGATTGATCGATGCCTGCACCTGCGGATCGAAATCCTGCACGCCCAGACTGGCGCGATTGAAGCCCAGCCGTGCCAGCATGGCCACGTCACCGGCGTCGATGAAGCGCGGATCGAGCTCGATCGAGAAATCGCGCTGTGACGAATCACTGAAGTCGAAGCGGCGACGCAGACCTTCCACCAGCGTGGTCATCGCGTCGGCATCGAGAAAGTTCGGGGTGCCGCCGCCCAGGTGCAGCTGGATCACTTCGCGGCCGTCCTCGAACTGCGATGCGAGCAGATCGGCCTCGGCCAGCACACGCGACACGTAGCTGTGCCCGCGCCCCCGGTCGCGGGTGATGATCCGGTTGCACCCACAGTAGAAACAGGGGCTGGAACAGAACGGCACATGCACGTACAGCGACAAGGCCCGGGCCTGCCGGTTGCTGTCGGCGATTGCCTGGCGCAGCGCCGGGGCGTCGAAGCCCTCATGGAAGTGCGGCGCGGTCGGATACGAGGTGTAGCGCGGCCCGGGCCGGTCGTGCCGGCGCAGCAGATCGGGGTCGAAGGTCCAGGCCAGGCCGCCGGCAGCGGGAGAGAACGTGTCCATGCCGCCAGCATCGCGCCGGACGGACGGCGGCGCCTTGACCCAGATCAATCCTGGCCAGGCAATCCCAGCACCGGCAGCCCGACCTGCGGCCAGCGCAGCATCTGGTAGCGCTTCCAGAAAGTGTCACCGATGCGCGCGGCCACGTCGTTGGCCAGCTCCTGCATGGGCAGGTTGCCGCACTCGGCGGTGGTGATCCGGAACAGCACCAGCCAGCGGTCGAACAGGTCCTTGTCCAGTTCGATGGCCATGTGCTTGGACATCGGCGAACCCTTGAAGCGGCGGGTGACGCGCAGCATCGCCGACCAGAAGTCGACCAGCTGCGCCAGGTGCTCCGGCCAGTCATGCACGTGCGCCTCGAACACCGGACCCAATCGTTCCTCTTCGCGCACACGGGCGTAGAAGTCGTGGACCAGGCGGGTCACTTCCTGCTCGGTGCACAGCTCGGGTGAGGCGACAGGAAGGACAGGCGGCGGTGTTGCGTTCATCGGGGTACCCAAGGCGTGCCGGCAGTGTGCCGCAGCAGAGCAGCATCGCCGTTGATCCAGATCAATGTCGGCGCACTCGGCTGCACCTAGGCTGCCATGCTTGCAGGAAGCATGCCCTGCGGATGCGGCACCAACCTGGGCGAAGTATACGCGCCGCCCACTTTTCGATCCGGGACAGCATGAACAGACCTCCTCCCAACCGCCGCCAGCAACTGATCCAGCACTGGGGCGCCATCCTCTGGCCCAGCTTCATCGCCGCCGGCCTGGCCAGCGTGGTGTTCTTTGCCTTCGTCGATCCGCTGCGGCTGCAGGCCATCAGCTTCCCGGGGACGGCCATCAGCCGCGAGCTGGGCTATACCGCAGGCTTCTTCATGTTCTGGGCGGTGACCGCCTTGTCCAGCGCCGTCACCTGGTACCTGCAACGACCGTTGCCCAGCGACGACGACGACGAGCTGCCGCTGGGATGAACACGACCTGCGCCATTGCATCCCGTCCCTGGCACTGGCGGGGCACGCTCAGTGCCGCCCTGCTGGTGCTGTTCTACGCGCTGCCGTGGCTGCGCTGGGACGGTCGCCAGGCCCTGCTGCTGGACATCAATGCGCGACGCTTCGACCTGTTCGGCTGGACCCTCTGGCCCGGTGACGTCGGCGTGCTGATCGGCCTGCTGGCAGTGCTGGCCGTTGGCCTGGCCCTGCTCACCCACCTCGCCGGGCGGGTGTGGTGTGGCCATGCCTGCCCACAGACGCTGTGGCGGCGCGCCTTCGACTGGATCGCCCACGGCCTGGGCCGGCTGCTGCCGGCCCAGGCCACGCGCCCGGCCACGCAACTGGCCTGGGCGCTGCTGTCACTCTGGACCGGCATCACCTTCGTCGGACTGTTCAGCCCGATCGCGGAACTGGTCACCGCCCTGCCCCGCGCTGCATGGAGCGGCTGGGAAACGTTCTGGGTGCTGTTCTACGCCGCTGCCACCTGGGGCAATGCAGGCTTCCTGCGCGAACAGGTCTGCCGCTCGCTGTGCCCGTTCGCGCGCGCACAGCCGCTGCTGACCGACCCGTACACGCCGCGCATGCTGTATGACGCCCGGCGCGGGGAACCGCGCGGGCCCCGCCCGTCCGGTCTGGGCGGCGTGCTCGGCCGTGGTCGCGGCCTGCTCGACCCGACCACCGCACAGGACTACGTATTCCGTGCAGCGCACCCGCTGCTGGCCGGGCCGACGCCGACCTTCAGCGACAACCGGCTGGGCGACTGCACCGATTGCCTGGCCTGTGTCCGCGCCTGCCCGATGCAGCTGGACATCCGCCAGGGCCCGCAGGCCGACTGCCTGGCCTGTGGCGCCTGCCTGGAAGCTTGCGCACAGCAGCAGCACCAGGCCGGTTTCGGTCCCGGCCTGGTGCGCTACTGCAGTCCACAGGCGATGGCAGGACAGCCGCGGCGCGGATGGCGGCCCCGTACCCTGGTTCTGTTGTCGATGCTGCTGGCGCTGTTGGCCTGGGGCGCCTGGCGCCTGCTCTGAATCAACGCTTCAAAGCGACCCGTTGGCGTGCGGCGGAACCAGCTGCGCACGTCGGACGATGCCCAGCTGTTCGATGATCAGCGCCATTTCGTTGGTGACCTCGGTACGCTCGGTCCCCTGCGGAACCAAGCGGTCCAGCACCTGCTGGTAGGTATCCCAGAACGCCGGACCGCATCCGTGTTTGTGATAGCTGGCTTCCAGTTCGCGGCGTACCCGTTCAGCCAAGCCATGCATGCCGTATTCCATACGACCTCCGTTGGACTTGTTCTGCATCGTTGACGGTCTACCGACTCACTTGCGTGCTACTGAAAGACTCCCGGGTTTCACGACCGGTTGACTCCAATTAGTCATAGATTTCACGACAGGTCAATTACATCCGCTCGCTTTCGTGATCGAAATTATTAATCGTTCACAAAACTGCATACGGAAGCACCATGGCTCCGGATGGGCCAGACCCGACACGACGCCCGTCACCCGGTGGCCCCAATTCAGTAGGCACTGCCAATGGGCAGAGCCAGTTCCATCGAATTTCTCTACTTTGCTAAGCATGCTTTGCGTTTCACGCTTAGCGCGCTAAAGACGACATCTTGTGGCGTAGCTCACTCGAATTCGGGTTCGGCGGCCTCGACGACCGGGAACAGGTTCGGGTATTGCTGATGAAGGATGTACTGCCGCAACGCAGGAATCGGGCCATCCTTGGGCCATTGCGACACTGCGGATCGGCTTATGCCAAAGAAGTGCGCCAGTTCGGCGTCCGTATGGAAGCCCAGCCGGTCGCGCACCTGCCGCTTGCTCCAGAATCCAGTCATGATCGGTCCTTCTGCTAATCAGACCGATTCTTGCGACAAGGCCTCTTTACGATCCAGGCGTTAAGCTGGCTTGCATAGATGAATACTCTCGGCCAACGACTCGCCATTGCCATGAAGAAAGCCGGGCACCCGCGCCCGGCCGATCTGGCCCGTGCCGCCGATTCAACGACGGCAACCATCAGCAACTGGCTCAACGACCATGTCAGCCCAGCCCATGTGAAGGCCGAACAGCTGTTCCGCATCGCCGATGCGGCCAAGCTGGACGCGCGCGAACTGCTGTACGGGGTGAGCGGCGGTGGGGTCGGTGAACGCGGCAACGCCTACATGCCCAGCCAGGCCCATCTGGATGTCTGGCAGGACGCCTACGAACTGGTCAGCCACCTGGTCGAGGAGAACGGCCTGGAGATGGACCACCGTCGCCACGCCGCACTCGATCTGCTGGCGTTCGAGCTGTTGATGGACGGCTTCAGCCGCAGCAAGGTGGCCCGGGTGTTGAAGACCTCGATGTCCTGAACGCGCTGACGCTTGCACGCCGGCGCTGGTAGCATGGGCCGCGATGGGGATGGGGCTCCCCCGATAACCGCCTGAGAAGGCTGATGGCTCCTGCCAGGACGAACGTGGCGTTCGTCGATGGCAGGCCGTGCCTGCCTTCGGCGTTCGCCATCAACACCGCGAACCCGCTCTCGAGGCATGCGATGCAATCACTGAACAACTATCTTCTGGTCTTCGTCGGAGGCGGTGTCGGCGCCTGCCTGCGCCACGCCTGCAACCTGATCGGCGCACGGGTGGCCGTGGGCAGTCCGTGGCCGTGGTCCACGTTCCTGATCAATCTCAGCGGTGCACTGCTGATGGGCGTGGTGGTGGAGGCCTTCGCACTGCGCAATGGCGCCTCGCCGCAGCTGCGCCTGCTGCTGGCCACCGGCATCCTGGGCGGCTACACCACCTTCTCCACCTATGCGCTTGAAATCGGCCTGCTGCTGCAACGTGGCCAGCATGGGTTGGCCGCGCTGTATGCCGGCGGCTCGGTGGCCCTGGGCGTGGCCGGCCTGTTCGGCGGCATGAAGCTGGCCCGGTTGGCGTTGGGCTGAGGCTCAGGCAGCGCTGGCGCGGTCCTGCCCGCGCCACTGCCGGGGTGACTGCCCGGTATGCGCCTTGAAGGCCCGCGACAGTGCCGCTTCGCTGCCGTAGCCCACCTCATCGGCGATCCGCTTCAGCGGCCGGCCCTGACGCAATGCCTGCTGCGCCAATCCCACCCGCCAGCCCTGCAGGTACTGGCCCGGCGTGGTGCCCATCGCCTCGCGGAAGCTGGCCGCAAACACACTGCGCGACATCCCGGCTACTTCGGCCAGATCCTCCAGCGTCCAGGCCTGCGCTGGCGCTTCGTGCATCGCCACCAGCGCCAATCGCAGCCGCGGATGGCCCAACCCGGCGAACAGGCCGCCGCGCATCTCGCCGCCCTCCATCAACTGGCGCAATACCTGGATCATCACCACCTCGAACAGGCGGTTGACCATCGCCGCGCGCCCGCAGCGCTGCTCGAACGCTTCTTCGAACAACAACTCCAGTGCCGCATTGCCGCCGTACAGTTCGGCCAGCGGCAGGCAGATGAAATCGGGCAGCGCCGCACTGATCGGGTTGAGCCGGCCGCCCTCGAAATGCAGGTTCGCGCAGGCCATGTCGGCGCCTCGCTGCGGATCGGTGCTGAAACGGTGTGGCATCGGGCGCGGATACAGCAGCAGGCTGGGTACATCGACCTGCACGGTCTGCTGGCCGTGGCGGACATGCAGCGGCCCCCTCCTTACCAGGTGCAACTGACCGGCCTCGTCCTCGCCCTCCAGGCTGTTGATGCCGCACAACGCACCGGCATGGAACACCGAGGCGGTGACCGCGAAACGCTCCAGCAGGATGGCGAGGCGGTCAACCATGACAGGACTCCAGATCACGCAGATGGCGTTCAATACGACAAATCGTATCGGAATCAGCGCCGTATGGGGCGACACTGGCCTGGCGATGGATCAGGCGCTATACACGCCGGACATCCCACGCACGGAGGCACCGATGTCGAACCGCATCGCCCTGATCCTGCTGCCGCTGCTGCTGTTGGCCGCGTCCGCCCACACGCAGGCGGCCTCGCCGCCGAAGATCGCGCAGCTGGCCTGGCTGACCGGATGCTGGCAGCTTGATGGTCACCCCGAAGGCGCCGGCGAGCAGTGGTCCACGCTGGCCGGCGGCACCCTGTTCGGCAGCAGCCGCAGCGTGCGCGACGGGCGCACCGTCGGCTTCGAGTTCATGCAGCTGCGCCAGCACGATGATGGTCGTCTGGTGCTGACTGCCCTGCCCTCCGGCCAGAACCCCACCGATTTCAACGCCACCCACGTCGATGACACCGAGGCCGTGTTCGAGAATCCGGCCAACGACTTCCCGCAGCGCATCCGCTACCGCCGCCTGGACGAACAGCGCGCGCACGCGCGCATCGAGGTCGCGCAGGACAACCCGGCACAGGCGGTGGATTTCCCGATGCACCGCGTTGCCTGTGGTGGACCGGTGCCGGCGCGCTGACCTTCTCCATCCTCGTGTCCATCGCGTATGGTGGAGCTGCGATCCCTGCGGCAGTGCAGCGCGCGCAAGGTTGCGCCGCGATCTATGCTCGGCGCCATTCCCGGATGGAATGATTACGATGCGTCGCTCGTTTGGACATGCCCTAGCCCTCGCCTTGCTGTTGCCTGCGACATCGTTGCTGGCGGCACCGCCCACGGCACCACGCACACTCAGTGGTGAACTGCAGGGGGCGCCGTGGCGGCTGGATGTGCCTGCAACCTGGAATGGCGAGCTGGTGATGCTGGCTCACGGCTATGAACCCGTGGGCGTGCCACGCACCACACCGATGACCGCCAATGACAGCACCACAGCGCTGCTGGGCGCAGGTTACGCCGTCGCGCAGAGTGCGTATTCCAACCAGGGCTGGGCAGTGGCCGAAGCGATCAATGACACCGAACGCCTGCGCGAACACGCCGCGCGGGAACTCAAGCACGTGCGCCATACCTGGATGCTGGGATTCTCGATGGGCGGTGCGGTGACCATCGGCAGCCTCGAGCGCTTCCCGCAGCACTACGCCGGCGGCGTTTCGCTGTGCGGCGCCAACCTCAGCGGCGAGCAGATCGCGGCGGACCTGCTGGCGACACTGGTCGCATTCGATTATTTTTTCCCCGCCGCCGAAGGCCTGCCGCGCAGCGGCCTGGTTTCGCGGGAAGCGGCAGCGCTGCCGCAGGGCGCGCTGTACCAAGGCATCGCCCTTGCCCTGCAACGCGATCCCGCGCGCGCGGCAGTGCTGGCGCAGCGGTTGCAGGTCTCCGCCGATGCACTGGCCGGCACCATCAGCCTGCATGCGCTGGTCCTGCACGAGCTGGCCACGCGCAGCGGCGGCCTGCCGGTCGGCAACCGCAACGTGGACTACAGCGGTTTCGGTGACGACGCAGCATTCAATGCCGGCGTGCAGCGCCTCGATGCGGTGCCTGCCGCGCAGGCCAAGGTGCGCAGCACGCTGGCGCTGACCGGCGCCCTGAAGCGGCCGCTGGTGATCCAGTTCAACCACAACGATCCCACCATCGTGCCGCACATGCAGACGCTGTATCCGCAACTGGCCAAGAGTGCCGGCGCTGCGCCGTTGCCGCAGGTGCTGCCTGCGGTGGGTGAAGGTCACTGTGGCTTCTCCGATGCCCAGGTCGTCGAGGCGCTGAAAGCGGTGCAGCGCTGAGCGCAGCATCGCGCCGCAGTGCGGCGGGACAGCGCGGCACCGACTGCTATGGTGGCCTGGCCCATTGACGGGCAGACAAAGGACTGACGTGATGATCAAGACGACCTTGAAGACCGTGATGCTCCTTGGCATGGCCGTGACCGGCCTGGCCTTCGCCGCAGATTCCTGCGACTTCTGCACGCTGAAGTACGAACAATGCCTGCGTGCGACGCATGGACCGCTGGGCAAGACCTCCGAGCAGTGCGACGCCGAGTACCGCCTGTGCCGTGAAACGGATTGCCCGTCTCCCTGACCGGCGTCCGGCCGGCTCCTGCGGGAGCCGGCTCAGCCCGCCACGTTGGCAAACGCTTACGATACAGAGACCGGTAGCGCCCCTGCCGCCGTCTCTCCCTGCTGAAGCAACGCACACGATGGCCTTCTTCGAACGACTGAGTGACACCCGCTACCTGCCGACCAAGTTCGACCTGTCCAACGGCATGGCGGTGCGCGCCGACCCCAGGACTGTGGCCTTCCCCAACCTGGACCTGACCGCGCACCTGTTCGGCGTGCCTGAAGGCGAATGGCTGGGCTTTGACACCCCGGTGTCGTTCGGCCAGCAGGGCCTGGGCCTGACCAGCACGGTGCTGCACGATGCACGCGGCCCGATCGGGACGCTTGCCCAGGCCCTTACCGTGCGTCCGTAACCGGTAGCGGGCGGCCTCAGCCGCCCAGCGTGCCCATCGTGAAGGTGTAGCCGGAGCTCATCAGGAATTCGCGCATGCGCATTTCCGCGCGTCGCGGCGAGGCCAGGTTGGCCGGGGCATACAGCGCGTAGACCACGCCGGCACCTTCGATGGCCTCGCGGCGCACGCCGCAATGGCGGGTTTCCGATGCGACCACCCATCCGTCCTTCAAACGGTCCGGCCCGATCGACTGGCCGTTCATCAGCCGGAATGTCAGCCAGCGTACTTCCGCAGAGGATTTGTTCATTGCCGGCCTGCCGGCTGCATGCCACGGTCGTTCATGTCCTTGCTCGCCATTGCAGCTCCCTAAGACTTGGAACCTGACCATAGCGCCTTGCCATGTCGTGGGGAAATGAGACTGAAAAGCAGGCCTGTGGGCACCCGCCGGGCTATGCTGCACGCCCACTCGGCCGCGGCCATCGCCTGCCGCCACGACAAGGATCGTCATGCATCGCTACCTCCTGCTCATCACGGCCGCCTCCATCGTTGCCGTTCTCGGCATGCAACCGGTTCGCGCAGAGGACGGTACGCCCGCAGGCGCATCATCGGCGTGGACTCTGGTGCGGAAGGAGGCCACCGACGAGAGTGCCGGCAGATGCGCGATCTTTCCGCGTGCCCCGTCACGCCCCTATCCATTCTTCATCTTCGAGCCGGGGCTGGCGCCCACCATCGGCGTGTCATTCAGTGAGGTCGGCAACACCGGGATCGGTGTAAGGGTGGATGCTCATCCGGAAGCAAATGATCGAAGAATCATCCTGGATCGCGACACCGCCGTGATCCTCGAACAGATCCGTGCCGGTGGCCAGCACATTACCGCGCGCGACAGCGTTGCACGCAACACATTCAGTACGCACGGCCTGCTGCCATTGCTGGACGCTTGCGCGATGCAGGCGCAGCCGTAGGTCGACGATCGACAAGTGCTGCACGAGCGCGGCATCCGGACAAAACAAAAAAGCCCTGACCGGAGTCAGGGCTTTTCAATTGGAGGCCTCAAGCGGAATCGAACCGCTGTAAACGGATTTGCAATCCGGTGCATAGCCACTCTGCCATGAGGCCAACGTACTGCGCGTCAGGAACGTAGCCCTGACAAGACAAAACCCCAAGATGGGGCCTGTCGGAACATGGAGCGGGAAACGAGACTCGAACTCGCGACCTCAACCTTGGCAAGGTTGCGCTCTACCAACTGAGCTATTCCCGCATAAGCCGACATGGTACCGGAAATCCGGAACACACACCAGCGATTTCACCTTTCTGACTGCGCGCAAAGCCTTGTGGCTCAACGTGCCCCGCCTTGCCGTGGCGGGAGAAAAACAAGGCCCCTGTCGGGGCCCTGTAGAATCTGGAGCGGGAAACGAGACTCGAACTCGCGACCTCAACCTTGGCAAGGTTGCGCTCTACCAACTGAGCTATTCCCGCAGATTCATTCGACCTGCGTCGAAGGAGCGCTATTGTGTCCAAATTCCTTCACGTCGTCAACAGTCTTCACACGATGCCGTCATGGCCCTGCGCCGTGGGGTACGCTGCCCCGCCCGGCCCGGTTCACCCATGTTCCTTCGCGGTATGCCCCTGCTGATCGCCCTGCTGCTGCAACTGCTGGTGGCGCTGCTGTTGTGGACACTGATTCCATTGGGCATGAGCTGGTATCGCGACACCATCGGCTTCACGTCGCATCGCGACATCGGCCTGGGCATCGCGCAGTTCCATGTCTTCTGGATGCTCATCGGCGTCCAGCCGCTGATCGCCGTGCTGCGACCGCTGTGGGCCAAGCTGCTGGTGCTGGCAATTCCTTTGGCTTTCGCCACCTGGACGCTGATGCACAACCATCCGCTGCGCATGCTCTATTTCACCTTCGGGCCTGGCCTGCTGACACTGGCTGCCATCTTCGCCAGCCGGCGCCTTTCATCACCCGGACCTTCGCTGCCCAGCACGGACACCGCAGATGCCTAGGCGCTACATCCGCTTGTTCTGGCTGCTGGTCGCACTGACCTGGCTCGCCCTGATCGCCGCACTGGTCAATGCCGGCTTCACGCCCGACTACTGGCTGCTGCGCCGCCTGGAAGGCGCCGAACTGCCCTACCCGACCAGCACCGTGGTCCTGTTCGCGCTGCTGGGTACCGTTGAACTGGTGGTGGCCGCGCTGATCGTGCGGCCCTGGCGGTTGAAACGCCTGTGGCTGCGCTTGCTGATCGCCTTTGTCCTGCTGCTGGCATGGTCGGTGCCGTGGATGCTGTCGGCGATGCATCAACCGCCCGTGCACGGCATGCACCTGCTGTGGTTGCTGCTGCTGGACGTCGGCCTGCTGCTGGCGCTGTGCCTGGTGTCGGCGGTGAGTCTCATGCGAAGAATTCGCGACGGGAAGAAGGCCGGGAGGACCGCTCCGTAGCGCATTCGATCCAAGGGCTTCGCCAGCTCATTTTCGGATCTCTTGCATGGATTGCTACCGACCTGAGCGGCAAGGTTGAGTGTCCGACAGCGAAGAACGCCCGAGTCGTGCTCCTGCCCAACGCACTCCGCGACTCCCATGTCTTCTGGCTGCTCGCATCATTGATCTGGCCGCTGCCTTTCTGCGCGCTCGTCCATGCAGGATTTCAACCCGATCATTGGCAGTTGCACCACACCGACTCCGGCACAGGGCCCTACCCCACCGGCTCAGTCATTACCTTCGCACTGATCATCGCTGAAGAGAACGTCGCGCTGGGCCTGATGGTGCAAGCTTGGCGATTCCATCGCTTGTGGCTGCGCATGCTGATCGGCATCCTGCCGTGGCTGGGCTGGACCCTGCTGTGGGGCGCGTCGGCCATGCATCAATCGCCCGTGCGTGGCGTGCACATGCTCTGGTTGCTGGCCGCCTGCGCACCCTTGCTGCTGGCGCTGCTTGTGATCGAGCCAGTCTCCGCCTGCCCTCGGCTACGGCGTTGGCTCAGCCGCTGACTGCGCCTGCTTCCGGAACTCCACCCGCACGTGCTGGCCGAAGCGCGCCTTGGCCTCGCCATCGAACTCGAGCACGCACTCCACCACCTTGGCTACGCCACGGCCTGCGTCTTCAGGCAGGCGCGCCTGCGCGAACACCGGGCTGATGCGCACCACGCGCGCCAGTGGCAGCGGGGCGGCGTTGCCGGCGCCATCGCTGTCCGGCACCACGGTGGCCTGCATGCCCACCTGCACCGCATCGGCGTAGGCGGCACTGAGTTCGGCGCGCACTTGCAGCGGGCGCGCCGGCAGCAGCGAGATCGCCGGTTTGCCGGCCCGCACGAATGCACCGGGGCCCGGCACCTGGCCGACCACAGTGCCGGCGTCCGGCGCGGTCAGCGACATCTGCTGCAGTTTCAGCTTGGCGTGCTCCAGCTTGTGCTGGGCCATGTCGACCTGCGCAGCGGCCACGTCAACGTCGACGCGCACACTCGCCAGTTGCTGCTTGGCCGCGTCAGCCTGCTGGTTGGACGACACGCCTTCGCTGGCGCCGGTGGCCAGGCGGGCGGCGTTACGCTCCAGTTCGCGCAACTGCGCCTGGCTGCCCTTCAACCGGTCATTGGCCAAGGCCAGATCGGCGCTGGCCATCGCCACCTCCTGTTGCAGCAATGCACCATCCAACGACAGCAGGAGCTGTCCCTTCTTCACCAGCGCACCCTCCTTCACCGGCGCTGCGCTGATCGAGCCGTCCATCGGCGGTGCGAGCGCAATCAGCCCACCCTCCACATCAATGATGCCGCGCGCAACGGCGACCTTGTTGGCGGCATCGCCGGTCTTGCCCGCAGGAGCGGTTGCAGGCGCAGACGCCTCCCTGGCGCAGGCGCCGAGCAGCAACGCTGCGGACAAAGCCAGGCCGAGCGAAAACAGGTGCGATGTTCTGATCATGGGGCGGACTCTACGGTTTCATTCTGGCGGCGGTCATCACGGACCATGCCGTCTTCCATGGCGATCACCCGATCGGCATGCCGGATCAGGCGTGGATCGTGGCTCACGCACAGCACAGTGGCGCCATGTGCACGCGCGTAACGATGCAGGATGTCGATGACGCGCTGGCCATTCTCGGCATCCAGCGCACTGGTCGGTTCGTCGGCGAAGATCAGCGTCGGCGACTTGGCGAAGGCGCGAGCCACCGCCACGCGTTGCTTCTCTCCGCCGGACAGCTGCGCCGGGCGCATATGGCTGCGATGGCCCAGGCCGACCTCTTCCAGTGCTCTGCGCGCCAACGGTTCGCTATCGCGATTGCGCATGCCCCGGTAGCCCAAGGGCAGCTGCACCTGTTCCAGCGCGGTCAGCGCCGGGAACAGATTGAAGCCCTGGAACACGAACCCGACATGATGCAGCCGGAATCGCTCCACCTCGCTGCGGCTCATGTGCCCCACATCCTGGCCGAGCGCATGTACGCGGCCACCATCGGGCGACGACAGGCCGGACAGCAGCGACAACAGCGTGCTCTTGCCGCAGCCGGACGGTCCTGAGACCAGGGTCAGTTCACCGGGATAGATGTCCAGTGACAGGCCTCGCAGCACCGGCACCTGCACATCGCCGGACAGGAAGCCCTTCTCCAGTGCGTCGGCCTGCAGAGTTGGCGCAACGGCGCGCGTGGATGTCATCGGCCAGCCCTCAGCGCAACAGCAACGATGGATCGGAGCGGACGACGCTGCGTACCGCCATGATGCTCGACAGCATGGCCATCACCGCGACCAGCGCCACGCAGCCGAGGATGACCATCGGCGTCAGCTGCACCGGCACGCGCTGGGTCTGCGCGATCAACAGCACCACGGTGCTGAACGCCGCCGCCAGCAACATGCCCACACCACCAATCAGCAGCGCCTGCTCGAACACCACCCGCGCCAGCGCATAGCGACCGGCACCGAGTGCATTGAGCGTGGCGTACTCGCGCACCGAACCGGCCACCACCGAGGCGAACGATTGGTTGGTGATCACCGCGCCGACGAAGCAGACGATGACCGCCATGAACAGCACCGCGATGCCGGCGCCGGTATCGAACAGCCAGTACCGCTGCGAGCGGCTGGCGAACTCGGGCGCCGTCCAGAACTCGACCGGCGTGGCCTGGCCCATCGAGGCCGACAGGCGATCGCGTACGCGATCGGCCAGCTCCGGCGAGCGCAGGCCCGCCACGAAATAGGTGCTGCCTTCATGCGGATCGGTGCCGGCAATGGCGCGCGCAGTATCCAGCGAGGCCAGCACGTTGACACCCCCAAGACCCCGCAGGCCGGGTTGTGCGGCGACCACACGCACGGCCTTGCCGTTGATCCAGGCACGGTTGTTCTGCAGGTCCACGCCCAGCGTATCCAGATCGGCGCTGTCGACGATCACCGCGCCCGGCTCGCGCAGTTGCGCACGCAGGTCAGCCGGCAGGATGCGCGCGAACATCATCGCGTCGTCGGCGGTGGCGATGCCGGACAGGTACACCGACACGTTGCCGGTGCCCGGCGCACTGGAGCGCCACTCGCCATCGACCCACTCGTAGGGTTCGACGCGGGTGACATCCGGGTCCATGCGCAGGTGGCTTTCCACATCGGCGCTGATGGCATGACCGTAGTTGACGCTCTGTGTCCCGGGAAAACCGGCCCAGATATCGGCCGACGACGCTTTCACGTAAATCGCAGCGGTGCCGAAGATGCCCAGCACCAGCGCCGCCTGCACGATCAGCAGCACGCCGGCGAAGCACATCGCCATCACCACCGGCAGGAACCGGCGCCACTCATAGGCCAGGGTCTTGCGGGCCAGCGCGATCATTGCGCCGCATCCTCGGTCTCGACCGGCAACGGTGCGCCGCCAAGCGCGCGGTACAGCGACGCAAACGCCAGCACGCGCGCGCCCTGCGCACCGATCAGATCAGCCTGCGCGGCGAGTGCGGCACGCTGTGTGTCCAGACCCTCGAATTCGCTGGACAGGCCCAGCTGCACCTGCCGTGCCTGGCGCCTGACCTGCTGGCTGGCGGCCTCGTTGGCCGCACGCAGCGACTGGATGCTGCTGTCCTGTCGGGCCAGGCTGCCCAGTGCGCCTTCCACTTCGCTTACGCCTTCCAGCACCGCCTTGCGGTAGCCCAGCAACGCGGCGCCCAGCTGCTTGTCCTCGGCCTGGAAGCGCGCACGGCGCTGGCCCCAGTCCCACAGCGGTATGTCGATGTAGGGGCCGATCGAGGGGCTGGAATCAGAGTTGGAGCGCGCATTCTGGGTGAGGTTGTAGGCGTACAGGATCGAGCCGCCCAGACTGACCCGTGGGTACATCGCCGCGCGCGCGG
Source organism: Stenotrophomonas maltophilia (assembly GCF_023518235.1). NCBI lineage: Bacteria > Pseudomonadati > Pseudomonadota > Gammaproteobacteria > Lysobacterales > Lysobacteraceae > Stenotrophomonas > Stenotrophomonas maltophilia. The sequence goes on from NZ_CP090423.1 coordinate 1,791,088, forward strand.
TGCCCTTGTCGGCCGCAGCCTGCAGCACCGCCGATTCGGCCAGCAGGATCTGCGGGCGATGCCGCAGCAGGTCCGCTGGCACCTGCTGCAAGGCAAACACACCGAGTCTGGGCGGCGTGCGCCAGGCGCGCCACGCCGGGTCCGGGCCATCGCGGCCGAGCAACAGCGCCAGTGCACGCGCTGCGCTGTCTGCATTCTCACGCGCCTGCGCCGACGCCGCGCGCGTGGCCGCCTGGCGCGCCTGCAGGCGTTCCAGCTCTCCCGGTTCATCCAGGCGCAGGCGCTGCCGCACCCGGGCCAACTGCTCGCCGCGATCGTCCACGGCCTGCTGACGGGCCAGCAGGTCCTGCTGCGCCTGCGCCACGGTCAGATCCAGATAGCTGCGCACCACGTCGGCAATCACCGCCACCTGCGCGGCGCTGCGCAGTGCTTCGGCATTGCCGGCCGAGGCCTGCGCCGCCAGATGCGCACTTTCGGCGGCACCGAACAGACCCAGATCCCAGATCGCTTCAATGCCAGCATGGAAATAGGTATCGACGGCGGCGGCGTCCTGCACCTGCTTGGCGCTGGCCGAGATCTCCGGCAGGAAGCGCGAATCGGCGGTGCCCGATGTGATCCGCACTGCCTGCAGGCGCAGCGTGGCCTGCTGCAGGTCGAGGTTGTCGGCGATGGCCTGGTCGACCAGACCATCGAGTGCCGGGTCGGACAGTGCCTTCCACCACTGCCGCGCATCCACCGCCACGCCGCTTCCCGGTGGCGGCTGGGTCCAGGCGCTCGGCGTACGGTCAGGCAGCTCTGGAACGGGCACCGACATGCAACCGGCCAGCGCCAGGCTGGCCAGCAATGCACCCGGACGCAGCACCCCCTGCAAGGTAAGTCCGCGCCCGGTCCTGGGCACTGCCACTGGAGTGATACGCCTGACCACCGGCCTGCCAACGTGTTAAGGGAGCACGCAGGCTACCGTGTGATTGTGGAGCGAACATGGAGAAATGGTCCGAAAAAGGTCACAGCACGCGTGCGGTTCAGGCAGCGCGACCCGAGCCTTTCACTCCGCTTTCAATGCGTTCCCGGCACGGAACACTGGACGACTTTCACGGTGTATTGCCGCTGGCGAGTGACTGGCTTGATCACCACACTGATTGTCGCCGCACTCGCGGTCGCGTTGAGCACCCCACTGGCCTCGAACGCCGTACTGCTCCTGATGGAGCACAGCAACGTCATTCCCGGTGAATCTTAGATCTTCACGTTCGAACCGTGCGCGATGCCCAGGCCACGGGACGCGCGCTGACGGGGCGATGGCGCACCCGGAGTGGCAAACGAAAAACGCCCCCTTTCGGGAGCGTTCTTCTTGAATCTGGAGCGGGAAACGAGACTCGAACTCGCGACCTCAACCTTGGCAAGGTTGCGCTCTACCAACTGAGCTATTCCCGCAGATTCCGTTCGACCTGCGTCGAAGGAGCGCTATTGTGTCGATATTGCTGCACGGCGTCAACAGGAAATTTCACCTGCATGGCCGGGCAGCGTTCAGCCCCCAGGCTACGTTCCCCGGTGTGCAGCCCGACGTTGAGCGGTCAATCGCCCGGCAGATGATCCATCCCCTGTGCAGGCGCCGCTTGCCATGGAACGCCGGTACCGTGCAGCGCGTTGTCCGCAAACGAAAAACGCCCCCTTGCGGGAGCGTTTTTCTTGAATCTGGAGCGGGAAACGAGACTCGAACTCGCGACCTCAACCTTGGCAAGGTTGCGCTCTACCAACTGAGCTATTCCCGCTTGGGAGGCGAAATTCTACCCGTTCTCAGGATGGCGTCAAGCGCTTTTTTCGGGTCTGCAAGTCGACCTGCATTACGCATCCACGCATGGCGTGGATGGAAACATCATCGTTGGGGTCAGCGCCCTTTCCCTGGGAAATGGGTCCGACCCCGGCACTCAGTTGCCCAGCTTCTTCTGCCGCGAACGCTCGCGCGCGGCGCGCTCGTCTTCGCGCAGGCTCGGCCAGGCGGCGTGCAGGTACTGCAGGCCCGACCACAGGGTCAGCACTGCGGCAATGGCCAGCGTCCAATCACCAATGTGGAATACCGGCCAGCCCATCCAGATGTCTTCCACCGGTACGTTCGGCGCCACCGAGTACAGCAGGCACAACAGCGCGACCATCTGTGCGGTGGTCTTGATCTTGCCGATCATCGCCACGCGCACCTTGGCGCGCTGGCCCAGCTCGGCCATCCATTCGCGCAGCGCCGACACCGCGATTTCGCGGCCGACGATCACCGCCGCCCAGAAGGCCATCCACGGCGTCGGGTGGCCCTGCACGATCAGGAACAGCGCCACCGCCACCATCAACTTGTCCGCCACCGGATCGAGGAAAGCGCCGAATGCCGACTCCAGCTGGTAGCGGCGGGCGATCCAGCCATCGAGCCAGTCGGTGATCGCGGCCAGGCCGAAGATCGCCGCCGAAGCGAAGTTGGTCCAGGTGTAGGGCAGGTAGAACACCAGCACCAGCACCGGGATCATCACGATCCGCAACAACGTGAGCCAGGTGGGCAGGGTCAACTTCATGCTTGCGTGCTTCTCTCTCTACTCGGCCGCATCGGGCGTGGCCAACCCGTGCAGGTTAGCGTAGATACGCGCCGCAAGGGCGTCATTGATGCCTTCCACCTTGGCGATTTCCGCCTCGCCGGCGGCCTTGAGGCCGACCAGACCGCCGAAATGCTTGAGCAGGCTGGCACGGCGACGCGGGCCGATGCCGGGGATGTCCTCCAGCTTGCTGGTCATCCGGGCCTTCTGGCGACGGCCGCGGTGACCGGTGATGGCGAACCGGTGCGCCTCGTCGCGCACCTGCTGGATGAACTGCAGCGCCGGATTGGCGGCCCCCGGGCGCAACTCACGGCCATCGGGCATCACCAGCGCTTCGTGGCCGGCACGGCGCTCCACGCCCTTGGCAACGCCCACCAGCAGCACGCCTTCCACGCCCAGGTCGGCCAGCGCGGACTGGGCCTGGGCCAGCTGGCCGGCACCACCGTCGATGAGCAGTACATCCGGCAGCACGCCCTGCTCTTCCACCGCACGACGGAAGCGACGGTCGATGGCCTGGCGCATGGCGGCATAGTCATCGCCCGGCTCGATGCCGCTGATGTTGAAACGGCGGTACTGCGCGCGCACCGGCCCGGCCGCGTCGAACACCACGCACGAGGCCACGGTGGCTTCGCCCAGCGTATGGCTGATATCGAAGCATTCCACCCGCTTGACCGGCTCGGCCAGCCCCAGCATGTCGCGCAACGCATCGCTGCGCGCGTGCTGGGCATTGCGGCTGTTGAGTTCCGTGGCCAGCGTCAACTGCGCGTTGCGGCTGGCCAGTTCCACGTAGCCGGCGCGCTCGCCGCGCACGTTCCACTTCAGCTGCACCTTGCGCTCGGCCGAGGCCGACAGCGCCGCCACCAGCAGGTCGGCGTCGGGAATCTCGCGGTCCAGCAGGATCTCGCGCGGTGGCTCGAACTCGATGTAGTACTGCGAGACGAACGCGGCCAGCACTTCCTCCGCGCTGTCCTCGCCATTGGTGCGTGGAAAGAACGGACGGGTGCCGAGGTTGCGACCGTCGCGGAACGCCAGCAGCAGCACGCAGGCCTGCGAACCCTGCATGGCCACCGCCAGCACGTCCAGATCGGCGGCGCGGCCATCCACATACTGCCGGGTCTGCATGCTGCGCAACGAGGAGATCAGATCGCGCAGGCGCGCGGCCTGTTCGAACTCCAGCGCCTCGCTGGCGGCCTGCATCTGCTCACCCAGCTCGCGGGTCAGCTCATCACTCTTGCCTTCCAGGAACAGTGCGGCGCGGCGCACCGATTCGGCGTACTCGGCCGGCGCCACCAGTTCCACGCAGGGCGCACTGCAGCGGCCGATCTGGTACTGCAGGCACGGCCGCGAACGGTTGCGGAACACGCTGTCCTCGCAACTGCGCAGCTTGAACAGCTTGTGCATCAGGTTGAGCGTCTCGCGCACTGCGGTGACGCCCGGGTATGGCCCGAAATAGCGGCCGGGAATGGCACGCGGCCCGCGATGCAGGGCGATGCGCGGCCAGTCTTCGCGGGTGAGCAGCACATGCGGATAGGTCTTGTCGTCGCGCAGCGAAACGTTGTAGCGCGGCGACAGCGACTTGATCAGCTGGTTCTCCAGCAGCAGCGCCTCGGCTTCCGAGCGCGTCACGGTCACGTCCATGCGCGCGATCTGCGAGATCATCGACATGATCCGCGCATTCTTCGGGCTGCCGTTGAAGTAGCTGCCCACACGGTTGCGCAGTGCGCGCGCCTTGCCGACATACAGCAGGGTGTCGTCGGCGGCGTACATCCGGTACACGCCGGGGGCCGTGCTCAGATGGGCCGCGAAGGCCTTGCCGTCGAAGGCCGGGGCGGAAGCGTCGGTCATTCGCTGATCGGTACTTCGCTGAGCACGCCGCTGTCGGGGTCGAACCGCAGTACGGCATGCGCATCGGTCTCGGCGATCCACACCGCGCCCGCACCGACGGCCAGGCCCGCCGGGCCATGCAGCCGGCGCGGCAATGGCTGGGTGGTCAGTTCACCACCGCCCAGGCGCAACGTGCGCAGATGGCCGTTGCCGGTATCGGCAATCCACAGAAGGGGGGCCTCGGGGCTCAGCGCGATCGCCTGCGGGAACTGCAGGCTGGCCTGCGCGCGCGGGCCGTCCTCATGGCCAAAGCGCCAGGCCCCCTGGCCGACCAGGGTCTGCACCAGATCACCGCGCAGCTGCAGCGCGCGGATCGACGAGCCCAGCGCATCGGCCACGTACAGCACCTGCTGCACCACGGCCAACGCGGTCGGCTGGGCAAAGGCGGCCAGGTGGCCACTGCCGTCACGCTCATCGATCGACCCACTGCCGGCGCGCCACTGCAGGCTGCGCTGGCCCAGATGGAAACTCCAGATGCGGTTGTCGCCGGCCATGGCGATGTGCAGCTGGTTGTCGGCAATGGCCAGGCCGGTCGGATGGTCCAGCGAGACCTGTCGCGCCTGCGCGACCGGCCCTTCCACCGGCGCACCGGGACGACCGTTGCCGCACAACGTGTCAACGATACCGGTCAGCAGGTTGATGCGGCGCACGGCATGGTTGCCGGTGTCGGCCACGTACAGCGAATCGCGTTCCAGCACCAGCGCCTGCGGACGGTGGAACGCCGCCTCAGCCAGGTTGCCGTCCATGAAATCGGCAGTACCAAGGCCGAACTGGCGCAGGATGCGCCCGCCATGGCTGCATTCAAGGATGCGGTGATGGCCACTGTCGGCGATGTACAGCCGTTCGGTGCTGACTGCCAGGCCGAGCGGGAAGCGCAGCGGATGGCGCGGCTCCGGATGCAGTTCGCTGCCGCCACGCGGTGGCGCCAGAGGCGCGCCCTGGCACAGCGCGTTCAAGGCGCGCTCCAGGTCCCCGGGGGCGCCCTGCCCGACCAGCCGCTGCTGTTCGCGGCCCTGCGCATCCAGCAGCACCAGCGTCGGCCACGCGGTGATGCCGAAGCGGCGCCAGCCATCCCAGTCGGTATCGAGCAGCACCGGCATCGACAACCCCTGCCGGCGCAGCAGTTTCAGTGCGGCATCGGCCTCGCGCTCGAAATCGAATCGCGGCACCTGCAGTACCAGCGGCTGCAGCTTGCCGGGGTGTCGCGACAACCATTGGCCAAACTCGGCCAGGCGCTGCGCGCTCCACGCGGAGGCGGCATTGACGAACAACAGGGCCACCGGCCGACCGCGCAGTTCGGTCAGCGTGCAGGGCGTGGCATTGAGCCAGGCGGCAAACTCGGGCAGGTCCGGGACGGGCTGGACGTTCATGACCCGATTATGCCGGAGTCGGCGTCATGCAACAGTCGTGCCACTGCACGTTTTGTAGCTTCGTCCACCAGCGTCCAGACCTGTTCGAACTGCTCGCTGCCCCCGGTGTAGGGGTCCGGGATCGCGCCCGCTCCCCGCCCGCCCGACCACGGCAGATACAGCGCCAGGCGCTCGCGCTGGGCGGGCGATGCCAAGCGCCCGGCATCGCGCAGATTGGCCGGGTCGGCACACAGGATCCAGTCGAACCGGTCGAAATCGCGGGCCTGCAACTGGCGTGCACGCAGCCCGCCGATGTCCACACCATGACCGGCCGCGCAGGTGATCGCGCGCCGGTCCGGCGGCTCACCCACGTGCCAGTCACCGGTGCCGGCCGAATCGACCTCTACCCGCCCGGCCAGCGGCGAGGCGTCCAGGCGGGCGCGCAATGCGCCTTCGGCCATCGGCGAACGGCAGATGTTGCCGAGGCAGACGACCAGCAGTCTCATCGTGCGGCCAGCGCCTGCAACAGCGCCTCGGCGCGCTCCAGGTCTTCGGGCGTGTCGATGCCCGGCGGGAACGGCTCGGGCGAGATCGCTACGCTGATCGGGTAGCCGGCCTCCAGCACGCGCAACTGCTCCAGCGATTCGACCTGTTCAAGCTGCCCTGGCGGCATGGCGGCAAACTGCTGCAGGAAACCGGCACGGTAGCCGTAGATGCCGATGTGGCGCAGCCAGGCATGACCTTCCGGCAGTGCCTCACGACTGCGCGCGAAGCCATCGCGGTGCCAGGCGATCGGGGCACGGCTGAAGTACATCGCTTCGTTGCGCGCGTTGCGCACCAGCTTGACCACGTTCGGGTCGAACAGCGTAGGCGCATCCTCGACGGTGGTGGCCAGGGTCGACATCGGCGCAGTGCCGTTGACCAGTGCCTCGGCCACGGCGCGGATGCCTGCCGCCGGCGCGAACGGTTCGTCACCCTGCAGGTTGACCACGACGGTGTCATCGGCCCAGCCGGCCATACGCGCGCACTCGGCCAGGCGGTCGGTGCCGGACGCATGTGAGGCAGCAGTCATCGCCACCTTCACTTCGGCCAGCCCGGACAGCGCATCGGCAATGCGCTGATCGTCGGTGGCCACCCACACCTGGCCTGCGCCGGCCTGCAGCGCGCGGCGCGCCACGTGCAGCACCAGCGGCTCACCGCCCAGCAGGCGCAAGGGTTTTCCCGGCAGCCGCGAAGCGGCATAGCGGGCCGGAATGGCAACAACGAATTCGGTCATGCGGGCGGTACTCGGCAGGCTCGTTACAACGGGAATGCGGCCGGCGGCGTGTGAATGCAAGCGCCGCCGCGTTACTCAGTTCGGTCGCAGCTTGTCCAGGCGATCGGTCAGCGCCACCCAGAACGCGGCCGGCAGCTCGGCGCGCAGTGGCACCGCGTAGTGCCAATCGTTGCCGAACGCACGGCATTTCACCGCATCCTTCTCGGTCATCAGTACCGGCAGCTGACTGCCAAAGGACAGATCCTGCGGCTGGTAGGCCTGGTGGTCGGCAAAGGCATGCGGCACCACGCCGAGGCCACGCGCACGCAGCATGTCGAAGAAGCGCTGCGGGTGCGCGATGCCGGCCACTGCATGCACGCGCTGGCCCTTGAAGTAGGACAGCGGGCGCGCGCGACCACCGGCCAGCGGCTGCGCGCTGTCGATCTGCAACACCATCGGCCACTGCCCGAAACCACAGGCCTGGGCCGCGCTTTCCGCCTCGGCCTGGCCGAGGTTGACCACGCGGAAGTCGCATTCGCTGGCGCGGCTCACCGGTTCACGCAGCGGTCCGGCTGGAATCATCAGGCCGTTGCCATAGCGGCGCTGCGCATCGACAACTTCGATCTCGATATCGCGCGCCAGGCGGTAGTGCTGCAGGCCGTCATCACAGACGATCACATCACAGCCGGCCTCGACCAACGCCCTGCCAGCCGCCACCCGGTCGCGGTCCACGCGTACCGGCACGCCGGTCTTCCAGGCGATCAGCACCGGCTCATCGCCGCCCTTGGCGGTCGGCGTATCGGCCTGCACCCACAGCGGTGTGTCGGCGTCTTCGCGGCCATAGCCACGACTGGCCACACCCGGCTTCCAGCCGGCCGCACGCAGGCGTTCAACCAGGGCGATGGTCAGCGGCGTCTTGCCGGTCCCCCCTGCGGTGATGTTGCCGACCACGATGACCGGTACCGGCAATGCGTGGCGCTTGCGCCAACCGCGCCGGTAGGCACGACGGCGCAGCGCGGTGACGCCGGCATACAGCGGTGCCAGCAGGCGCATCGCCCACGGAACCGGCGTGCCGTCATACCAGTACGGCGGGGTCTGGGTACCCTTGCCTGCCATCAGTCCTGCCTTTCGCGGAACTGCATGCTGTGCAGGTGCTGGTACAGCCCCCCCATCTCGAGCAGCTCGCGGTGGGTGCCGCGTTCGACAATGCGGCCGTGGTCCATCACCAGCACCTGGTCGGCATGTTCGATGGTCGACAGGCGATGAGCGATGACCAGCGTGGTGCGTTCCGGCATCAGGCGCTGCAATGCATCCTGAACCAGCCGCTCGGACTCGTTGTCCAGCGCCGCCGTGGCTTCATCGAGGATCAGGATCGGGGCATCACGCAGGATCGCGCGGGCAATCGCCAGGCGCTGGCGCTGGCCGCCGGACAGCAGCGCACCGTTCTCGCCGACCGGGGTCTGCAGCTGCTGCGGCATGCGTGCGATGAACTCCCAGGCGTTGGCGGCTTCGGCCGCGGCACGGATCTGTTCATCACTTGCTTCCATGCCATAGGCGATGTTGGCGGCGATGGTGTCGTCAAACAGCATCACCTTCTGCCCGACGATCGCCACCTGCCGGCGCAGGTCGGCCAGCGGGTAATCGTCCAGGGCCACGCCATCGAGAGTGATGACACCGCCACTGGGCTCATAGAAGCGCGGCACCAGCCGGATCAGGCTGGTCTTGCCGCTGCCGGAGCGGCCGACGATGGCCGTGACGGTGCCCGGCCGGGCGATGAAGCTGATGTCGTCCAGGGCGATGCCGCTGTCTTCGCGGTAGCGCAGCATGACGTGGTCGAATGCAAGCTCACCCCGCACGCGCTGCACCGTCGTGCGGCCCTGGTCGCGCTCCACCGGCATGTCGAGGATGCCGAACAGGCGCTCGGCGGCAGCCACACCGCGCGAGATCGAGGTCTGCACGCTGGTCAAGCGTCGCAGCGACGGAATGATGGCCATCATCGAGGTCATCAGGCCCATGAACTGGCCCGCGTTGAGCTTGCCAGCCAGCGCTTCGCGGGTGGACACCCAGACGATCACCGCCAGCGCCAGTGCCGCCAGGAACTGCACCACGCTGGAGGCGGCGGCGCGGGTGACTTCCACCTTCATATTCAGCGCCAGCATGCGGTTGGCCAGGCGCGAGTAGCGCGAGATCTCGTGCTGCTGGGTGCCGTGCACCTTCACTTCCTGCTGTGCCGCCAGCGACTGCTCGGCGGTCTGCGCCATCGTGCCCATGCCATCCTGGATGCCACGGCTGATGCGGCGGTAGCGCTTGCCCACATAGGACACGATGCCACCGATCAGCGGCACCACCAGCAGCATCGCCAGGGTGACCTTGACGCTCATCTGCAGCATCACCGCCAGCATCGCGATGATGGTCAGGGTATCGGCCACCACGGTCTTGAGTGCATCGGCGCTGGCCTGGGTGACCTGTTCGGTATCGAAGTTCAGGCGGCTGACCATCACCGGCGTCGCTTCGGTATCGAAGTGCGACGACGGCAGGTGCAGGTACTTCTGCAGCACCTGCTCGCGCAGGTCGCGCACCACGCTGCGGCCGGTCTTGGCCAGCGTGTAGTCGCTGACCCAGGTGGCCACGCTGCGCATCAGGAACAGGCCCAGGATGGTCAGCGGCAGGATCACCGCCATGCGCGGTTCGGGGTTGACGAAACCGCGGTTGACCAGCGGCTCCATCAGCTTGGTGAAGTGATAGCCGGCCAGGGCTTCAACCACCATGGCGATGACCGCACCCACCATGAACACCCAGTAGGTGCGGGTGTAGCCCAGCAGACGTTTGTAGATCGGCCACACCGGCGCGTGATGGGAACTCATGGACGCACCTCTGGCGCAGTTGCAATGGCGATACGACGGAAACCGAGCTGGCCGAGCGCGTCCTGCGCGGTCACTACGGCCTGGTAGGGAGTGCGTGCATCGGCGCGCAGCAGCACCGGCTGGCTGCGATCACTGCCGGCGACGGCGGCGATGGTCTGCTTGACCGACTCGACGTCGCTGCGCAGCACTTCCTGGTCATTGATGAAATAGCGGCCTTCGGCGTTGATCAGTACGCTGAGCGAACGCGGCGGCTCGTTGTTGGGCTGCTGGCTGGCGGTCGGCAGTTGCACCTGCAGCGTGGAACGCGCGTCGAAGGTGGTGGTGACCACGAAGAAGATGATCAGCACCAGGATCACATCGATCAGCGGAACCAGATCGATATGCGGCTCATCCTGGGATCGGTCGTTGCCGATACGCATCGATCAGGCCTTGGCCGTGGCAGAGCTGGCCGCACGCGCTGCCGGCGCGGCATTCATCACGCCGGGGCGGCCGTCGAGCGTGTCCAGCAGCGCGCTGGCTTCCTGCTCCATCTCCACCACATAGCCATGGATGCGGCCCTTGAAATAGCGATGGAACATCAGCGCCGGAATGGCCACGATCATGCCGGTGGCGGTGCACACCAGCGCTTTGCCGATGCCGCCGGCCAGCTGGTTCACGTCGCCCACGCCATGGTCGAGGATGCCCAGGAACATCTGGATCATGCCGATGACGGTGCCGAGCAGGCCCAGCAGCGGGCCGGCCGAGGCGATGGTGCCCAGCGCATTGAGAAAGCGCTCCATGCGGTGCACCAGATGGCGGCCGGTGTCCTCGATCCGCTCGCGGATCTGGTCACGCGGACGGTTGCGCGCTTCCAGCGCGGCCGCCAGCAGCGCACCCAGCGGCGAGTTGGCGCGCAGGGTCTGCAGGTGCGCCGGGTCGAGCTTGCCGCGCGCGGCCCAGTTGCGCACTTCCTGGCCGAGGCCCGGCGGCAGCACCTCAGTCCGCCGCAGGGACCAGAAACGCTCCAGGATGATCGCCAAAGCCAGTACGCCCAACAGCAGCAGCGGCACCATCGGCCAGCCACCGGCCTTGACCAGTTCCCACACGTTTCAACCCTCCGGCCCAACGGCCGCTTGTTCGATCGGCGATAGGATAGCAGCCGACCGTGCCCGCCCAGCGGCATCCCACCACCGGGACGCGTGGATACGCTGTTCACGCAGCTGCAGCCCCTGTGCGCCAAGCCATACGCGGATCGCTCCGGACTCGGCGGTGGCCACCACCTCGGCCCCCTGCGCCCGCCAGCGCCGCACCACCTCCGGCCGCGGGTGGCCGAAGCGGTTCTGGTGCCCGGCCGAGACCAGCGCCAGCCGTGGTTCCACCGCCGCCACCCACAGCGCGCTGGAACTGCCGCCGCTGCCGTGATGGGGGACCAGTACCACATCCGCACGCAACTGCGGCGAAGAGGTTGCCAACAGCTCCGTTTCGGCAACCCGGCCTATGTCGCCGGGCAACAGCACCACGCCATGGGCTCCCGCCACGCGCAGCACGCAGCTGCCCTCATTCACGGCCTGCCGGTTGCCAGCGGCGGGATGCAGCACCTGGAAGTCGACGCCATCCCAGTGCCAGCGCAGGCCTGCCCGGCAGGGCCGGGCCCCGGCGATGGCGCTGCCGTCGGGCGCCAGCAGCGCCAGACCCGGATGCTGCCGGCGCACAGCGGGCAGATTGCCGGTGTGATCCTGGTGGTCATGGCTGAGCACCGCCTGCTGCGGCATGGCCTGGCCCAGCGCACGCAGCGCCGGCACGAGGGTGCGTTCATTGCTGTCGCCCCCGGCCGGTGGCCCGACGTCGTACCAGAGCGCATGCCGCGCCGTGCGCAGCAGCACCGCCGTGCCCTGGCCGACGTCATGCACCAGCAGTTCCAGCTCGCCCTGCCGCGGCCCTTCACGTGCCGGCCACAGAAGCGGCAGGCACAACAACACGCCCGCCAGGCCACCGCCTGCGCCGCGCGGCAGCAACCACCAGATAACACCCAGCAGCGCCGCTGGTACCGCCCAGGCGGGTGCCTCGGCCAGCCACCACATCGCCTCTGGATGGACCGCCAGCGGCTGCAGCACGCGCCAGCTGAGGTCGAACACCCACGCCGCAGCCCGCCATGCCCAGCGCCCCGCGCCCTCATGCAACGCCTGCAGGCCGGTACCCAGCAACGACAGCGGCACCACCAGCAGGCTCCACCAGGGAATGATCGGCAGATTGACCAGGGGGCCCAGCCGGGCGGTGCCGCCAAACAACGCGATGCCCAACGGCAACAGCCCCAGGCTGGCCACCCCCTGCGCGGCGAGCAGGCCGTGCAGCCGTTCGCGCAGCCCCTGCGGTGGCGCCTGCGGCAGGCACCACAGCAGCCACAGCACCCCGCCGAAGCTGAGCCAGAAGCCGGCCGACAGCACCGACAGTGGCGACGGCAGCAGCAGCGCCAACGCTGCCAGCGACACCCCGTGCGCCACACCAAGCGGGCGCCGGCCGCCGCGCGCCAACGCGAGCAGGCCGATCATCAATGCCGTACGCACCGTGGGCAGCGCGCCGCCAGCCAGCACCGCATAACCGGCAGCGGCCACCGCCGCAGCGCCGGCCGCCGCCTGTTGTCGGGGCCAGTGGCGGCCCAGCTGCGGGCAGAGCCACCACAGCAGCCGGCACAGCAGCACACCCAGCCCCGCGACCACGCCGACGTGGAATCCGGAAATGGCGATCAGATGGGTCAGGCCGAGCGCGCGGAGCTGCTCCCAGTCGGCATCGGACAATCCTCGCGTATCACCCAGCGCCAGCGCCTGCACGAAGCGCGCGCCAGAGCTGGCCACCTGGGTGGCGATGGCGGCGCTGCTGCGCTCGCGCCAGGCTGGCAGGCCAAACGCGGATTGCAGCTCGCGTGCGCCAGCGGGGTCGCGCACCGTGGCAGTGCCGGCGATGGCCTGCAGCAGCGCATGGCGCTCGCCATCGAATCCGCCGGGATTGATCCTCGAGCGCGGTGGCCGCACCCGCAATGCCAGCTGCCAGCGCGCGCCGGCCCGCAGCTGCTGGCGTCCACCACGGTGGCCTGCGGCCGTACCCCGCCACGGATCATTCCAGCTGACCTGCAGGCGCTTGCCCCGCAACAACGGCAGACGGTCGTCATCGTCCACGCGCAGCAGGAAACGGGTCTGGCCGGAGCGATGCTGCGGCAGGTCGATGATCCGCCCACGAACCACGACATCCTGCGCCGAAGCGCCCGGCGCAAGCTGCTGCTGCATTGCCCAGTGCCCGTGCAGCGCGGTCCAGGCCAGGCCGAACAGCGCAGCCGCCGGCACCCGTCCTCGCCAGCGCAGGATCCAGGCGCACAGCGCGCACGCCGCCGCCACGGCACACAGCCACAGTGGCGGCAGTGTCGGCAGCTGCACGCAGGCCAGCGCGCCCAGCACCAGGCCGGCGGCGCAGCCGCCCCCCAACACCGTTGCACCGGATCGATCGACAGCCATGGCCGCAGCCTGCGGCCACCGACCGTCGCCTGCCTATCAGCGATTGCCCCGTCCAGGGGTCAGCGCCGAACGCTGCCGCGGTGGAAGTTGACCCGGAAACTGGCACCGCCGCCGGCGGCTTCGCCGACACTCACCGATCCGCCGTGATGCTGCACGATTTCCTTCACCAGATGCAGGCCCAGGCCGCTGCCGCTGCCGGCCGCGCGCAAGCGGTGGAACGGCTCGAAGATCGCCTCGCGGTCACCCACGGGAATGCCGGCGCCCTGGTCGCTGACCTCCAGCAGCGCGCGGGTATCCAACCGCACGCAGATGATGCCGCGACCACCGCCGTGGACGATCGCGTTGTGCACCAGATTGGCGATCACCCGCCCCAGGGCCAGGCCATCGCCATGGATCCAGACCGGAACGTCCGGCGCATCGACCTCGAACCCGTAGCCGGCACCCACTACCAGAGGCGCCAGATCGGCGGCCGCCTCACGCACCAGCAACGCAAGGTCGAGCCGCTGCAGCGCGCCCACGTTGCGATCCAGCCGCTGCAGGTCGAGCAGGTGCTCGGCAACATTGCCCAGCCGCGCCACGTCGGTCAGCAACTGCGACTTCAGCTCTCCCTGTGGCAGCTGCGACAGGCGCGCCTGCACCACCGCGATCGGGACGCGCAGTTCGTGCGCCGCATCGGCGAGGAACTTGTCACGCGCCGCGTAGCCCTGCTGCACCTTGTCGATCGCATCATTGAACGCTTCCACCAGCGGCGCCACTTCCGTGGACACCAGCTGCGCATCCAGGCGTGCGCCCGGTTGGCCGATATCCAGCTCCTTGGCCTGCTGCGCGGAACGGCGCACGCCACGCATCGCGCGATGGATCACCGTCGGCATCACCAGCAACGTGACCACGATCAGCGGCAGGAAGAACCACAGGCCGATCAGCCGCAGCACCATCAGCGCGCCATCGAGCAAGCCGCCCTTCGGCGCGCCGCCCACCATCACCGTGATGCGGCGCCCCTCCTCGTTGCGGATCATCACCCGCGCCACGTCCAGATAGGGCGGTACCAGTGAACCGAGCTCGGTGGCGCCCAGCGTCGGCAAGCGGGCCAGCAGTGGCGCGTGCACTGCCGGCAGGGTGCCACGCTCGAGCCAGACACCCTTGTCATCGACCGCAGCGAACCACAGGTTGCCGCCGGCCTGCGCATCGAGAGCGTTCCAGCGCGCCTGGTCCAGCACCAGCCGGCCGTCTTCGCTATGCACCGCCTTGGCCACCGCCTCGGCCATGAACATGTCCATGCCCCAGGTGTCCTTGTCACCCCAGGTCAGGATCAGCGCAACCACCGCAAACAACACGGTGAACGCCTGCGCAAGGAACAGGCGCCAGGCCAGGCCCAGGGTGATGGAACGGATCGGACGGGCCATCTCAGGCCTCCGCCAGCAGGTAGCCGACGCCCCGGATCACGTGGATCTCCACGCCGGCACCGGCCTGTTGCAGTGCCTTGCGCAACTTGGAGATATGCGCATCGAGCGCGTTGGACTGGATCTCATCATCGAAACCGTACACCGCCGCCTCCAACGCACTGCGGGTGACCGTGCGCCCCTGCCGCATCGCCAGCGCCTGCAGCACCAGCACCTGCCGGCGTGGCAACGGCAATGGCTGGCCTTCGACCCGCGCCTGCAACGATTCGAAGTCGAATTCCATGCGCCCCAGCCGCAGGCTGGGCGTGACCATCGCCGAGGGACGCCGCGACACCGCGCGGATGCGCGCCATCAGCTCTTCGATCGCCACCGGCTTGACGAGGTAGTCATCGGCGCCGACATCCAACCCTTCAACCTTGTCCGACAGCGTGCCCTTGGCGGTCAGCATGATCACGGCCAGGTTCGGCCGCAGCGCACGGGCTGTGGCAACGAAGCCGGCACCATCGCCATCGGGCAGCTGGCGGTCGAGCAGCATCAGCTGGTGCACCGGCTCGCGCAGCGCGATGGCGGCTTCGGCCAGGCTGGCGACCACGTCGGCGACCACGCCCTGCCGCTCCAGGCCCGATTGCAGGGCACGGGACAGATCGGGATCGTCTTCGACCAGGAGGATGCGCATGAGGAGCTCGGCTACCGGAAACGGTGCCGATCATAGTGCCTGGCGCCGTAATTTTGCGCCGATCGCAGCCGGCCTCGCTGGCGCAATGTTCTGACAATGTTGCGCGTGCACCATGCACAGCCATCCCCGCACAGTGGTCGCCCACGGACAAGGACACCCCCATGGCCTCCGTCTCCCCCACCAGCGAAGCGCACGCAATCCTGCGTGCACCCGACCTGGACAGCGCCGAGCGTGCCTACCTGGGCCTGATGCCCGATCTTGAGCACGTGAATGCGCTGGCGCGCCGCGCTTTGGGCCTGTCGCGCGCCGCCGATGCGGCACGCGGCTACGCGCTGTCGATGACCCTGGTCGGCTTGCGCCTGCAGGAGCTGGAGATGGGCGAGGCCAGCGCGAAGGAACACCGCCAGGCCACCCTGCACAGCCTGCGCCAGGCCTTCAGCGCCTGACCCCGCAGACACCCCGCAGCACGGGGCGTTGAGCGCAGGCGGCCGTCGTCAGCGCAGCGTGCTCCAGGCCAGCACCGCCGACAACAGCGCCACCCAGATCACGGCCTTGAACGTGCCCTGCAGCATGTTGCCGCCGAACAGCAGTTCGAACAGCGGGTTGGGCCTGGAAACCGGAACGTGATCGCTCATTCAGCTGCTCCTTGTGATGACCGCGATTGCGCGGTAGGGGCAAGTCTACGCCTGCCCGGCCCGGATTCATCGCCACCTGGCTGGCTTTGGCGGCGCAATCCCGCTGTTCGTCGCAGGCCGGCTGCGCCCCCGGCGGCGGCGTGCCAGCCTGCGTGCACTTTCCCGCTGGAGCACCGTGCCATGCCGATGCTTGCCCTGATGCTGCTGTTCACCGGCCTGTTCGGCGACCACGGCGGGCCCGCCGAAGTGGCAGTGCGTCAACAGATCCAACTCAACGAGACGGCCACCGCGACGCCACAGCGTGATGACACCGCGTCCGCGCTGCAGCTCTTGCCGCTGCGCGAGGACCGGGTGCTGCGATTTGGATGCCAGGGCCGCACGAACGGACCGGCCGAGCGCGCCTATGTGGCGCAGCTGTGGCAGCGTGTGGATGGCGAGTGGCGGATGCAGCGTGCAATCCGTGTCGAGATGTTGGCCGCTGGGCGGTAGTTCGAAACCTATCCGGGACAGCCGCACCGCAATCTGTCGTCCTCGCCACGCCATACGCGATGTCAAGCGCCCGGAAAGCGGACGCTGCAACGAAAAAACCCGGCGCCATGGCCGGGTTTTCTATTCACGTCGATCCTCGCCGAGGATGCCGTGGTGGGCGGTACAGGGTTCGAACCTGTGACCCCTACCATGTCAAGGTAGTGCTCTACCGCTGAGCTAACCGCCCATCTTGTTCTTGCCGCCCAAAGGCTGGCCTTGCTACGTAAAAACCCGGCGCCAGGGCCGGGCTTTGCAGTTCACGACAACCTCCTTCCGGAGATTTCGTGGTGGGCGGTACAGGGTTCGAACCTGTGACCCCTACCATGTCAAGGTAGTGCTCTACCGCTGAGCTAACCGCCCGTTTTGCATCTGCAAGGCCGCGATTGCGTCGGTGCAGGCCGCGTATATTACGGACGCCGGCCGTGAAGCGCAACACTTTTGTGAAGATGATGCTGCACTGCCGCGTTCAGCCGAGGCTGGCCTCCTTCAGCTGCCGGATCTGGTCGCGCACGCGTGCGGCGTCCTCGAATTCCAGGTCCTTGGCGTGCTGGTACATCTGCTGCTCCAGCGCCTTGAGCCGGGCCGCCAGCTGGGCCGGACTGAGTGAACGATAGTCGGCACCCTCCTCGGCCACACCCGCCCTGCCCTTGCCCTTGCCCTTCTTGGCCTCCTTCTCCGCTGCATCCGAGCGGGCCCCCTCCAGCACGTCCACGATCGGGCGCGCCACCGAGCGCGGCACGATGCCGTGTTCCTGGTTGTACTCGACCTGCTTGGCACGGCGGCGGTCGGTCTCGTCGATCGCCGCCTGCATCGAACGGGTGATCTTGTCGGCGTACAGGATCGCCTTGCCGCGCACATTGCGGGCGGCGCGGCCGATGGTCTGGATCAGCGAGCCGGTGGAGCGCAGGAAGCCCTCCTTGTCGGCATCGAGGATCGCCACCAGCGACACTTCCGGCATGTCCAGGCCCTCGCGCAGCAGGTTGATGCCGACCAGCACGTCAAACTTGCCCAGGCGCAGATCGCGGATGATCTCCACGCGCTCGACCGTGTCCACGTCCGAGTGCAGATAGCGCACGCGGATGCCGTGTTCGGTGAGGTACTCGGTGAGGTTCTCGGCCATGCGCTTGGTCAGCGTGGTGACCAGCACGCGGTCGCCGGCCTTGATGCGTTCGTTGGCCTCGCTCATCAGGTCGTCAACCTGGGTTCCCACCGGGCGGATCTCCACCACCGGATCGATCAGTCCGGTCGGGCGCACCACCAGTTCGGTGATCTCGTCACCGGCCTCGCGGTACTCGTACGGCCCTGGCGTTGCCGACACATAGATGCTGCGCGGGCAGCGCTCCTCCCACTCCTCGAAGCGCAGCGGGCGGTTGTCCAGCGCCGACGGCAGACGGAAACCGAACTCGACCAGGGTTTCCTTGCGCGAACGGTCACCCTTGAACATCGCGCCGATCTGCGGAATGGTCACGTGCGATTCGTCGATCACCAGCAGCGCATCTGCCGGCAGGTAGTCGAACAGGGTCGGCGGCGGCTCGCCGGCATTCTTGCCGGTCAGGTGCCGCGAGTAGTTCTCGATGCCGTTGCAGAAACCCACCTCGGCCATCATCTCGATGTCGTACTGGGTACGCTGCGCCAGGCGCTGCGCCTCCACCAGCTTGTTCTGCGCGTACAGCTGCTCCAGGCGCTCCTTCAGTTCGACCTTGATCGTCTCGATCGCCGCCAGCACACGCTCGCGCGTGGTTGCATAGTGGGTCTTCGGGTACACGGTGAAGCGCTGCATGTTGCGCAGCGTCTCGCCGGTGAGCGGATCGAACAGGGTGATCTTTTCGACTTCGCCATCGAACAGCTCAAGGCGCAGCGCCTCGCTGTCCGATTCGGCCGGGAACACGTCGATCACTTCGCCGCGCACGCGGAACGTACCGCGCTGCAGTTCATATTCGTTGCGCGTGTACTGCAGCTGGGTCAGGTGATTGATCAGATCGCGCTGGTCGATGCGCTCGCCCTTGGACAGGATCAGGCGCAATGACAGGTAGTCTTCCGGTGCACCCAGGCCGTAGATCGCCGACACCGTCGCCACCACGATCGCATCCGGCCTTGACAGCAGGGTCTTGGTCGCCGCCAGCCGCATCTGTTCGATGTGCTCGTTGATCGAACTGTCCTTTTCGATGAAGGTGTCCGACGAGGGCACGTAGGCCTCGGGCTGGTAGTAGTCGTAGTAGCTGACGAAGTACTCCACCGCGTTGTGCGGGAAGAACGCCTTGAACTCTCCATACAGCTGCGCGGCCAGCGTCTTGTTCGGCGCCATGATCAGCGTCGGCTTCTGCACGTTCTGGATGACGTTGGCGATGGTGTAGGTCTTGCCCGAACCGGTCACGCCGAGCAGGGTCTGCTTGGCGATGCCGGCTTCGAAGTTGCTGGTCAGCTTCGCGATGGCATCGGGCTGATCGCCCGCCGGCGAGTACGGCGAGACGAGTTCAAAACGGTCGCTCATGGTGTTGCCAGTTCCCGGGAAACGTGAGTATACGAGGCAAGGGGTGACGGCAGGCTGAGGGGTTTACCGGCATGCCAGGACGGCGTTGGCCGATGGCGGCCGAACGCGCCCAGGCGGAGGCTGGGCCCATGCCTCGCCGCCTCCCTGCCCCCACCGCCCGGCCCGCCCGTGGCTTCCAGCTGATCGAACTGCTGCTGATCGTCATGCTGCTGGCGGTGGCGCTGGCACTGGGCTGGAGCCCCTGGCAACGCGCGCTGCGCCACCTGCAGGCCGAAAGCCTGCGCCGGCAGCTGGTCGCCAGCCTGTCGCTGGCACGCAGCACGGCCATCACCGAACGCCGCCGCGTGTCCGTCTGTGGCTCGTCCGATGGCCAGCAGTGTGACCAGGCCTGGAGCCGGGGCTGGCGGGTGCGGATCGAGCCACGCACGGCCACCGAAGGCCCCGGCCGGCTGCTGCGCACCCATACCAGCCGCCAACACCGGGTCGAGCTGCGCACCAGCGATCATCGTCCCGAGGTGGAGTTCCGGCCGGATGGCCGCAACGCGGGTACCAACCAGTCCATCGTGCTGTGCGTGGACGGCTACGAGCACAGCCGCGTGATCATCAATGTCCCGGGGCGGGTGCGCAGCGAACGGCCCCGACAGCCCGCCGCCTGCTGAGCGGCCGGCCACAACGAAAAAAGCCGCGATTTCTCGCGGCTTTCTCGAATCTGGCGCCCGAAGTTGGACTCGAACCAACGACCCCCTGATTAACAGTCAAGTGCTCTAACCGGCTGAGCTATTCGGGCGGGGTGCGCATTTTAGCCAGCGTTTGGCGGCCAGCGCAAGCCCTTTTTTCACGCGCGATGGCCACGCCTTACCAGCACTCCGCATTGGTCTTCTTGTCCGGGGTCTTGCGCCCGGCCTGATCCAGCGTCAGCGTGCCGCACACATCCTTGTCCTGGCCGGTTTCCGGCACCGCCTGCAGCGTGTAGGTGCTGGCGGTGGCCTTGCCACTCAGCGACAGCGTGTAGCGCTTGGCGCCCTGCCGCGGCGACTGGTTGAATGGCAGCGAAAAACCGTCATAGCTGTTCTGCACCGTGTGGTAGCGCTCGAGCAGCTGCGCGACCTCCACCAGATCGGCCTTGGCCAGCGCCCGGTTGGTCTTCAGCACATGGCGCTGATACGACGGCAGGGCGATGGCCGCGAGCACGGCGATCACCGCCACGGTGATCATCAGCTCGATCAGGGTGAAGCCGGCGGTGGAACGACGCGATGCAGGGGTGCGCATTGGCATTCTCATGTTCAAGAGGGTCACCGGATCTGGCGCCAGGACTGCCGGCCGCAGGCGCGCTGGCCGTAGGCGGTATCGGCGCCGGGATTGTTGAACGCCACGATGCAGCGTTCCATCGAGCCATCCACCGAGCACTTCGGATCGCTGGCATCGCACCCCTTCAGCGTGGTGCTGTTGACCTGGGTACCCAGCACCGGCGCGCCGTTGGTAACGTCACCACCGCGGGTCAACGCACCGGCGCCGCAGTTCGCGCCACACAGTGGGTTGCCGCCATCGGGCTTATCGGTCAACCCGCTCATGGCCGGCTGGCCGGTGAGCATGTTCAGCCGGTAGCGCCAGTTGACGCCACCGCCGGTGCCACAGACCGTCTGCCCCGGCACGTAGGTGGTGAACATCACGTTGCCGCCCTGCAGCGTCGGATAGCCGAAGAATCGCTCGCCTTCGACGTCGGTACCGACGATCAGATCCACATACCAGCCGCGCTGGGTCGCGTAATCGACCGGATTGCCGGAGATGTCACGGAAGCCGCCGCCCGCAGAGCTGACGGTCTGGCCCACCAGCACATCGCGGCCGCTGACGGCACTGGAGAGATTGTCCCAGATGCCATACAGGGTCTGCACCGGCGAATTGCGGGTCACCGCATTGTCATCGGCGGTGAAGTAGCGCCCGGTGCCGAAGAACAGGCTGACGCCACCGCCCGGACCGGCCGAGGCTTCGATCGCACCGGTGATCGGCTGCGCCACAGCACTCCGGATAGCGGTGAACAACGGCGAACCACTGAGCCCCACGTTCCAGGCCGTGGTGTCGCCACCACGCAGGTCGAAGCGCCAGATGTTGCCCTGCATGTCGCCACCGTACACGGTGTCGGCCAGGCCGCTGCTGTTGTACAGGCCCACCGCGGTCACGTGATTGAGGCCGTTGGCGATCGCGTACTTGGTGCCGGCCGGATACAGGCGCTTGAGCACCTGGCCGGTCTGGATGTCCACCACGTACAGCACCGGACGACCGGTACTGGAATTGACGCCATTGCCGAACAGGGCGACGAAGCGTGGCGGACCGTCCGGATCGGAGCCGGCCACCGGCACCACCACCGGCTTGCCGAAGGCGAAGCCCATGTCCGACTCGGTCTTGCCGGAAATCTCCCACAGCACGTTGCTGGAGGTGAATCCGGTGGGATTGGTGATATCCAGCCCGAACACCGAACCATTGCCGACCGAGGTTGCCGAAGGACCGCGGCTGGCACCGCCACCACCGGTCGAACCCACCAGCACGGTATGCCAAGCGTTGCCGTAGTAGACGTCGGAAGAGGTCAGGCCGCCATCGACGTAGTAGCGATGGCCGTAGGCCGGGTTGGCCAGCTCGGCCATGTGCTGCAGCGACGCCGAGGGAATGAAGGCGAACTGCTCGGTGCCTGCGGCCGTGCCGGTACTGGCATTGAACCCGTGCAGCATGCCGTCATTGGCGCCGACGTACGCCATCGATGGCGGGCCGCCGGAGGCCTTCTTGGCAGCCAGATAGGCCTCATAGCGCGTGCCCAGCGTGGTCTTCCAGCCGACCCCGCCCTGCGCCTTCCAGGAGGTATAGCCGTAGTCGTTCTTGGTGGACACGATCTCCACGCTGGAGTTGACGATGTCGCCCAGCAGCACGCTGCGCGGGCGGAAGCCACTGACCGGCGAACCACGCAGGTAGCTGACCAGGTCGGCCACGGTATGCGAACCGAACCAGTTGGGGATGGTGTTCAGGCCCATGTTGCCCAGCTTCTCGGCACGATCACGGCCGGGCACGTTGTCAGCGGTGAAATCCGCCGCCGCGGCCGCCACCAGCTGGTTGGACTTGTTCACATAGGTCGGTGCGGTCGACATCACGATGGTGCGGCCGGAGGCGCTCATCCGGGTCGATGCACGCCACAGCTCCGCACCGATGCCGCCCGTGGAAGTGACCTGACTGGCGATGAGATCACCGGTCCAGTCGTTGGAGCCGGACGCCACGGCATAGTGCGCGGACACGGTGAAGGAGCCCGCATTGACGCGTGCGCCGGTCGCGCTGCCGCCCACCGGTGCCTCACCGGCCGCGGCGCTGTCGAAGATCGCCTCCAGTGCCGACTTCAGCTTGGCCGGATTGCGCGCCAGGAAGTAGTTGTCCGGCACGCCAGCCACCTTGCTGTCCCACTTCTTGCCTGCCGGCACGCCGTACTTGGCGGCGTACCACAACGGGCTTTCCAGCTGGCCGGCCTGGCCGCTGCCCAGGCGATAGCGGGCCACGATCGCACCGGTCCACTCCGCAGGCGGCGCCGAGGAGGTGGTCAACACCGAGCCGTTCTTGTCACCCGGACGCAGCACCAGGCGCTGCACGTTGTCAGCGGCATTGGAACCGACGATGGTGTAGCCGGTCAGCATCGCGTTGCCGGCGTAGGCCGACAGGTTCTCGATGCGGACCAGCACTTCATCGGCAGCCACCGTGTTGCGCACCGCGTTGTTGTTGCATTCGCCACTGGTGGAGCGCCAGCAGATGTTGCGGAAGGTGGTGTTGTCACCCTCGTTGCAGGTCTCGCCCACGCAGTAACTGAGCATCGACACCACGTCATTGTCGTGGTCGTTGCCCCACAGCGAATCTTCCCAGACCAGCGAGAAGCTGCCGGCCTTGCCGTCGGCGCGATAGGTGCGCCCGTAGACGAAGTTCGGCGACACCGTCGACGTCTTGGTGCCGATGCCGACCGAGCCCAGGAAGCAGCTGCGCCAGCCCGTGCTGGAAATCTTCGCCGTACCGGTGTTGTTGGCCTGGCACAGCGGCGCCAGGGTGATCTTGCCATTGCCCACCGGGATCTCGAACTTCGGCAGGCTCTCGGCCATGGCCACGGTATAGGTGGTCGCGGTCAGCTTGTACGAATCCGGCTTGTCCTGCACGCGCGGGCGCAGGTCGTTCTCGGCGGCCGACTTGGCCAAGCCGGCCATCAGGTAGCTGCCTTCGGTGGAAGGCACGTCCGGGCAGATGCCGCGCACCAGCGACAGTCCGGTCACCTTGGCCGCCCGGCAGATGTCTTCGTGCGTGTTGATCGAGGCATAGCGCTCGGTCAGGCCGATGCGCCCGGCCATGTAGTTGCCGCCGGTGATGTTTTCCAGATTGCCGATGGCGTCGGTCGAGCTTGCTGCAGTCGGCAGCCCGCTGACCGAGCCGATGTTGTCGCTGTCGAACGACGGCAGGCCCGAGGACATCACCAGGATGTTGCAGGTGGCGCAGTAGGAGTTGCCGCCATCATTCGGCGAACGGTACGGGTCCTTCCAGGACACGGCATTGGGCAGGCCGCTCAGGTCGCCGCTGGCGCTGTAGATGCCCTTGGTCTCGCCCTTGATGTAACGCAGCGCCTCGGCATACATCTCGGCCAGCGGGTTGCCCCATGCGCTGCAGGTCTTGGACGCATTGCCCGGATCGGTCAGGTTGCCGTTGCCGCCGAAGCCCTGACGATTGAGGATGCTGTAGGCGTTGCAGTCGTTCCAGTTGTTGCTCCAGTTCCACTGGTCGATGCGGAAGTTGGAAATGGTATTGATGATGCCTTCGGCGCCACCGGTCAGCGAGTTGCAGAACTGGCCATTGGACAGATTGATCTCATCACCGGCCGCGCAGAACGAGGTGCCGTTGCCGGCGATCTTGCCGATGTTGCGGCGGACCACGCCGCCATCGCGCGGGTTGGCATAGGTACCGGTGACCAGGCCGAAGCGCAGGCGCCCGCTCTCGCCATAGGACTGCAGCAGGCCGGCCGGCTTCAGGTAGTCGTTGGCGCCATCGTTGTACTTGCGGCAGAACGCTTCCTGGAACGTGCCGCTGCCGGACGCGCACACTTCCACGCGCACATTGAGGTCGGCCACGACCGAACGCGGCGAGTCGTCCTTGCCTTCATCCGAGC
Organism: Stenotrophomonas maltophilia; assembly: GCF_023518235.1. Taxonomy (NCBI): domain Bacteria; kingdom Pseudomonadati; phylum Pseudomonadota; class Gammaproteobacteria; order Lysobacterales; family Lysobacteraceae; genus Stenotrophomonas; species Stenotrophomonas maltophilia. The sequence goes on from NZ_CP090423.1 coordinate 1,815,398, forward strand.
GCCCGGCGATGCACTGGCGGCTGGCGGTCGAGGCCCACTCGCTCCAGCTGCCGCTGGCCACGCGCATCAGCGGCGCACCACCGCTGGCGATGGTGGCGTTGCAGAACGAGGTGGTGGTCTTGTACGGCGTGAAGTTGCCGATGTCGCTACCGCTGTAGACCTTCACCCAGGCATGCAGATCGTTGGGAATCTGGGCTCGCTCCAGCACGGTCCTGCTGTTGGAATCGGTGATGCGATGGCCGCCGTACAGCACGTAGCGCATCACATCCAGGCGGCTCATCGTCGCCCAGTTCAGGAAGTTGCCCGACCAGGTACCGCCGCAGGTGTGCTTCAGCGTACCGGTGGCCTGCGCGCTGGCCTTGAACTGGCCACTGCTGTAGGTGTAGCAGAGGTTGGAGTCGAAATATCCCGAGTAGTCGAACTTGTCCTGGTAGGTGGTATCGAGCGTGCCGTCCTCGTCCAGGTCGCTGTAATCGCTGTAGGCCTTGTTGAACAGCTGCTCGTCGCGCGACATCACCATCATCATCAGCGGCGGCTGCGTCTTCTTGCTGTACAGCGGCTCCTGCGCGATGTCGTAGTCACCGAGCGCAGCGAACAGTGGGTACATCAGGGCCCCGACGCCGGCCAGCACGGCCACAGCCGCGCCCCGGCGCAGCCAGGGTGTCGAGACGATGCGGGAAAAGCGGCGCGGAGTGTTCATGGGATGTAGATCGTGTCGATGACGGCGCTGGAAGAAGGATTGGCCGGGTCGTCACTGGCCAACACGGTGATCTGGTAGATGTTCTCGGTTTCTTCGTTCTTGGGGACACCGACCTTGATCGGCCCGCGCGTCACGCACTTGTCCAGGCGCCGGGTGTTGATGGCGGTGGCCGTGGTCTTGCCGTCGGCCCAGGTCGCCGGATCGAATACCGGGCTGCATTCTTCCTGGTTGGCTTCGTAGATGTTGCCGCTGCCGATCGCGGCCTGAATAACTGCCTCCTGCGCACGCGCGCTGGATTCGGCATTCTGGAAGGCCTGGTTGGAGCGCAGGTAGTTGGCCGCCATCCGCTCCTGCATGCCGGTGACCTGCATGCCGGCAATGCCGATCAGTGCCAGCAGGATCAGCATGATCAGTGCGAAGTACAGCACCGCGCCACGCTGCTGGCGGGGCGATGCGAAGGAAGGAATGCGTGGGCGCGGGTGCATGGCGGCCTCAGTTGCCGAAGAGGCGGTTTCGAAGGGCGATGGTGGTCTGGTAGACCGTGCGCATGCGACCGTCGGTCGGGGCAGTGAACGTCACCCCCATCGAGATCAGCGAAGCGTTCTGGTCGGCCTGCGGTGCGGCGGATGGATCAGGGCTGGCCATCACCAGGCCGAGCTGCACCGCGCCGACGCGGCGCCAGCCATTGCCGGAAGGAATGGTTGAGGCCTGCACGGTTTCCGCGGTGCCCTGGCGGTCGATGAAACCGGTAGGGTACGGCGTGGTGAGTTCACGGTCCTGGCCATACAGCAGCTGCATGTTCTCCACGCCATCGACCAGCGCCTCCGGCGCGCCGGCCACCAGCGCGCCATTGGGCACGGCACTGAAGCGCACGCGGTACAACGAGGAACGCGCGCTCGCCGCGTCGTAGCCGACGTAGTACAGGGCGCTCTCGGCACGGTGCAGCATCGCCTGGCCGGCCGTGACCGGACGGGTGAAGTTGCCGACGTTGTTGGGTGTCTCGCCGAAGGTGATGGTGCCGGCGGCCGCATCCACCGCGCGGGCCTGGAACACCGTCGCGCTGGCGCAGTCGGCCGCGCCATACAGGCCCGGGTTCGAAACACCGCTCTTGAGTACCGCCAGCCGCGCCTTGTCGAAGGTGAACACCGGCTGCCCGTCGCTGCCTGCGTTGCCGGTGATCGGCACCCCGTCGGGCATCAGGTAACGCAGAGCGATGATGTCGCTGCCATTGACGCGGTTGGGCGTGGCGGCGGCGAACTGGGCCGGCAGCGCCGGCTTGAAGTCGGTGCCGCCGGTCCCCGGCGTGGCGCTCAGGGTCACCGCGTCGCCCGGCCCGGTCGCGGTCGCTTCATAGCCCTGGATCGAGGTCTGGAAATCCAGAGCCGGATGCGGTGCGGCCGCAAACGTGGAGAACAGCGAAGGGTTGTCCGGCGAATTGCGCGCCTGGTCGTTGACGCAGCCGAAATGGCCGGCCATGCGCACTTCACGCTGCAGCGTGTCCATCGCGAAGCGGCTGTTCTCCTGCACACGCGCCAGGCCGTCGGACAGCTGATAGGCCGCGCGTGACGCCGCAAACACCTGCACCACACCCAGCATCACGATCAGGCCGATGGTCAGGGCAATCATCAACTCGACCATCGACAGGCCGGTGGCAGACCGGGGGAAGGACGGCGCGCGCATTACAGGCCACTCCTGGCAGTGAAGGTGGTATCCCCGGCATCGGCTTTCCAGCGCTCGTCACCCCAGCTCACGCTGACCGTGTACTGATCGCCGTTGCGCACTACGCTGCCACTGGCGCCCTCGCCCAGCGCCTTGCCCAGGCGGCAGCGCCAGTCCAGGGTGAAGGCGTCGCGGCTGATGTCCTTGCCGGTGGGCGGCAGGCAGTTCTTGGTCGAGGTGGTCGCCGCATAGTTGCCCACATAGGAGGGCGCCCGCGCGCGGTTCACGCGCAGCTGGTCAAGCATCTCGTAGGTGAGGTTGGTCGCCTGGGTCCGGTAATTGGCGCTCTGCACGAAGCGCACGTTCATGGTCTGCATCAGGGCAAAGCCCAGCAGGCCGACGCCAAGCACGAGGATGGCGATCAGCACTTCGATCAGGCTGAAACCACCCTGCGCGGCACGTGGCGAACGGAAACGGGGCGCTTTCACTTGCAGTCCTCCTTCAGCAGCCGGACCTGCCCGGTCGGCGAGATGCGCAGCGTTCGTTGCAGCGGCTGCTTGCCGCAGGTGTCCGGGCGCAGGGTCAGATCCAGGCTGGCGTCCGCGCGGTTGCGCCCGCGCGGATCGAAACTCACCGACAGGTCCGGCGTGCCCACTGCGCTCACGCCCGGTTTGCCGGCGCTGTAGCGCAGCACGGTCTCGCCGGCGCTCAGGCCACCGTCACCATTGCGGTCTTCCCAGACCAGCCAGCCCTCGGCCCAGCTCTTGCCGTCGCAGGCGCTGCCGGCAGTGGAGGCGCAGACGCCGGCGCCGCGGCGGTTGCGCACCGCCTCGCTGCGGGCCAGCGACAGCGAGGCAATCAGCTCGTTGCTGGTGGTCGCGATGCGGTTGGAGCGGATCGTGCTCTGGAAGCTGGGAAAGGCGATCGTGGCGAGCACGGCCAGAACCATGACCGTCACCATCAGCTCAACCAGCGTGAAGCCGTTTTCCCGGCGCAAAGACATTGGACGCTCCCCAGCGTGTTGATGGCCACGATGGGCCATCCCCCTGCCCCCGGCAAGCGGCGGCAGGACGAACGGTCAATCCGGGGCGACAGGCGTCAAAGGGTTGACAGACCCTGCCCTGCAGGCCGCCCGCGATGGGGTCGGAGCCCGGCGGGATCCGACCCCTGGCGTGTCAGGCCAGCACCTGGTAGCAGGGCTGGTATTCGCCGGAGATCTTCATCCGGCGCTGCTCGACGAAGGCGCGCAGCAGCGCATCCAGCGCCTGCATCATGTCCGTGTCGCCATGGATCTGGAATGGGCCGAACTGCTCGATGCGGCGCATGCCATCTTCCTTCACGTTGCCGGCCACGATGCCCGAGAACGCCCGGCGCAGGTCGGCCGCCAGCGCATGCGGTGCACGCCCGTGGTGCAGGTCCAGCGCGGCCATCGCCTCATGGGTGGGCACGAACGGCTGCTGGTACTCCCACGGAATCTCGATGGACCAGTTGAAGAAGAACGAATCCTTCTGCGCCAGGCGGTGCTCGCGCACGCGCTTGATGCCGCTGGCCATCTTCTTGGCCACCGCGACCGGATCGCCGATGATGATCTCGTAGCGTTCGGCGGCCGCATCGCCCAGGGTCAGGCGGATGAAACGATCGATCTGCTCGAAGTACGGCGCCGCCACGGTCGGTCCGGTCAGGATCAGCGGGAACGGCAGATCCTTGTTCTCTTCGCGCAGCAGGATGCCGAGCAGGTACAGGATCTCTTCGGCGGTGCCGACGCCACCGGCGAACACGATGATGCCGTGGCCGATGCGGACGAAGGCCTCCAGCCGCTTCTCGATGTCCGGCATGATCACCAGGTGGTTGACGATCGGGTTCGGCGACTCGGCGGCGATGATGCCCGGTTCGGTCAGGCCGATATAGCGGGTGACCGTCCTGCGCTGCTTGGCATGGGCGATGGTGGCGCCCTTCATCGGGCCCTTCATGGCGCCCGGGCCGCAGCCGGTGCAGATGTCCAGACCGCGCAGGCCCAGCTCGTAGCCGACCTGCTTGGTGTACAGGTATTCGTCGCGCGAGATCGAGTGGCCGCCCCAGCACACCACCAGGTTCGGGTCACCCGGGTTGAGGATGCGTGCGTTGCGCAGCAGGCCGAACACCGCGTTGGTGATGCCCTCGGACGATTCCAGCTCGGCCGCGTAAGCCGGGCCCATCTCGATGGCCATGTAGGCCAGGTCACGCACCACCGCGAACAGCAGCTCGGCCACGCCGCGGATGATCTCGCCATCGACGAAGGCCATCGCCGGCGCGTTGGAAAGATCGATGCGTACGCCGCGATCCTGCTGCGCCACCTGGATGTCGAAATCCGGATAGAGATCGCGCGCCGCGCGCGGATCGTCCGAGGCACTGCCGCTGGTCAGCACCGCCAGCGCACAGCGGCGCAGCAGTTCGTGCATGCCGCCGGCGGAGGCATCGCGCAGCCGTGCGACTTCAGCGCGCGAGAGTACGTCCAGCCCGCCGCGCGGGTAGATCCGTGCATCCTGCACCGGCAGCGCACGGGCCGCCTTTTCGTTCGTGGTCATGTCCAATTTTTCGCTTCCTTCAAGGTTTCCGACTGTACTGCCGCCCCCTTAAAAAGCAAAACGGTCGGGAAGCCCGACCGTTGGATGTGTGCCGACCGCGCTCACCGTTCCGGGACCGCTCTGCGGCGTTGGCGCCGCGCACATTTCTGGATGCTACGCCGTTGCCCACCGACCTGCAAGGACTTTCGGCGCAAAGGAAAACGGCCGGGTTTCCCCGGCCGTTTCCGTCTACAGCGTGGCTACATCAGTGCATCAGAACTGGTAGCGGAAGCCCAGCTGCAGCGACCACTGCGAGACACCGGCATCGAAGCCGTCGGCATCCTGGTTGGCCACGCTCGGGGTGTCCGCGCCGGTGAAGTTGTACACGTACTTGCCCTGGTACAGACCCTGCAGGGTCGCAACACGGCTGTTGGCGTAGAAGCCGTAGTCGTAGATGTTGCCCCACTTCTTGTTCAGCATGTTGCCGACGTTCTGGATGTCGACCCAGATCTCCGACTTGTGCCCCTTCATGAAGCCCGGCAGCTGCTGGCTGATGCGCACGTCGAAGGTGTTGATCCAGCCGGTACGGAAACCGTTGGCCGGTGCCACGCTGCCAGCGTACTTCTCCAGCTGCGGGTTCTGTGCCAGCCAGGCGAAGAACTTCTTCTCCATGTCAGCATCGGCAACGAACTGGCCACTGGCGTTCAGCGCGCCGAACAGCACTTCACCGCGCTGCGGCACGTAGAACAGGTCATTGCCCGAACGGCCATCGCCATTGGCATCGTTGGCATAGATGTAGCTGAACGGACGACCGCTGCGGCCTTCATACACCAGGCCCACCTTGGTTTCGTAGTCGCCGAAGAACTTGTGCTTCCAGTTCAGCGAGCCCGACAGGCGGTCACGGATCTGGTAACGCGAGGTGGTCAGCTGATCGGCGTTGGCGTCGAAGGCGTACTGGTAGCCCCAGCCGGAACCGGCGGTGGAGCTGGTCAGCGAACCCACTTCCTTGGCATCGGTATAGGTGTAGCCGATGTTCCAGGACCAGTCGCTGTCATTGCTCCACGGCTTGGCCAGCGAGAAGGTGGCCTGCGAGGTGCGACCCTTGTCGGTGTTGTTGATCAGGTAAACCGCGTCGAAGTCACCGTTGGCGCGGTTGCGCACGTCACCGGTGGCCCACAGGCGGCCGTCGGCAGCCGGGTTGTAGTAGTTGACGCGACCGTCGGCACCGACCTGGCGACCCTGGCCCAGGTTCAGGTGCTGGTAGTACAGACCGTCCTTGACCTTGGTGACCAGCAGTTCAGCCGACGCCACGATGCCGTACCACGGCAGTTCGTGATCCAGCGCGATGTTGGCCTTGTAGATCGACGGCAGCTTGAAGTCCTTGCCGACGAAGCTGACGTTCTGGCGCGCCAGACCCGGGGTGGACGGGACCGGCTGGTTGTCCTTGTCCGCGTTGAACTGCTGCCCGTTGTAACGGGTGAGGTTGTAGGTGGTGTAGTTGAAGCCAGTGGTGGAGTAGCTGTTGCTCAGCCACACCTGCGGAGCGTCACCCTGGAACAGGCCCACGCCGCCGCGCAGCTGGGTCGGACGCTCGGTGTCGAAGGTGTAGTTGAAGCCCAGGCGCGGCTGGATCAGGAAGCTGCCACCAAACACCTTGCTGTTGTCATAGCCGAAGGCGTTCAGCGCCTTCTGGTTGAAGGTCGGCGACGGGCTGGTGTCCGGACGGTCAGCGCGCACGCCCATGGTCAGGGTCAGGTTGCTGTTGACATACCAGGTGTCCTGCACGAACAGCGCCAGGTTGCTGAACTTGTAGTCAGCAGCGATCGAACCCGGCTGGTTTTCCTTGTTGTACAGGTAGGTCTGCCAGACACCGTTCTGGAAGTTGTCCAGGCCGTAGAAGGTGTAGGTGCCCCACGAGTTGGCGCCGAAGTAGTTGTAGATGTCGTTGGTGTCGTAGGAGGCACCGAACTTCAGGTCGTGGTCGCCCAGGGTCCAGGTCGCTGCGGCGTAATAGTTCCACGCCTTGGTCTTCAGGATGTTGTCCTGCGAGTTGGCTTCCGTACCCAGGTACAGCGAGTCACCCTGCGGGGTGGTGGCATTACGCGGGAAGTAGATACGGATGCTCGGGGCATTCGTCGGCACGTCACGGATCGAGGAGAACTCGCGGTACGAGGCCTTCAGCTCGGTCGAGAAGGTGTCGGTCCAGTCGCTGAACAGCTGCGCGACGTAGCTCTCGTTGGTCTTGCCCTGCTGGTACCAGTACGAGCTCAGCGACGCGGCCGAAGTCGAGTTCATGCCATTGATGCGCAGCTTGCTCTGGTCGATCTTGCTGTAGCGGATGTTGGCACGGTGGTTGTCGCTGATGTTCCAGTCCAGCTTCAGCGCGTACTCTTCCATGGTGGTGTCGCCGTTGCTCTCGGTGCCGCCGGCCTCGAAGCCGTAGACGTCCCGGGCAATCTGCTGCGCGCGCGCCACATCAGCGGCGTTGAAGTTGGCATTGGCCTTGCCCAGCGCGGTGCCGGAGATGTCGGCGCCCGGAGCGGCCTGCTCGAACTTCTCGTAGTTGGCGAAGAAGAACAGCTTGTCCTTGACCAGCGGACCACCCAGGGTCATGCCGTAGGTCTTTTCCTTGGTGAAGCCCTTGAACGGCTGGCCTTCCGGGTTGTCGCCGAACCAGTCGCCATCACGGTAGGTGCCGTACACCGAACCGTGGAATTCATTGGTACCCGACTTGGTCACCGCGTTGACGGTGGCGCCGGCGGCAGCAGCGATGCTGACGTCGTAGTTGGACAGGTTGATGTCCAGCGCTTCGATGGCTTCCATCGCGACCGGCTGACGGCGGGTCGGCATGTTGTTGCCTTCCAGGCCGAAGGTGTCGCTGGCCGACACGCCGTCGATGTTGATCGAGTTGAAGCGCGGGTTCTGGCCGCCGGCCGAGATCGAGCCCGAGGCGCGATCGATGAAGGTCACGCGCGGATCCAGGCGCATCAGATCCTGGATGTTGCCGCCGATGGACGGCGCAACTTCGATCTGCTGCTGGCTGATGTTGGTGCCCGAGCCCATCTTGGTGGCGCTGAACACTTCCGAGCCGCCGCCGACAGCGGTGACCTGCACGGTGTCCAGGTTGGTCGCGCCGGTCAGATCGCCGGTCAGCGTCGCGTTGATGGTGCCGGTCTGGTTCACGCCCAGGTAGACGCCATCTTCGGTCTTGGTGCCTTCACCCGGCTTGGTGATGGTGATGCTGTACGGACCACCCACGCGCAGGCCGCGCGCGTTGTATCGACCGGCCGCATCGGTGGTCGCACGCGAAACGGTGCCCGACTCGGTATGGGTGATGGTGACTTCAGCGCCAGCGACGGGCTGGCCGCCGCGGGTCACGACCTGGCCGCCGACACCGGCAGAGGTGCTCTGGGCGAAGGCGGGAGCGGCAGCAAGTGCAGCCACGAGACCAAGGGTAAGCTTGGACATCCGGAGTGGGTGGGTCATTTTTCGGTAGCCTCGATGCGAGTTGGCGATGGCGGAAAAAAAGCGCATCCAAACAGCCCTGCGGGTGGCTGGTCGGAGAGTTATCTGGGGTTCCCTACCGCCTGGCTGAAGGCAGCCATAACGGTTAACACTAGATTAACACGCTACGCCTTCAATGTGACGGTTGTGCGACAAACGGCACCGGATCGCAACGCAATCGTGACGGGATCTTCATTCCGCCTTACGGCCACCTTCACACAGCGGCCGGGTCACCGCTGGCATCGAGGATCTGCCCCCGCCAGGCGCCACCGGCGCCGGACAGCAGGGTCACAGCCGCCGCTGCGGCGGCCTCCGGGCCTTGCGCAGCCGGATCCTGGTCGACCGAGTAGGCGCGGGCCCGCAGGGCCGTGCGCAGGGGGCCGGGATAGAGGCCACTGACCCGCACCGGGCTGCGCCCGAGTTCGTCATGCAGGCTGCCGATCAACCCGCGCAGGCCGTGCTGGGCCACGCCGTAGCCGCCCCAGTAGGCCTGCCCGACCCGTTCGGGCGCATCCACCGCGAACACCAGGGCCGCATCCTCGCGCTGCCGCAGCAGCGGCAGGCAGGCCTGCGCCAGCCAGGCCGGGGCGGTCAGGGTGACATGGAGGGCACGGGCGAAGCTGGCCGGATCGGCCAGTTCGAACGGCGTCAACCCCGGGAAATGGGCGGCACAGACCAGCACGCCGTCCAGCCGCCCCAGCTCACGCTGCAGGGCCTGGGCCAGCTCGGCATAGTCATCGGGTCCGGCCCCTTCCAGGTCCAGCGGGTACAGCAGGGGTTCGGGGCCAGCGGCCTGGACCTGGGCATAGACGCGATCCAGCCGGCGCGGCTTGCGCCCCAGCAGCACCACGGTCGCGCCGGCTGCGGCGGCCGCGACCGCCGCAGCGCTGCCCAGGCCGCCGCCGGCGCCGGCCACCAGCACCACACGGTCCTGCAACGGGCGGCCATCGAGCGCCCCCTCCGTCGGTGACGTCGATGGCTTGGCACTCATCCCTGCGTGGCCTCTTCGACGATGCGCTTGAGCTCGCCGGATTCGAACAGCTCCATGACGATGTCGCAGCCGCCGATCAGCTCGCCGTTGATGAACAGCTGCGGGAAGGTTGGAAGATTGGAGAAGCGCGGCAGGTTGGCACGGATCTCCGGCTCTTCGAGCACGTTGACGGTGCGCAGGGTCACGGCACCGGCGGCCATCAATGCCTGCACGGCGCGGCTGGAAAAGCCGCACATCGGGTACTGCGGAGAGCCCTTCATGAACAACACGAGCGGGTAACGATCGACCTCGGCCTGGATTTGCTGCATTACCGCCACAACCTCACTCCTTGCTTCGCCGGACAAACCGACCGTGATGGTCGGCTAGACTGCCCACGGTAGCCGCCATTGTAAGCCGATGGAACCAGCTGCCGCCGCCCCCTGGCCACGAACCTGTCCATGCCCGTCGAATTGCCCGCCCTGCCCTACCTCTCCGGCTCCCTGCAGCCGCACCTGTCCGCCCAGACCGTGGAGCTGCACCACGGCCGGCATCACCGCGCCCATGTCGATGCGGTCAATGCCGCCATCCTCGGCACGGAATGGGAAGAAGCCCCCCTGGAAGACATCGTCCGCCACAGCCAGGGCGCGCTGTTCGACGCAGCGGCGCAGGCCTGGAACCATGGCTTCTACTGGCAATGCCTGCGCCCGCGGGGCGGCGGCGAGCCGCAGGGCCGCCTCGGCGAGCTGATCAAGCGCCAGTTCGGCGACCTGCAGCGACTGCGCGAAGAGTTCAACCGCACCGCACTGAGCCTGTTCGGCTCCGGCTGGGTATGGCTGGTGCAGCACCCGGGCGGGCAGCTGGGCATCCAGGCGACCCGCAATGCAGGCACCCCACTGACCGGCGAAAGCACGCCACTGCTGGGCTGCAATCTGTGGGAACACGCCTACTACACCGACTACCAGAACGACCGCGCGCGTTATCTGGACGCGTTCTGGCAACTGGCCAACTGGGAATTCGCAGAGAGCCAGCTGCGCTGAGGCAACAACCCGGCTCTATCGGAAAGCAGCGGCTGGCGCCCTGTTTCAACGCGGAATCCACGCGCACGGTCTGGACGCGTTCTGACAACGGGTCAGCCGGGAGTTCACCGAAGCCCGCCATCAGGTAGTGCCGGCCGCTGGCCGGCAACCCCGTAGGCGCACAGAGAAGGCGGATCTGCCGGCCAGCGGCCAGCGGCCGGCACTACCGGAAAACAGAACGGTGCCTCACGCGTTCTCGTGCGCCGCCACCGCGTCCATCACCCGCGCCGAATACACCAGCGCCGCACCGGCATTGAGCGATACCGCCACACCCAACGCTTCTGCGATTTCCTCGCGGCTGGCGCCCTGCTTCAACGCCGCATCCACGTGCACGGTGATGCAGCCATCGCAGCGGGTGGTCACCGCCACCGCCAGCGCGATCAGTTCACGGGTCTTGGCATCAAGGTGATTGGTCTGGGCACCCGCGTTGGACAGGGTGGCATAGCCCTTGAGCGTATCCGGCGAGAGTTTGCCGATCTCGCCGATGCGGCCCTTCAGTTCCTTGCGGTAGGCATTCCAGTCAAGCATGGTCGTGACTCCTGTGAAAGGAGCTCCACGCTATCACCGGCAGTGTTGCGCCGATGCCTGCACCGGCGCGTCACAGCGTTGCAATGCCGGCCAGCGGCCGGCACTAGCGGGCTCAGCGGTGGCGCAGCGCGTGCACCGCCGGCGCCACCTGCGCCTGCCGGTCCAGCTCCAGCCCGACCTGCTCCAGCGCGTCTGCCAGTGCAGCGGCATCGTCGTCGCGCAGCGTGGCGTGGCCGACCTTGCGGCCTTCGCGCGGCTGCTTGCCGTAGTCATGCCAATGGCCGCTGGCCTGGCCCAGCACCGGCAGCGGATCGGGCATCGCCCCCAGCCAGTTCAGCATGCAGGCGTGGCCGAGCATGCGGGTGCTGCCCAGCGGCAGGCCCAGCACGGCGCGCAGATGGTTCTCGAACTGCGAGGTCTCGCTGCCTTCGATGGTCCAATGGCCGGAGTTGTGCACGCGCGGCGCCATCTCGTTGGCCAGCAGTTCGCCATCACGGCAGAACAGCTCCAGCGCGAACACGCCGACATACTGCAGATGCTCGGCGACGCGACGCGCATAGCCGACCGCGGCGTCGTGCTCGGCGGCGGACAGCACCGCCGGCGCCACGCTGGCCGACAGCACGCCGTCGACATGCCAGTTGCCGGTCACCGGCCAGGCCAGGAAGCTGCCATCACGGCCACGCACGGCGACCACGCTGACTTCGCGCTGGAAGGCGACAAAGCCTTCCAGGATCAGCCCGGTGCGCTCGACCTGGGCTCCGAGCGCCTCCCATGCGGCGTCGATGTCGGCCGTGCTGCGCAGGCGGAACTGGCCCTTGCCGTCATAGCCCAGGCGGCGGGTCTTGAGGATGCACGGCAGGCCAAACTCGGCGGCCTTGGCGGCCAGTTCGTCACGGCTGCGGATATCGGCGAAGGCGGGCAGTGGAATGCCCAACTGCTGGAACAGGGTCTTCTCGCTCAACCGGTCCTGGGCCACGGCCAGCGCCGACGGCGGCGGGTAGACCGGCACCTGTTCGGCCAGCCACTGCGCACTGTCGGCCGGCACGTTCTCGAAATCGAAGGTGACCACATCCACCTTGGCGGCGAAATCTGCCAGCGCCTGGCGGTCGTCGAAGGCGGCGACGGTGAGCGGGGCCAGCGGCCCGCTGCAGGCGTCAGCGGCCGGGTCGTACAGCTCAAAGCGCAGCCCCAGCGGTGCACCGGCCAGTACCATCATGCGGGCGAGCTGGCCGCCGCCCAGAATGCCGACGGTCAGACTCATTGGCGCGGATCGTCGTGAGCCATCACGTCTTCGGTCTGGCGCGCACGGAAGCCATCGAGCGCCTGGCCGATCGCCGGCTGGTCGCTGGCCAGCATCGCCGCGGCGAACAGCGCGGCGTTGGACGCGCCGGCATTGCCGATGGCGAAGGTCGCGACCGGGATGCCGGCCGGCATCTGCACGATCGACAGCAGCGAGTCCATGCCGTTGAGGGCCTTGGACTGCACCGGCACGCCCAGCACCGGCACGGCGGTCTTGGCGGCGATCATGCCCGGCAGGTGCGCGGCCCCGCCGGCACCGGCGATGATCGCGCGCAGGCCGCGCGGGCCCGCGTGCTCGGCGTAGCTGAACAACACATCCGGCGTCCGATGCGCGGACACCACCTTCACTTCGAACGGAACACCCAGGGCTTCAAGCTTCTGGGCGGCGTGCTGCATGGTTTCCCAGTCGGAACGGGAACCCATGACGATGCCGACAAGCGGCGCGATCGGGTTGGGGGTCATTGGCCGTCACCTGCCTTAAAGACGTATTCTAGCCGTCTTCCACGCAAGACGAAGAACCATGGATCGCAAGCTGCTCGACCTGCTGGTGTCGCCGGACACCCGCCAGCCCCTGTCCCTGCTGGATGGCAAGGGCCTGGAAGCCCTCAACAAGGCCATTTCCGCCGGCGCGGTGAACAAGGCCGATGGCAACCCGCTGGCGCAGCCGCTGCGCGAGGCGCTGGTCACCCGCGACCGCAAGCAGGTGTTCCGCGTCGACGACGGCATCCCGGTGCTGCTGGCCGAGGAAGCCATCCCGACCGCGCAGATCGCCGACTTCCCGGCCGCATGAGCACGCATCCGGCGCCGGATGCGGCCGTGGTCGCCGCCGATGTCGCGCGCGCGCTGGCCGAGGATCTGGGCAGTGGCGACGTCACCGCCGCCCTGCTGCCCGACCAGGCCGACAGCGCCTATCTGCTGTGCAAGCAGGACGCGGTGATCGCCGGTCGCCCCTGGTTTGACGCCACCCACCGCGCGCTCGATCCGGAGGTGCGCATCGAGTGGCGCGTTGCCGAGGGCGACACGGTCACCGCCGGCACCGTGCTGGCCCTGCTGCACGGGCGCAGCCGCAGCCTGGTCAGTGCCGAGCGCACCTCGCTGAACTTCCTGCAGACCCTGTCCGGCACCGCCACCACCACCGCCCGCTACGTGGCCGCGGTGGCCGGCACCGGCACGCGTATCCTCGACACCCGCAAGACCCTGCCCGGCCTGCGCCTGGCGCAGAAATACGCGGTGCGGTGCGGCGGCGGCGAGAACCACCGCTTCGGCCTGTACGACACGGTGATGCTGAAGGAGAACCACATCCGCGCCGCCGGTTCGCTGGCGGCGGCGGTGGCTGCCGCGCGCCGCCAATGGCCGGCATTGCCGCTGGTGGTCGAAGTGGAAGATCTGGCGCAGCTGCGGCAGGCGCTGGAAGCCGGCTGCGAGCGCATCCTGCTGGATGACTTCAGCCCGGATCTGCGCCGCGAGGCAGTACGCATCACCGCCGGCCGCATCCCGCTGGAGGTGTCCGGCAGCGTGGGCCTGGGCGGGCTGCGTTCGATTGCCGAGGATGGCGTGGACTGCATTTCCATTGGTGGCCTGACCAAGCATGTGCAGGCCATTGATCTGTCGTTGAAGCTGGGCCCGACGCCGGGTTGAGGCCGGGCTTGGGGTCAGATCCCTTTTCCCATGGAAAAGGGATCTGACCCCGCTCTCACACCCGGCGTTCACGACGGCGCTGCGACGCTGCGGTCATCCCTCACAGGAGCCGTGCATGCGCCGGATGCTCTTGCCTGTCTGCCTGCTGCTGGCTGGCGCGCCGTTGTCCGCTGCCGCCGCAGAAGCCTGCGACGTGCCGCCCCGCTTCGGCCTGAGCCCGTTGGCGGTGGCCATCCGCAACACCGCCTGCAACGAACACCGGCTGTGGTTCCGCCCCTTCATCGATCGCGATGGCCGCGCCGCCAGCCTCAGCGTCACCGAAGCCGAAAGCGATCATCTGGCCGACAACGGCCTGATCGCCTGGCGACGCGTTGCCGGCTACTGGCGTGACAGCGGCACGCTCAATGCAATGGGCAGCATCGCCGGCGCCAGCAGTTGCCTGGCGCCCTTGGGCACGCGCTACACCGACAGCGACTGCCGCGCGTTCCTGGTCGACAACCCGTGGTCGGCAGCGTTCATTTCCTGGGTGATGGTCCGCGCGGGTGTGCCGGGTTTCAACACCTCGCCACGCCACATCGATTACATCCGCGCCGCCTATCAGGCGGGCCCTTCGGGCGTGCCGTATCGGCTGGTCGACCCGGCCACGGCCAAGCCGGCGCCGGGTGACCTGCTGTGCTTCCTGCGCGACCGCAGTACCACCCTGAGCTACAGCGGCCTGGTGCAGGCGCTGGGCAACGGCTCGGTGGGCCACTGGAAATCTCACTGCGAGGTGGTGGTGGCCGCCAATCTCGGCGGCGACCAGACCCTGTATCTGGTCGGCGGCAACGTGATGAACACCGTGGCGATGCGGCTGCTGCAGCTGGACCGCACCGGGCTGATCCAGTTGCCGCCGGCACGCGAGCGCAACAGCACCGGCATCGATCCCAGCTGCACGCCGGGCCGCGAGGACGAGTGCAGTTTCAACCGCCAGGACTGGGCAGCGCTGCTGCAGCTGACGGCAACGGCGCCGCTGCTGACGCCGTCATCGGGCGCCACACCGGTGCAGCCGGCTCCAACGCCGCAACCTGTGGTCGTTCCGCCGCAACCAACGCGGTGATGCCGGCGCTTGATCCAGCGCCCGTTCGCCGCCATCTTTGCCGGATCGACACCTGACGGCTGACGCCATGCCTACCCTGCTGCTGTTGCTGATTGCCGGCGGAATCATCTACTTCTTCTGGAACGCGGCACGTTCGGCCGCTGAGCGCGCCGTCGAACTGGGCCGCAATGCCTGCCGCGCCGCCGATGTGCAGTGGCTGGACCAGGCGGTGCACGCCACCGGCCTGCGCCTGTCGCGCGGCGAGGATGGCCGGCTCGGCTTCGAGCGCACCTTCAAGTTCGAGTATTCCTACGACGGCATCGATCGCCACGTGGGCCGCATGGTGCTGCGCGGCGACCAGCTGATTTCATTCACAGGGCCGGGCGCGGCGCGGATCAGCCAGATCCGGCCGGATGTGGATGATGCCGAGGATGTGTAAGCGCTGAAGGTGTGCCGACCAACGGTCGGCACCTACCGTTATTTGACCACGCGCAGGGTCGGGCGCCCCTTCGGCGGCGGGCTGGACGGCGGCGTATCGTCCGGCGGCGTGCTGTCGTCATGCAGCAGCTCGTCACTGGTCGGCGCAGTCTCGTTGCCCGGAATGTCATCCGGCAGTGCCATGCCCTGCCCGGTCTCACGGGCGTAGACAGCCAGCACGGCGCTGATCGGCACCTGCACCGGGTAGCTGGTACCGGAGAAGCGCGCCGAGAAGCTCACCATCTCGTTGTCGATCATCAGCCGCACGACGGCACGTTCGGCGATGTTGAGCACAACCCGGCCATCCTTCACCGCCGAAGGCGGCACCTGTACGCCGGGAACGCCAGCGTCGACCAGGATGTGCGGGGTCAGCTGGTTGTCGTTGATCCATTCCACCAGCGCCCGCAGCAGGTACGGGCGGTGGCTGGTCATGTGGAAGAAGTCTTCGGTCATGCGTGAAGTGTACGCGCCCGGCGCCCTCGGCGGGGCGGATCGCCTGCACACCGGTCGGCGTGCAGACGGGTAGACCACCGCCGGATCAGACCGGCAGGTCGCGCAGCTTCTTTTCCTGGTCGGTCAGGCTGCGGACGAACCCCGGGTGGCGGAAGATGCGGTTGCCGTAGTCTTCGATCGCCTTGCCGTCCTTCGGCAGCGGCACATCCAGCGACTGCAGGCGCCAGATGATCGGCGCCATCGCGCAGTCGGCCAGGCTCATTTCCGGATTGAGGAAGAACTTGCTGGCCTTGAACAGCGGCAACGACGCGGTCAGCAGCTCCTTCAGGCGCTTGCGCCCGGCCTCGGCCTGGGTCTTGTTGCCCAGCTGGATGGCCTGCACCTGTGGCACCCAGTCGTGCTCGATGCGCAGCATCGCCAGGCGGATGCGCGCACGCGAAAGCGGATCGACCGGCATCAGCGGCGGATGCGGGTAGCGCTCGTCCAGGTACTCGCTGACCACCGACGCGGCGTACAGCACCAGCTCCCGCTCGACCAGGGTCGGCACCGAGTGATAGGGATTGAGGTCGATCAGGTCTTCAGGCGGATTCTGCGGATCGACCGGAACGAAATCGAAAGACACCCCCTTGGCCGCCAGCACCAGGCGTACGCGGTGGCACAGTACGTCGTCGTTCGAGGAAAACAGCGTCAGTGTATTGCGCATGCGTACGCTCGCCGCCATCAAAGGCTCTCCTACGACAGGAGACCGCCTGCCGCATCGGCGCCGCCGGCACCGTGCCAGCGGTCGACTCCTCCCCGAGTGTGCAACCGGCCATCACAAAAGCCAATAGGCTTGCGTGATCGCCGGCGGCAGAATCAGTGAACGTCCTTCCAGTATTCCTTCTTCAGCAGATACAGCAGGAAGGTCAGCAGCGCCAGGAACAGGATCACCCACACGCCCAGCTGCTGGCGCTTGAGCGCGGCCGGCTCGCCGGCATATTCGAGGAAGTTGGTGATATCACGCACCGCCTGGTCGTACTGGCCCGGATCGACCGCACCGGGCGTTTCGATCTTCAGGCCGGTCACCGGCGGGTCCATCCCCGGCGCCTCGGGCTTGCCATGCACCGCGTGCTGCAGGCCCTGCATCTCCCACAGCGGGTTGGGCATGGACGCATTGGCGAACAGCGCGTTGTTCCAGCCCAGCGGGCGGCTGCTGTCCAGGTAGAACGACTTGAGATAGGTGTAGACCCAGTCGCTGCCCCGTACACGCGAGATCAGGCTGAGGTCCGGCGGCATCTTGCCGAACCACTTCTCGGCGTTTTCCTTGGGCATCGCCACCGGGATCGGATCACCGATCGCCGAGCCGGTGAAGTTGAGGTTGTTCATCACCTCTTCCTCGGTCAGGCCCAGATCCTCCGCCATCCGTGAATAGCGCAGGTACTTCAGCGCATGGCAGCCGGAACAGTAGTTCATGTACAGCTGCGCGCCGCGCTGCAGCGACGCCCGGTCACCGAGGTCGTTGCCGGCCTGCAGCAGCTTGGTGCCGCCTTCGGCGGCGGAGGCCAGGAAACTGCCCAGCATCAGGGTGGCCGCCAGGGCCAGCCGGACCATCCAGCGCTCAGTCATGCGTGGTCACCCTCTCCGGTACCGGCTTGGTCTTGTCCAGCCTTGTCCATAGCGGCATGGTGATGAAGAAGGCGAAGTACAGGAAGGTCAGCACCCGCCCGATGTAGGTCTCGTGCACGTCGGTGCCCGGGCCGGAGCCGATCACGCCCAGCCACACGAAGCACACCGCCAGCACGCCCAGCATCACCTTCGAGATCCAGCCGCGGTAACGCACCGATTTCACCCGTGCCTTGTCCAGCCACGGCACCAGGAACAGGATCGCGATGGCCGAGAACATCACCAGCACGCCGCCGAGCTTGTTCGGCACCACGCGCAACATCGCGTAGTAGGGGGTGTAGTACCAGACCGGCTTGATGTGCTCCGGGGTCACCAGGCGGTTGGCCTCGGTGAAGTTGTCATGCTCCAGGAACAGGCCGCCGAAACCGGGCGCGAAGAAGATGATGAAGGCGGCGATGATCAGCAGGAAGCCGGCGCCAACGCCATCCTTGAGCGTGTAGTACGGGTGGAACGGAATGCCATCGGCCGGCGCATTCGGCGACCAGCGGTTGCCCTTCGGGCCCTTCTTGATCTCCACGCCATCGGGGTTGTTCGACCCCACTTCGTGCAGTGCGCCCAGGTGCAGCACCACCAGCAGCAACAGCACCAGCGGCAGGGCGATGACGTGCAGCGCGAAGAAGCGGTTGAGCGTGGCGTCACTCGGCAGGTAGTCGCCCATGATCCATTCGGTCAGGCCGTTGCCGATCACCGGTATCGCGCCAAACAGCGAGATGATCACCTTGGCGCCCCAGAACGACATCTGGCCCCAGGGCAGCACGTAGCCCATGAAGGCTTCGGCCATCAGCACCAGGTAGATCAGCATGCCCAGGATCCACACCAGCTCGCGTGGCTTCTGGTAGCTGCCGTACAGCAGGCCGCGGAACATGTGCAGGTAGACCACGATGAAGAACAGCGAGGCACCGGTGGAGTGCATATAGCGGATCAGCCAGCCCCACTCCACATCACGCATGATGTATTCGATGGAGCCGAACGCCTCGGCGGCGTTGGTCTTGTAGTGCATCGTCAGGAAGATGCCGGTGACGATCTGGTTGACCAGCACCAGCAGCGCCAGCGAACCGAAGTAGTACCAGATGTTGAAGTTCTTCGGCGCGTAGTACTCGCTGACGTGCTTGCGGTACACCGGCATCAGGCCCGGCGCACGGGCGTTGACCCAGTCGGCCACGCCGCTGGCGGTACGGCTGAGGATATTGGCCATCAGGCAGCCCCCTGCGGATCGACACCGATGATGATGGTGTTGTCGTCCTGGTAGTGGTGCGCAGGCACCTTCAGGTTGATGGGTGCCGGCACGTCCTTGAAGACGCGGCCGGACATGTCGAAGCGCGACTTGTGGCAGGGGCAGAAGTAGCCGCCTTTCCACTGCGGGTCATACGGTTCGGGCCGGATCTCGGCGACCATTTCCGGCGAGCAGCCCAGGTGCGTGCACAGGCCGACCAGCACGGAGATGTCCGGCTTGATGGAGCGCAGCTCGGGATTCTGCTTGAGCACGTAGTCCGGCTGCTGGTCCTTCTCGCCGGACTCGGGGTCCTTGAGGCGGCCGTCCAGCCCGTGCAGCGCATCGAGGATGGCCTTGGACCGCTTGACGATCCAGATCGGCTGGCCGCGCCATTCCACGATCAGGCGTTGGCCTTCCTGCAGGGCGCTGATGTCGGCCACCACCGGTGCGCCGGCAAGCTTGGCGCGGGCACTGGGGTTCCAGGACTTGATGAAAGGAACTGCGGTGAATCCGACGCCGACGGCGCCCACCACAGCTGTGGTGGCAGAAAGAAAACGCCGACGTCCGGTGTTGACTGGATCGTGTACCCCATCGTTGGCCATCCGGCACTCCGATATTGATTAGGTAGCTTTAAGGCTGCCAGCGGTTCCGGTGGGGGCCAGAGCCGCATTGAATCCTGGACGAGTGTAGCGGAACCGTCGCGCGCCACACAACGCACTGCAACAACTCTTTCAAAATCGTGCCGACTGGCAGTCGGCACCTACCTGTTCGAGGGTGTGTCCACTGACAGTCGGCACCTACTGGTGACTCAGGGCGGTTCGGTAACGCTCGGCCAGCTGGCCGACCCGGCGCACGTAGTACTGGGTCTCGCTGTACGGCGGCACGCCACCATGACGGTCGACCGCACCCTCTCCTGCGTTGTAACCCGCTGCGGCCAGGGTCAGATCGCCGTTGAAGCGCTTCAACAACCACGCAAGATACTGCACGCCGCCGCGGATGTTCTGCCCGGCGTCGTAGGAATCGCTTACGCCGAACCGCGCGGCGGTGGGCGGCATCAGCTGCATCAGGCCCTGCGCGCCGGCGCGGCTGAGCGCGGTCGGGTTGTAGGCCGACTCGGCATGGATGATCGCGCGCACCACCGCCTCGTCCACGCCAAACTCGCGCGCGGCCGAGGTGATCTCGCTCTGGAAGGCCGTGGTGTTCAGACGCACCGTGCCGAAGTCGACCCGCGGGTTGACCCCGCAGGCATAGCAGCGCTCCATGAAACTGTAGCGGATGGTGCGCACCGGGCCGAGGTTGGCGACCTGGGTCGGGCGTGCGCTGGTGTAGTGACGCACGCCATCCTTCATGAAGGAATAGACCTGGCCACTGACCATGCGTCCGCCGCGAGACGCTGCCGGCGCGGGTGCGGCCATGGCCGGCGCGGCGGCACTGGCGGCGACCGCGACCGGATTGCGCTCGATGCTGGCCACCGTGGCCGTCACCGGCTTCGGCGCCGCCAGCATGGGACGCGGCGCCGGGCGGGTGTCGCGGCTGTAGCTGATCGTGCTGCAACGGGCCCCGGCCACGCGCTTGCTGACATAGCTGGTGACGCCATCGGCGCCCTGGCACTTGAACAGGGTACCGGCGCTGGCCGGCGCAGCGGTCAGCGCAGCGATGATGATCGCCGTTGTCCCCAGTATCCCCTTCATGGCCGCGAGTGTCCCAGCTTCGCCGGAACTTGCCAAGCCGCGCGGCTCAGCCTGTGACCGGCGGCACAGCCAGTACCTGCCCCAGCCCGGCCAGCCGTTGCGCCAGCTCCTCACGCAGGCTGGGCGGCGTGGTCCACAGCGCCACCGGTACCCGGTCCAGGCTGAGAATCTGCGCCAGCATCATGCCGCGGCTCTCGGCGCCCATGCGCAGCAGGCAGTGGTCGGGGCCATCCGCTTCCAGTAGGCCACACCACGGCGGGATGCGGCCTTCCAGCTCGGCGCGGCTGCCGGCCAGGCGCACGATGGCCTGCAACGCGAACGGCGCCTGGCTGACCGCCTGCCGCACCATCACGTCCGGCGGTGCCGGGGTGCGCCGATGCAGGCCCGGCTCGGTGCACTCGCGCACCGCGCCCATCCGGTCCACGCGCAGGGTGCGCCAGTCCTGGCGCCCCAGGTCCCAGGCCAGCAGATACCAGCGCCGGCCATAGTTGACCAGGTGCTGGGCCTCGACCTCGCGCTGGGTGACCGCGTCCTGCGCGCTGCGGTACTCGAAGGCCAGCCGCGAGGCCTGCCGGCAGTGCTGGGCCAGCCGGCCGAGCAGGCGTGCATCGGTGGCGGGCAGATCGGACAGGGTGGCGGTGGCCGCATGCACCTCGCCCGCCTGCTGTCGACGGCGGGTCGGCACCAGCGGGTCGAGCTTGGACAGCAGGCCGCGCGCGGTGTCATCGATGCCGGCAACGGTGGCCGAGGCCGCACGCAGGGCAATGGCCAGCGTGGTGGCCTCCTCCTCGTCCAGCAGCATCGGCAGCACCGGCGCACCGGCCCCGAGCTGATAGCCGCCGCCGACCCCGGCCGAGGCCTGCACCGGGTAGCCGAGTTCGCGCAGGCGCTCGACGTCGCGGCGGATGCTGCGCCGGTCCACGCCCATGCGTTCGGCCAGTTCGGCCCCCGACCACTGGCGGCGGGCCTGCAACAGGGAGATCAGGCGCAGCAGGCGATGGGCGGTATGGCGCATGAAGGATCGAGGACAGAAGTCGTCCGCAATAGTGCCTCAGGATGGGCTCCAGTTCACCACCCACTGCAAGGAGCACTGCCATGACCTCACGCCAGATCACCCTGTACCACGCCGCCCGTTCGCGCTCGAGCGGCGCGGTGGCCCTGCTCGAAGCACTCGGTGCCGACTACCGCATGCAGGTGCTGGACCTGAAGGCCGGCGCCAACCTGGCCCCGGCCTACCTGGCCATCAACCCGATGGGCAAGGTGCCGGCCATCGTCCACAACGGCGCGCTGGTGACCGAGCAGGTGGCCATCTATCTGTACCTGGCCGACCTGTACCCGGAAGCCGGGCTGGCGCCGCCGATCGGTGATGCCCTGCGCGGCCCCTACCTGCGCTGGATGGCCTTCTACGGCGCCTGTTTCGAGCCGGCGATGATCGACCGCGCGATGCGCCGCGACCCGCCGCCGCAGTCGATGTCGCCCTACAACGACGCCGAGACCGTGCTGCAGGTGATCGAGGCCCAGCTGGCGCAGGGGCCGTACCTGCTGGGTGAGGTGATGAGTGCCGCCGACGTGCTGTGGGGCAATGCGCTGGCCTGGACCACGGCCTTCGGCCTGGTGCAGCCGGCGCCAGCAACGGCCGACTACATCGCCCGGATGAGCGCGATGACCGCCTTCGACCGATCGCGGCAGATCGATGCGGAGCTGGCGGCGGCGTAAGGACGCCCGCCGGGCACGGCCCGGCGCTACCGGGCCGCCGGGATGCGGGTAGCGCGGGGCCGTGCCCCGCGAGCGCACAGCGCGGCGGGTGGCTCGGGATGCGGGTAGAATTGCTGCCTTTCCCGCCACCCGAATGGATTAAGCGCCATGACCGGGACGCCAGACGTCTTTCCGCCCGCCACGCCGGGCGGTACCCCGCTCGTTGCCCTGCCCACTGGTCCGCGCAAGCCCGACCAGGTGAGAGGCAAGCTGTACATCAAGACCCACGGTTGCCAGATGAACGAGTACGACTCGGCCAAGATGGCCGACGTGCTCGCTGCCAGTGATGGCCTGGAACTGACCGATACCCCGGACGACGCCGACGTCATCCTGGTCAACACCTGCTCCATCCGCGAGAAGGCGCAGGAGAAGGTGTTCAGCCAGCTGGGCGTGTGGAAGGGCCTGAAGAACAAGGGCCGCGAGGTCATCATCGGCGTCGGCGGCTGCGTCGCCTCGCAGGAAGGCGAGGCGATCATCAAGCGCGCGCCGTTCGTGGACCTGGTGTTCGGCCCGCAGACCCTGCATCGCCTGCCGGAACTGATCCGCGCCCGTCGCGAGCAGAAGCGCCCGCAGGTGGACATCAGCTTCCCCGAGATCGAGAAGTTCGACCGCCTGCCGGAGCCGCGCGCCGAAGGTGCTTCGGCGTTCGTGTCGATCATGGAAGGTTGTTCCAAGTACTGCTCGTTCTGCGTGGTGCCCTACACCCGCGGCACCGAGGTCAGCCGCCCGTTCGAGGACGTGGTGGTGGAAGTGGCCCAGCTGGCCGCGCAGGGCGTGCGCGAGATCAACCTGCTCGGCCAGAACGTCAATGCCTATCGCGGCCCGTATGGCGACGGTGAGTTCGCCGACCTGGGCCTGCTGATCCGCACCATCGCCGAGATCGACGGCGTCGGCCGCATCCGCTTCACCACCTCACATCCGCTGGAGTTCAGCGATTCGCTGATCGATGCATTCCGCGACGTACCGCAGCTGGCCAACTTCCTGCACCTGCCGGTGCAGGCCGGCAGCGACCGCGTGCTGTCGGCGATGAAGCGCGGCTACACCGCGCTGGAATTCAAGTCGAAGATCCGCAAGCTGCGCGCGGTGCGCCCGGACATCTCGATCAGCTCGGACTTCATCGTCGGCTTCCCCGGCGAGACCGACGCCGACTTCGAGAAGACCATGAAGCTGATCGAGGACATCGGCTTTGATCACAGCTTCTCCTTCATCTATTCGCGCCGCCCGGGCACGCCGGCGGCGGATCTGGAAGATACGATCAGCGATGCCGAGAAGCACGCGCGCCTGTCGCGCCTGCAGGAGCGCATCAATGCGCACGCCGCCGGCATCTCCGAAAAGATGGTCGGCACCGTGCAGACGGTGCTGGTGGAAGGACCCTCGCGCAAGAACCCGAACGAACTGACCGGCAAGACCGAGAACATGCGGTCGGTGAACTTCCCGGCGCCGGCGCGCTTGATCGGCCAGTTCGTGGATGTGGTGATTACCGAAGCACTGACCAATTCGCTGCGCGCGCGGGTGGTGGCCGAATAAGGCGTGCCGACCAACGGTCGGCACCTACCGGCATTGATGCCGGCCAGCGGCCGGCACTACCGAATGACAGGCTTCAATCCAGGCGCTTGCGGAAACGCAGGATCGCCAGCGTCATCATCACCACGATGAAGGCCAGCAGCGCCAGCGCGTCGTGCCACAGCTCCCACAGCGAAGCACCGCGCAGCATGATGCCGCGCACCAGGCGCAGGAAGTGGGTCAGCGGCAGCACTTCGGCCAGCCACTGCACCGGTCGTGGCATGCCGGCGAACGGGAACATGAAGCCGGACAGCAGGATCGACGGCAGGAACAGGAACAACGTCATCTGCATCGCCTGGAACTGCGAGCGCGCGCGCGTGGAGATCAACAGACCCAGCGCGAGGTTGGCCAGCACCAGCAGCACCGCGGCCAGGTAGATATCCAGCAGGCTGCCGCGGATCGGCACCTGGAACAGCCAGGTGCCCAGCACCAGCACCAGCGTGGTCTGCAGCAGGCCAATGGCCGCATAGGGCAGCACCTTGCCCACCATCAGTTCGCTGCGCGATACCGGCGTGGCGATCAGCAGCTCCATGTTGCCGCGCTCGCGTTCGCGCACCACCGCCACCGCCGTGAACATCACCAGGGTCATGGTCAGGATCACCCCGATCAGCCCCGGCACGATGTTCACCGCCGAGCGCCGCTGCGGGTTGTAGAAACTGGTCACGCTGACCTGGCCGCTGGCGATGCTGCCTTCGCGCAGCGGCCGTGTGTTGCTGGTCGGGCGCGTATCCAACGGCACCTGCGCCAGCTGGATCGCCGCGCTCTGCACCACGGTGTCGCTGCCATCGACCAGCACCTGCACCGCTTCGCGCCCATCGAAACGGCGACGCTCGAAATCTGCCGGCACCACGATGCCGACACTGATCTCGCCGCGGCGCAGCGCCTGCATCAGCTGGTCCGGGCTGTAGGCATCGCTGCGCGGGGTGATCACACCGGTGGCGACCATGTCCTGTACCAGCGCGCGCGAGGCCGCGCTGTTGGCCTGGTCGGCCACACCCGCATCAAGGTGGCGCAGGTTGAGATTGATCGCGTAACCGAACAGCAGCAACTGCATCACCGGAATGCCGACGATCATCGCCAGCGTGATGCGATCACGGCGCAGCTGCCGCAGCTCCTTGAGCATGATCGCCCACAGCCTGCGCAGGTTCATGCCGCCGGCTCCCGGCCACGACCGCGGGTGGCGGCGACGAACACGTCTTCCAGATTCGGCGCCACCGCCTCGATGCGCGCCTGGGGATCGGCAGCGGCCAAGGCACGCTGCAACGCGGCCATGTCGGCCGCGTCTTCACTGCACAGTACGCGCAGCTGCGTGCCGATCTGCGCCACGCTCAGCACCCCGGGCAGCTCGGCCAGCGCGCGGCTGGCCTGGCGTGGCTGCGAAGAGGTGACCTGCAGCGTGCGCCCTTGCAACCGCGCGCACAGTTCGGCCGGCGTGCCATCGGCCACCAGCGCGCCGCGATCGAGGATCGCCAGCCGGTGGCAGCGCTCGGCCTCGTCCATGTAGTGGGTCGAGACCAGCACGGTGGTGCCGGCGTCGGCAAGTTCGAACAGCGCCTCCCAGAAATCGCGGCGCGATTCCGGGTCGACCGCACTGGTCGGCTCGTCCAGGAACAGCAGTTCAGGCCCATGCACCACCGCACCGGCCAGGGCCAGGCGCTGCTTCTGCCCGCCGCTGAGCGTGCCGGCCAACTGCGGCTGCCGATCCTGCAGCCGATACTGCTGCAACAGTGCATCGACGCGCTGCCGGGCCTGCGCGCGCGGCAGATCCTGGATGGCCGCGAGGAACTCCAGGTTCTCGCGCACCGACAGGTCTTCGTACAGCGAAAAGCGCTGGGTCATGTAGCCGATGCGGCGGCGTAGCGCTTCGGCCTGTTCCGGCACCGACAGGCCCAGCACCTCGATCTGCCCCGCGCTCGGCTCCAGCAGGCCGCACAGCATGCGGATGGTGGTCGACTTGCCCGAGCCGTTCGGGCCGAGGAAGCCGTAGACCTGGCCGCGAGGCACGGTCAGGTCGACATTGTCCACGGCCAGCAGATCGCCGAAGCGGCGGGTCAGGCCCTGCGCATGCACGGCAATGTCGTCGCCGGTGTTCAGAAGCTCACCCGCAGCGGCAACCCGGCCGGCAGTTTCTGCATGTCGGTCGCCTCGTCCACTTCGATCTCGGCCAGGTAGCTCAGCCGCGCGACGTCGTCACCGGTCAACGCGTAGTACGGCGTAAATGAAGGCTCGCTGCGGATCGAGCGCACATGCCCCTTCAACGCAGCGGCCTGCCCTTCCAGATGCACCTGCGCGGCCTGCCCGACCTTGACCTGCAAGCGTAGCGGCTGCGGCAGGTAGACGCGCGCATAGGGACGCTCGCCGACCAGCATCACCGCCAGCGGTGCGCCCACCGGGGCCTGGTCGCCCTGCCGATAGGGCAAGGCGTCGACCACGCCATCGCGGGGGGCGCGCAGTTGCAGCTTCTGCAGGTTGACGCCCTGCACCACCTGCTGCGCCTGCGCAGCGTCCGCCGCCGCCTGGCCCTGCGCGATGTCCTGCGCGCGGCTGCCATGCACCCGCTCCAGCCAGGCCTGCTCGGCGGCGCGCACGCTGGCCTCGGCATTGCCGGCGGCCGCCCGCGCGCGGTCCAGCTCGGCGGCGGCGATCAGGCGCTGGCGTGCAAGCGGCTGCACCCGCCGGTAGTAGGCACTGGCCTCGGCGGCCTGCGCGCGCAGCGCGGCCAGCTGTGCCTGGGCCTGCGCGATCTGCTCCTGGCGCGGGCCGATCTTCAGTTCTTCCAGCTGCGCCTGCGCACGCGCGGTGTCGGCCTGTGCGGCGGCGAACTGGGCATCACCGCGGGCCGGGTCCAGCTGCATCAGCACGGTGCCGGCCTTGACCTGCTGGCCTTCGCGCACCTCCACCGCTGCAATCACTTCGGCCGCCGGGGCCGGCACGGTGACCCGGTCCCATTCCAGCGTTCCCAGTGCAGTCGGTGGCGCCTGGCCACAGCCTGCCAGCAGGGCCAGGCCCACCAGTACGAACCCACGCATGCCGTTGCCCATGTCCATCCCCTCCAGCGACGGCGCTACGGTGCCATCTGCCCCGTGCACCCGCGATGATGCCGATCCGCCCTGGCGGTTTTTTCACCACACCCTGGCAGGCCTTGTGCCGTCAGGGTCTGGTCCACCTATCCACAGGTTGATTCGGCATCATTCCACAGCGGGTGTGGAAAAGCGGCAGGAGGATGGCCGGATTGCTCGCCTGGCAATGGAACGTGCGCCGGCGGCAGGATGGATCGCGCGGTGGGGTGATCACCGAAACGCTGAGCACCCCGCTGCGCGCCCGTTGTGGTGGCCTGATTGCCCAGATCGGAGCCCGCTGGAGCGCCGATCCCACCAGCACGGGAAGCCACAGCGGATGTGGAAAAGCTGCGACGTCAGAGCGGAGAGCCTGCGGCCAGAGGCCGGTCACGCCATCCATAGGCATCCTTCAGGAAACCAGTGACCTCGTTGTTCTGGTAGACGACAACGCTACGATCACCTTTGCCGCAGTGCATTTCATCGCCAGCTTCCGCGCCTGCTGCAATTTTCCCGCACACCAGCACGCGCTCGGGACGTCCTCGCCGGTCGAAGTGAAACACCCTGTAACCTTTGCCCGACCCTTGGAGCACGCGTGCATCGAATCCGTCTGCAGCGATGGCGTCTTCCGGCATCGGTACGTCAGGATTCACCCCGCCATTGATGACCTGCACCAAGCGTCCAGCCTTATCGTAATCTTCCTGGCGATAGACCGGCCCGGAATCGCTGGCCCAGGCCCGCCGACGCAGCGCGTGGGAATCTGCATCAAACACTTCGTGAACCCGCATCTTCTCCGCAACGCGATGACTACGGATCCGGGGATAGGTCGACAGTTGCGAGAACCCATTCATTCCCACCTCGGCGGGAATGGTGACGTTGACGAAGTCGTACCGCAGGTCTGCACCCTTCACGCCCAGCCGGGTGACGGCATCCTGATAGAGAGGCTGCGCATCGGCCGGCAACAGATCCCCTTCGATGCTGTTGATCGCGTAAACCCCCAGTTGCTGATCCATCCGGGCCATCGCATAGGTCTCATATCCGTAGACGCTCCGCTCGGACGGCCTTATGTACTCCGCAACGCCGGTCCACCCGGACGTACCCCTGACCGATGCCATGACATTCCGCCCCATCGATGGCGACGGCGGCGTTGATCTGACGGAGGCATACATCCGGCCATCATCATCGAGCAGATATCGTTGCACCAGTGCGTTGCCTTGATCCATCTGATCACAGGTCAATCCCTCTCCACCTTGACGCAGACTGGCCGAGGTTGGCTGCGCCGACCATGTCGGTCGACTGTGCTTGTCATACTTCATGCAGTTCAATGTCTGGCTGAACAACATGCCATCCGATCCACGCCCGTGCTTGCGGATCTCGACAAGGCGTTCCTGGTCGTCGTAGAGATAATCACGTGCTTCGGCGAGCACGAAGTCCTTGGATATCGTCCGGAGAAGTCCGGCAGCCGCCGTTCTCGCTGAAGGATCAATCTCGACGTCGGTAGGAGGGGACAAAGGCACCTCGCGGGACACCAGGCCGGCCGCTTCGGAATTCCAGCTATCAGATCCTCGGCTCCGCCACAGCTCCTCGCGGCAGACACGCTCACCGGCCCCGCCTTCCGACTGGACGTACACAATGCTCCCACCCAACAGCGAGAAGGGAAGCGTGCGTGAGGCCGAATTCGAACGACTGAGCCTGATCTGCGGAAGCGAGAGCCGACCATCCGCCATGGGCGATGCTTCTCTCAGCTCCGTTGCATAGTCATCAATCAGAGGGGACGTCAGAACGCTGATGTACTCCATCTTCCAAGGGGAAACCCAGGGATCGTCTGCCACCTTATCCCCACAGGCCCAGGCCGAGGAGCTAAGCACGACACACGCCAGCATCACGCCCCCTGCCCGCCGCCCCGCCGCCGACCACCCGCGCTTCTGCTGATGTTTCGTACCTATCGACTTCATTTGACTGCCTCCTGGCATGCACCCTTGTACGTAGAGCGTTTTACTCGTTACTCGCCCGGCAAACCGAGCTTCGTGGTACCAAAGCCGTATTTGGTTTCCATCAGCGTCTTCACCGGGCCCATGCCCTCCACGCTCATCTTTCCGTCCGGCGTGCCGCAGCGAGTGCCGACCTGTGTTCTGGCGTACTGCAGCTCAGCTTCACGACTGCGCTTGGGCCGAGGATCAGGCTCCCACCAAGGGAAATGGGCGTAGGGCTTGTTGGTCGAGACTTCATAGCGCCAGCACACGAACGACAGGGTCTCTTTGCCGGCAGCGTCGTAGTCATACACACGGTAAGAGCTGTAACCGCTGGTGAGGGGCGTGAGCTTCAATATGCCCTTCTCCGCGTAGGCGCGCAGGTTTTCGGTGTAGCCGTCGTCATCGGATACCGGACCGGACAGGATCACCCGCGTGAGCTTGCCATTTGCGTCGTAGTTTTCCTGACGATTCAGATCCAGCGTGCGCCACTGACGTTCCCGAGGGTATTTTACGCCCGGAGCGAAAATCTCGAATACGCGCTGCCCAGTGCGGTGGAAATACTCACGAACACGCGCATACGCAATCACGCCGTCAAACTGCCCCTTCAACACATCTGGAGATACACGCTCTCCAGGGAAGGTATAGTTCAACTCCTTACCCACATCTCGACTGCGTTGCTCAAAGATGGGCGTCGCGTCGGACGAAGCGATGGCAAAGGATTCACTCTGAATACCGGTAAGCCCGCGCTTGTCGCTCATCTGAAACGATGCACCGACGCGGTGGTGGAAGTTGGCACCGTTGAAGAAAAAATCCCCTTGGGCGTACCAAGCCCCATCAGTCGCCTCGGTTCCGAAGTCGACGTCCTCTTGCTCTGCGCTCTCCCCAAGCTTGCGTGTAGCCCTCTTGGTCATATCCAAAGCCAAGAATCCATCAGACCGATAAGAAAAGTATCTTGTAACTTCACTTACAGGCGTATTTCGAAGCTCCGAGCACTGAAAATCCGGATCTTCCGAGACGATCAACCCAGAGCTCTCATTTGCCACCTCTACGCGACCATTTTCGTCGTAGAGCGCACAGAAAGTTGTGACCTTACGGCCCAACCTGTCGATACGTCGAATCGATGTCAATTGACCTGACGCATCGTAATCAAGCTCATTCACCTTATACAGTTCAAAGTACGGATACAGCGGCTTGACTGCAGGATGCAGGCTTTGGGGAGGCGCCTCATTAATCAGCTTGGACTCACGCCGCCTCCACTGCTCAGCACGGCAGATCCGCTGCCCTTGGCCACTTGCTTCCAAGTAGTAGACCGAACCGCCATTCGAGTCGAATGGCTCATTCTTCAATTTAGCTAGGTCAGGACCGGACCTGATCCTTATGTAAGGTGCCACCTCGTTCGCGCGACTGAGACTGGCGCCCACGGCATCTCCTCCGCCAGCCGACCACGGCGTAAACTTGACCACCATGCCGTTGCCATGAAAGCGGGCATCGCCTTCATTTACTTGACTACAACCTGCATGCGCAAATTGCACGGCGCACAAAGCACTCACCGCAATCAGCGCTTTCAGCAGCAAATACTCACTCACACCTTTTCCCCTTGACCCAAGGCAGCATGTCGAATCGAGTATGCCAATTCACTGGACCTATCCCCCTAAACAGGCACAGCTGCAATGATCTTGCTCGGCATCGTGGCAGCCGGATCGTCCATGCTGCTCCCCCAAAGCAGCGGCATGGTGACCCAAAAGCCCTTAATTCGCGGACTTCCCGGCTCGCCCTTGAGGAAGTCAGTCGCCTTGAGCACATCATGCCGACCGACTGCACTGGTCACATAGTCCTTCTCAACACTAGGCTGCTGCATGAAGTCTGGCTGCAGGTCAGGTGGTTGCGCATACAACATGCGCTTGACGTGTCCCTTGTCACTCAGGCCTGCTGCGGGGAACCCATGGAACACGGAATCATAGCGGGGGAACGAATCGCGTGGGACATTGGTGAAGACATGCTGGTAGGCATCCGAATTAGCGTCAGCAATCTCCCTGATCCCCCGCCAAGTACTGGCGCTCGCCGGCTGTTCGATCTGCTGAGCTGGATCTACCATAAGGAACCAAGGCAGATACGCCCCCGCGGCTCCAGCTGCAGAGTACGGCTTCTTCTCTTTCTCAGGCAGCTCTTGAATCGCCTGTCCCAGGAACTTCTTCCAAAGATTCATCCGAAGATCCCGCGCAAACTTCCGGGTTATCACCTGCAAGCCATTGCCCAGGTCCATCGACTTGGCCGCACCATCCACGATCACTGCGGCGATCTCGGTATCGCCCGTGCCCAGCAGGCTGCGGTCGTTGCAGTTCGCACTTCCAATGATGGCCACGGCGTCGTCCACGATCAGCAGCTTGGAGTGTACGTAACACTGCTCGGTCACCACGTACAAGGGGGTGGCCTGATCCGCGCCGATCGTATGCGGTGCGTAGTGGTTCCTATGGTTGACGTCGGCAAGGACCCCATAGCTTCTCAGGTTCATTACCGACAGATATTCCTTCCAGCGCCCGGCCTTCACCTCTGCCTGCAGATCGGTCTCTTCCACGCTCGCCTCGCGGATGTCCTTGTCGCGCGCGATCAGTGAACGGCAGATGCGCCGGATCAGGCTGTCGTCGCCACGCAACAGGGTCTGCTGCACCCAGTACTGCTGCTTCAGCACGGCACCGTCGAACAGGCTGCCTTCCGGATGCACGGGCAAGGTGATGTACACATGGAAGCCCTGTCCGGCCACGATGGCACGGCGGATGCGCGCGGCGATCGCCGCCACCAGCGGGTTGCTGGCCGCTGACTTCACGCCCTGCTTGCGCTTCACCAGGTCCTGCACGACGCCGGTTTTCCCGATGGGCCCACTCATGGCCACGCCTTTGTCGACGTAGCCGGCCTTCTTTTCTTCGGCCTTGGTCATGGGCCGCCGTTCACCGCCCTTGATCGCCGTCTCCACTGTCCTGCCCGCCTCAGCGTCGGACCAACCGCATTCGGAAATCAGGAACTGGGTCTCGAGGTAGACAAAAGCACGCGCCGAGGCGATGCAGTTGACCATCGCATCAAGGATGGAGTGCATCGGCTGGTTGCGCTCCCAGTACGGCTGCAGGCAACTGGCATCGTCCAGGTTCAGGCCGAGTTCCTTGCAGCCCTTCCTCTCCAGCGCATGCAATGCCGTGCCCGAGGAACGCACGATCTGTACGGTGACGTCGCCGACCGTGCCCGGCCGGGCCAGGTTACCGAACAACGCCTGCATGCCGCCCATCGACTGCAGCCATTGATCGCTCAACGGCGTCAGCTCCATGCCACGTGCCAGCGTGGTCTGCTCCGGCAGGCCGGCACCTGTCACGAGTTCGAGATGGAAGTCTCGCCCTACTCGCCCGGCAACCCCAGCTTGGTCGTCCCAAACCCGTACTTGGTTTCCATCAGCTTCTTCACCGGGCCCATGCCCTCCACGCTCATCTTGCCGTCCGGCGTACCGCAGCGTGTACCGACCTGCGTCCTGGCGTACTGCAGTTCGGCTTCACGACTGCGTTTGGGTCGAGGATCGGGCTCCCACCAGGGGAAATGGGCGTAGGGCTTGTTGGTCGAGACTTCATAGCGCCAGCACACGAACGACAGGGTCTCTTTACCGGCAGCGTCGTAGTCATACACGCGGTAAGAGCTGTAACCGCTGGTGAGGGGCGTGAGCTTCAATATGCCCTTCTCGGCGTAGGCGCGCAGGTTTTCGGTGTAGCCGTCGTCATCGGATACCGGACCGGACAGGATCACGCGCGTGAGCTTGCCATTTGCGTCGTAGTTCTCCTGACGATTCAGATCCAGCCTGCGCCACTGGCGTTCCCGAGGGTGCTTTGCCTGCGGTCCGAATACTTCGAAAATCCTGCTATCCGAACGGTGCAGATACTCACGCACACGGGTATAGCCTGTGACTCCTTCAAAGTACCCCTTGGCGACCTCTGGAGGAACACGCTCACCCGGGAACGTGTACCGCACTTCCTGCGACACGCTCCGACTGCGCTCTGCGAAAACTGGAGTGGCGTCAGATGGAACCAGCGTAGCGGAAGGGCTTTGCACCCCTACAAGCCCTCGCTTTTCGCTGCCATAGAAGCGAATGCCAACGATCCGTTTCAATTCAGCATCGTCGACATTGACGAAGCCGCCCACAGTCCAGGCACCATCGGTCACCTCCGTTCCAAGGCCGGTGTCCTCGCGGTAGGGATCCTCACCTGGCTTACGGGTGGCCTGCTTGACTACATCGGAAGCGCGCAATCCATCCGGCCGATAAGTGAAGTACCGAGTGGTAACGCGGGATGGCATATCGCGCAGCTGCGAACACTGGAACTCTGGCTTATCCGAGACAATCAACCCAGAACTCTCATTTGCCACTTCTATGCGACCATTTTTGTCGTAGAGTGCACAGAACGTTGTGACCCTACGCCCTTTCGCATCCATATTCTGAATCGAAGTCAATCCACCAGCCGAGTCATAATGGAGCTCATAGCTCCTGCTCAGCTCGAAATAGGGATACACCGGCCTCACCGCAGGATGCAGGCTCTCAGGTGGCACCTGCCCAATCAATTTGGATTCCCGCCTCTTCCACTCTTCAACGCGGCATAGCCGTTGCCCTTCAGCGCTTTCCTCCAAGTAATAAATAGCACCGCCGTTCGAGTTGAACGGCTTGTTGTGCAACTCACCGAGGTTTGGTTCGACACTGATCCGTACGTAGGGGGCAACTTTATTCGCGCGACTAAGGCTGGCGCCTACCGCATCCACCTCGTCCGATGGGCTTGGCCTGAACTTGATCACCATCCCACCATCCTGAAACCGGAGGTCCTTCTCATTTGACGAACCGCAGTCTGCAAGCGCGGTTTGCACTCCACACAGGGCCCCCAAGGCCACCATCGCCCTCAACAGTAGATGCCCACTCATACCTGCTCTCCGTGTCCCCAAGAACCATGTCGACCGGAGTACGCTAGTTCAGTTGACCGATTTCCCTCAATAGGTACGACCGCGATGATCTCGTTCGGCATCGCTGCAGCCGGATCATCCATCTCACTCCCCCAGAGGAGTGGCATGGTCACCCAGAAGCCCTGAATCCCGCGGCGCGTTTGGGTACCTCTGAGGAAATCCGTCGCCTTACGCACGTCATGCCGCCCCACTGCACCGGTCACGTAGTCGTTCACAACACTTGGCTCCTGCATGAAGTCTGGCTGCAGATCTGCCGGCTGCGCGTAGAGCATGCGCCGCACGTGCCCTTTGTCACTAAGACCTGCCGCCGGGAATCCATGAAACACAGAGTCGTAGCGAGGGAATGAGTCGCGGGGGACATTCGTGAAGACACGCTGATAGGCTTCCGAATTGGCATCCGCGAGTTCCCTGATTCCCGTCCAAGTTTTGGCATTTGCCGGTTTGTCGACCTCCAGGGTTGGAACTTTTTCGCTGAACCAAGGGTAGTAGTCTTCGGTTGCACTAGAAAAGACGAACTGCTCCCCCCCCCTTCTCAGGCTTCGTCTCAAGCGCCTGCCCCAGGAACTTCCTCCAGAGCTTCATCCGAAGATCCCGCGCAAACTTCCGGGTTATCACCTGCAGGCCATTGCCCAGGTCCATCGACTTGGCCGCACCATCCACGATCACTGCGGCGATCTCGGTATCGCCCGTGCCCAGCAGGCTGCGGTCGTTGCAGTTCGCACTTCCAATGATGGCCACGGCGTCGTCCACGATCAGCAGCTTGGAGTGTACGTAACACTGCTCGGTCACCACGTACAAGGGGGTGGCCTGATCCGCGCCGATCGTATGCGGTGCGTAGTGGTTCTTATGGTTGACGTCGGCAAGCACCCCATAGCTTCTCAGGTTCATTACCGACAGATATTCCTTCCAGCGCCCGGCCTTCACCTCTGCCTGCAGATCGGCCTCTTCCACGCTCGCCTCGCGGATGTCCTTGTCGCGCGCGATCAGTGAACGGCAGATGCGCCGGATCAGGCTGTCGTCGCCACGCAACAGGGTCTGCTGCACCCAGTACTGCTGCTTCAGCACGGCACCGTCGAACAGGCTGCCTTCCGGATGCACGGGCAAGGTGATGTACACATGGAAGCCCTGTCCGGCCACGATGGCACGGCGGATGCGCGCGGCGATCGCCGCCACCAGCGGGTTGCTGGCCGCTGACTTCACGCCCTGCTTGCGCTTCACCAGGTCCTGCACGACGCCGGTTTTCCCGATGGGCCCACTCATGGCCACGCCTTTGTCGACGTAGCCGGCCTTCTTTTTTTCGGCCTTGGTCATGGGCCGCCGTTCACCGCCCTTGATCGCCGTCTCCACTGTCCTGCCCGCCTCAGCGTCGGACCAACCGCATTCGGAAATCAGGAACTGGGTCTCGAGGTAGACAAAAGCACGCGCCGAGGCGATGCAGTTGACCATCGCATCAAGGATGGAGTGCATCGGCTGGTTGCGCTCCCAGTACGGCTGCAGGCAACTGGCATCGTCCAGGTTCAGGCCGAGTTCCTTGCAGCCCTTCCTCTCCAGCGCATGCAATGCCGTGCCCGAGGAACGCACGATCTGTACGGTGACGTCGCCGACCGTGCCCGGCCGGGCCAGGTTACCGAACAACGCCTGCATGCCGCCCATCGACTGCAGCCATTGATCGCTCAACGGCGTCAGCTCCATGCCACGTGCCAGCGTGGTCTGCTCCGGCAGGCCGGCACCTGTCACGAGTTCGAGATGGAAGTCTCGCCCTACTCGCCCGGCAACCCCAGCTTGGTCGTCCCAAACCCGTACTTGGTTTCCATCAGCTTCTTCACCGGGCCCATGCCCTCCACGCTCATCTTGCCGTCTGGCGTACCGCAGCGTGTACCGACCTGCGTCCTGCCGTACTGCAGTTCGGCTTCACGACTGCGCTTAGGCCGAGGATCAGGCTCCCACCAAGGGAAATGGGCGTAGGGCTTGTTGGTCGAGACTTCATAGCGCCAGCACACGAACGACAGGGTCTCTTTGCCGGCAGCGTCGTAGTCATACACGCGGTAAGAGCTGTAACCGCTGGTGAGGGGCGTGAGCTTCAATATGCCCTTCTCGGCGTAGGCGCGCAGGTTTTCGGTGTAGCCGTCGTCATCGGATACCGGACCGGACAGGATCACGCGCGTGAGCTTGCCATTTGCGTCGTAGTTCTCCTGACGATTCAGGTCCAGCGTACGCCACTGGCGTTCACGGGGATACTTCGCGCTGGGAGCGAAGATCTCATAGATCTCGCCCCCGGTGCGATGCTGATAACTGCGCACACGTGTGTAACCACCAATTCCACTGAACTGCGCACCTGCGGCACTCAATGGTACGGCCTCGGCGGGAAACGTGTAGCGAAGCACCTCGCTTTGTGTGGAGGCTCTCTGCGAAAAAATCGGCGTCACGTCGAAGGGCGCAATGGTCGCAGAATAGCTCTTCAAGCGAACCAATCCATGCTTTTCGTTGGAATCGAAGTGAACTTCACGAAGAATCTGATCAGCGCTGCCGTCCTTCAAGTAGACCACCCCCTGCCCAGACCAAGTGCCATTGCGCTCGTCGCCGCCCGCTGGCAGAACGAGCGGCGTGCCCTTCTGTGCAGCAGTTGAATTTGGCTTGCGCATATCCATGACTTCAACGCGACCATCTGGATAGTAGGTGTACCCGGTGACCTGAGACGGCACCAATTCCATGCTGAGATTCGAACATTGGAAACCGGGCTTCAATGACACCTCCGCCCCCGGCGACCCAGAAACCATGATTACGCGACCAGCGTTGTCATAACGAACACAGGCTTCTGGAACACTCATTCGATAGAAGTCCCGGACACTGTCCTCCCGCCCGCCTTGAAACATCGGTCGGGACAACCGGACTTCCCCCAGCCTACCCGCTGAATCGTATGAATATGCACGAACTTCATCGAGGTAGAAGTAGGGAAAAACCTTCATCACAACTGGATTCTCTGGCGGCAACTCCTTCCCCGCTGGAGAGGACGCACCTGCATCTGCTACCGATCTTCTTGCCCAGTTCTCAACCCGGCAAACACGCTTCCCGCCCTTACCGTCCGACTCAAGATAGATGATCTGTCCACCATCCCGATCAAACCCTCGGTTACGAACCAGAGAAGCATCCGGCACAATTTCCGGAAGACTCACCCTCCTGTCCTCAGTAATCCTTGGAAGCCGGTAAGTGACCTTTTCCGCGTTTGATGGCGACAGCCGCATTTCCATTCCGGCTGCAGGTGCCACCAAGGGAGCTTCAACATCGTTACAGGCAGCGCGAGCAGTCGCGCTGGCGGCGAGCGTGCCGACTACGAGTAATGTTGCAGAGATGCACCCAACTTTCATGCCTGATGCCCTTCGTCGTTGCCGTCTTGGCGACTTGCCATCAGCGTACCCGATGCTGGGCCCGCTGGAACTCGCACGTTCGCGATGATCTCCGTTGGCATCAGAGCCGCCGGATCGTCCATTCCATGCCCCCACATCAAAGGCATTGCCACCCAGAATCCCTTCAAACCACCCTCCAGGTTGCTGGGACCCAAAAATGACATCACTTTCTCCACATTGTGGCGCCCTACCTTCAACGTACGCGCGTTGACGACCTCACTCACTTCGCGCATGAACTCTGGCGAAAGATCCGAGGGCTGCGCATAGAGCATCCTGCCTACCTTATTCCCATCGTCAACCAACCCTGCCGACGGAAAGCCACTGAATACTGCATCGTAGCGACTCATTGCGTCTCGCGGCACATTGGGAAACACACGCTGATACAACGAAGCATTGAACTCAGCGATCCCTTGCACCTTCTTCCAAGTTGCCCCAGACGCAGGTTTTCCAACGTCTACAAGAGACGACTTTTTCCGGAAAGGAGGATGATTTGGGTTGCCCTCCACGGCGGTGTAACCTTGCAGCTTTCCAGGAACATCCTCGATCTCTTCCCCCAGGAACTTCCTCCAGAGCTTCATCCGAAGATCCCGCGCAAACTTCCGGGTTATCACCTGCAAGCCATTGCCCAGGTCCATCGACTTGGCCGCACCATCCACGATCACGGCGGCGATCTCGGTATCGCCCGTGCCCAGCAGGCTGCGGTCGTTGCAGTTCGCACTTCCAATGATGGCCACAGCGTCGTCCACGATCAGCAGCTTGGAGTGTACGTAACACTGCTCGGTCACCACGTACAAGGGGGTGGCCTGATCCGCGCCGATCGTATGCGGTGTGTAGTGGTTCTTATGGTTGACGTCGGCAAGGACCCCATAGCTTCTCAGGTTCATTACCGACAGATATTCCTTCCAGCGCCCGGCCTTCACCTCTGCCTGCAGATCGGCCTCTTCCACGCTCGCCTCGCGGATGTCCTTGTCGCGCGCGATCAGTGAACGGCAGATGCGCCGGATCAGGCTGTCGTCGCCACGCAACAGGGTCTGCTGCACCCAGTACTGCTGCTTCAGCACGGCACCGTCGAACAGGCTGCCTTCCGGATGCACGGGCAAGGTGATGTACACATGGAAGCCCTGTCCGGCCACGATGGCACGGCGGATGCGCGCGGCGATCGCCGCCACCAGCGGGTTGCTGGCCGCTGACTTCACGCCCTGCTTGCGCTTCACCAGGTCCTGCACGACGCCGGTTTTCCCGATGGGCCCACTCATGGCCACGCCTTTGTCGACGTAGCCGGCCTTCTTTTTTTCGGCCTTGGTCATGGGCCGCCGTTCACCGCCCTTGATCGCCGTCTCCACTGTACTGCCCGCCTCAGCGTCGGACCAACCGCATTCGGAAATCAGGAACTGGGTCTCGAGGTAGACAAAAGCACGCGCCGAGGCGATGCAGTTGACCATCGCATCAAGGATGGAGTGCATCGGCTGGTTGCGCTCCCAGTACGGCTGCAGGCAACTGGCATCGTCCAGGTTCAGGCCGAGTTCCTTGCAGCCCTTCTTCTCCAGCGCATGCAATGCCGTGCCCGAGGAACGCACGATCTGTACGGTGACGTCGCCGGCCGTGCCAGGCCGGGCCAGGTCACCGAACAAAGCCTGCATGCCGCCCATCGACTGCAGCCATTGATCGCTCAACGGCGTCAGTTCCATGCCACGTGCCAGCGTGGTCTGCTCCGGCAGGCCTGCGCCCATCCAGTCGTTGGCGCCGCGGATGCCACGGTTCAGGACCTTGCGCACCGCCGTGCCGATTTCACGGTCGCCGCGCTGGTTCTGCCAGACCATCGCGTTCCAGCGGTGCATGAAGTTGCGGCAGATATCGAACACCGCCGGGCCCTGCAGGCGCGCGTGCACGTCCTGCCACGGCATGCGCGGCTGGCGGCCACTGTCGAGCAGGCGCTGGATGCGATCCACCGGCTCGTTGATCCACTTCACCAGCGATTCCCACGCTTGTTTGGCCTTGTTGAACTTGTTCTCGATCTCGTCATATTTGGTCTTGGCATCCTTGACCAGCGAGTCAGGATCGCGCACGTATCCCACAACGGTGGTGGCCGTCTTGATCGGGCCCAGAATGACGTCCTTGATCGCGGCCTTGCGCTCGTCGACCCACTCGCCGAACTTCTTCGCCTGGATCTTCGTGAAGCCTTCCACCGCACGCCCGGCGGCGGCAGCCGCCTCGCCGACGTTCAGCTTGACCGCTTCGTCGGCGGCCCGGTTGGAGGCGGCGATGACGTCGGCGTATTCCTTTTCGATCTCGGTCAACCACCCTTGAATGGCCAGGAAGGTCTTGGCGACCGAACGCTGTACCTTGACCGCCTCTTCCATGCCCGGAATGACCATTTCGGCGAGCTTGCGGATGCCTTCGCGTTCCAGCGCGTCGGGAACGCCCAGCTTGTCCGCATAGTCCTGCAGTTCGGCCAGTGCGGCGCCTGCATCCCACTGCGCCTTCATCCGGTCCAGCGCGATGGCCAGGCCCGGCACGTATGCCTGGGCAAAGCCGGGGCGGACACGGCCGACCGCGTCCGGGCTGGTATCGGGCTTGTCCAGGGTCAGGTCCTGCTCGGCACTCGTCATGCCCCGAAACTTGCTCAAGCAGTTGTTGTAGTGGTCATTGAGCACATGCAGCTTCGGGTCGCAGACCACGTCGAAGTTGCCGTCGTCCCAGCGCCCGTGGGCGATGTCCAGGCCGCCGACGAAGCCGATCTTCCCGTCCACCACCAGGATCTTCTGGTGGTGCGAGAAGGCGATGTTGAAGGCATCGGTGCGGCCGGTGGCCGGGTTGTGCAGGCCAACCTGCACCTGCCCCGGGGTGTTGGCATCCTGCATCTTGTACAGGGCCGTGCGCGCTTCGTTCTCGTGGGTGTAGGCCGCCGCCTCGACACTGTCGTAGAGCAGCACCCGCACGTCCACGCCGCGCTGGTTGATGGCATCGAACAGCAGTTCGCTCAGGCGGCTGGCGTGGGCACCACCGCGGCTGTCCAGCTCGGTGTCAAAGTTCATCTGCCAGTCGGCGATGAAGATGAACTTCTGCGCGCCGCGGATGGCATCGGCCATCGCCTTCATCGCCGAGCGGCCGTCGGTGTAGGCGTCAACCTTGTTGCCGCTCCGCACCGGCGCGAACTGCCGGTCCGGTGGCGCGTAATAGTCACCGCTGGTGGTGCCCTTCTGCCCGTCAAGGCAGGTCAATGCGTTATGCGGGACGCTGCCCAGCTTGGTGCCGTCTGCCATCACTGGATCTCCTTGCGCTGGGCCGGGTCGGCGTCGATGTGCGACTGGAATTCGTACTCGGCGCGCTGCCGGTAGGCATGCAGCGCCGCGTCATCGGGAAGGTCGGCCAGGGTCTTGCCGTAGTTGATCGCTTCGAGCGTGTCCATGGTGGCGCGCACGCCCGGCGAA
This sequence comes from Stenotrophomonas maltophilia, assembly GCF_023518235.1. Classification (NCBI taxonomy): domain Bacteria; kingdom Pseudomonadati; phylum Pseudomonadota; class Gammaproteobacteria; order Lysobacterales; family Lysobacteraceae; genus Stenotrophomonas; species Stenotrophomonas maltophilia. Next base: position 1,856,048 of record NZ_CP090423.1, read on the forward strand.
CTGCTGTAGGGGCGCGGACGCTGCAGGGGAATCACGTCGATCCCATGCACCAGGAACAGGCGCCCCGGGAACCGGCCGGCATCGTTCCAGATCTTCGCGCACAGGGTGTCATCCAGGCTGACCTCGCCCTGCTCGTCGGCCTGCCCTTCGGCAACGGTCTCGGCCCAGTTGCCTGGTACCAGCGCGCCATCACGCATGTCCTCGTCCAGCGCCTGGCGGGTACGCACGATCTTCCAGGGCTGGCCTGCCAGCGGATGCCCCTGTGGTCCCGGAATGTCCTGCAGGCGGAAGGCCAGCTTCGGAATCTGCTCGCTGAGGGTGCTGGTCGGCATGTCCGGGAGCGCGTAGCTGAGCTGCGCGGGCCCGACGAAGGATTTCTGTCCGGCATGGACGGTGATGGTGCCGGGACAGTTCACCACCAGGTTGCCACCTTCCAGGGTGAGGCTGGCGCCACCGGCGGTGGCGATGTGCAGGGTGCGCGGCGCGGCCAGCTCGACTGCGGCCTGGGCGCTGGCGGCACGCAACGCCGCCCGCGACTGCACGGTGATCGCAGCGGACTGGGCGCGGACGTCCAGCGCTGCCTGCCCCGCTACCAGGGTCAATGCCGCATCGCCGGCAAACCCCCGACCGCTGGCGGCCAGCAGGCCGACCGCCTGCGTCGCGTGCAGGCGCGCGTTGCCGGCCACGCTGGCGTCACTGTGCTGGCCACTGGCCAGGACCACCTGGCAGGCGCTGCTCCAGTGCAGGCCCTGACCGGTGACCATCGCCAGACCGGCATGGCCATGCAGCCCCAGCGTGGGTTCACGGGTGTGCGGGATGTTGCCGGCCGTGGCGCGGTCATCGCTGCCTGCGCGGGCCTGGTCATAGCTCTGCCCTGGCACGACGGCACGGGCAATCCGCTGCAGGCCGGCCAGGCCGGCGCTGTCGTCCGGCGGTGCATGGCTGGCCAGGCCGACGGTGCGGTGGACCGCGGCCACGTTGTGACTGGAGGCCGCCAGCGTGGTGGCCTGCTGCAGCAGCGCGCCTGCGGGCACCGCTTCGCCGGCCGGCGACAACGCGGTATGCGGGCGTGCGCTCAACCAGGCGCCACGTTCGGCGCGCAGCGCACCCCAGCAGGCATCGCTGCGCAGTTCCACGCCCTCACCGCGCAGGGAACCGCGATGGTTGTCGGCCTGGTGCAGCAGGTGCCCCAGGTTCAGCTCGCTGTGGGCCTGGCTGCTGGCCAGCTGCAGGCGCAGCTGTGCATCGGTATCGTCGAAGACCAGGCGGTTGTAGCCACTGCCGGACCATTCCCGTGACTGGATGCCCCACAACGCACCGGCGTGCCGATGCTGGTCGTCGCCGGCGGCCATGGCGTGCCAGGCCGGCGCGTGACCACCGGCCGCGTTGCCCTGCGCGCTCGGACGGTTGTCGGCAGCCTGCTTGAACATACTGCTGCCACTGTCCGCCGCGGCAGCCCCGGCAGGCGTGGGGGCGATACCGGCGTCGCCACGGCCGTTGTAGAGGGCACCGAGCACCAGCGGCCGGTCGATGTCACCATCCAGGAAACCCACCAGCACTTCCTGGCCCACGCGGGGCAGGAACTGCGCCCCTACACCCGGCCCGGCGTAGCGTTGTGCCACCCGCATCCAGCAGGTGGCAGCCGCATCGGAGGCCCCCTGCAGATGCAGGCGGACCCGTATCCGGCCCTGGCTGTCGGCATGCAGGTCGGCGTCGTCGCGGCCTGCGCCGGACACCACTGTGGCGCTCTGGTGACCGGGCGCGATCGGGCGCGGGTTGAGCCGCTGCCCGGTGCCGTCGAGCAGGACCGGACGCCAGCGCTGCTGCTGGTCGACGGCACGGAACCGGTTGGCGTAGCCCATCGCCGGGCTTGCTTCCAGCGGCGCACCGGGCAGCGCGACGCTGGCGGAAAGCCAGCGGGCCGGCGGCGCCGCACGCGGCTGATCGCGCCCTTGCGCGACCGGTAGCGGGTTGCAGCCATGATGGAGTATCTCGGTGGGCAGGATCACCGGCGCCGAACCGGTGCCCGTAGCCAGCACACGGATGAACCAGCCCGCCTGCAGGCTGCGGACAGTGCCCGCCCCCCACCATCCGCCCAACCCGGCTTCATGGGCTTCGGCGGCCAGCCGGGCCCGTCGCTGGCCATCACCGGCGTCGGCGAAGGCATGCGCACCAGCCGGATCGTAGACTTCGCGCGAACTGTGGCCGGCGCCCTGCAACGGCAGCTGCGCATGGCGGACGACCGGCCCCTTGTAATCGCTGGTGACCAGTGACAGCCGGTTGCTGCCCAGCTGCCGACGCGCGCCCAGTGCCTGCAGAGCATCGGCCTGCTCGGTGCCGTCATGGCGATGGAAGCGGATACCGCCGTCGCGGGCCGACTGCGGATTTTCCGGCTGCGCGCTGCTGTCGGAGAACAGCACAAGCGTCAGTGCGCCCTCGGCGTCGTTCTGGAAGGCACCGGCAATCCCCTCTTCGGCCAGCAGGCGCTGCACGAAGGCCAGGTCCGATTCCCGGTACTGCACGCAGTAGCTGCGCGCCGGTGCGGCGGCCAGGTCGGCCACCGCATCATCGCTCCAGCGCCAGCGGGCCAGTTCGGCATGCCCGCCCAGCACGTCCTCGACAATCTCGCGCACGCTGCGCGCCTGGTACACACGGCTGTGCCGGGCATGCCCCAGCAGCCAGGTCCACGGCACACAGTGCAGACGGTAGCGCGCCAGCCCCCCGTCGGTATCCAGCAGGCGCATCGCGGCGATGTAACCGCAACGGACATGGTCCTGGCCGTCATCCAGCCGGGTGATCAGCGTCGCCTTGCGCCCGGGTCCCTCACTGATGGGCAGGCCGGCATCCACATGCAGCACATCCACCCAGTAATCGAATCCGTCACCGAGGCGCTCGTGGCCCCACCATTGTTCAACGAGCAACGGGGGCAGGCCCTCGGCCTGCAGACGGTGCAGCTGGCGCTCGGGCTCCAGCCCGGCCAGCGAAGCGAGTGCGACTCGCGCGTGTGAAGCATCCATGACGTCTCCTGAGCCAGGCACTCCTGTCCTGGCGATGGCTTGCCTGCCTGCTTCCCCCTGCACCTGGCCGCACCGCCGCCGGGATTCCGGAGGTGGCCAGGCAGGCAGTCCGCGCACAGCGCAGGACCGGGTGGAAGACCCTGTTCCCTTGGGGCTCGGGGCCGATACTCGTCCCCGCACGGGGCTGCCGTCAAGTTTCCGGCGCCCCGGCGGCCAATCTCCGTGACGCTTTTTTCACCACCGGCTCATACCGCTTGTGGCACAAGCAGTGGCGAGGTCTATCCACAGGTTTGCGCAGGTGCCGTCCACACCCGGTGTGGAGAACTTCCCCGCGCGCCCGTGCTGGCCGTCCGCGCACCCGCGCGCTACCCTTGTTTCCCCTTGAAGACACTGCGGTGGAAGGCGTCCGCCCCACCCCGAGCAATGAAAAGCATCGAGCATCGAGACTTCACCCTGTCGCCGGAAGACAATGAGCGGCTGGCCAACCTGTGTGGCCCGTTCGACGGTCATTTGCGACAGATCGAACTGAAACTGGGCGTGGAAATCGCCAACCGTGGCTTCGTGTTCCGCATCAGCGGCCCGAAGGACGCCATCGTCGAGGCACAGAAGCTGATCGAGGCGCTGTACGCCGAGACCGCCGAGACCACCTTCGACAACCACGCCATCCACCTGCGCCTGGCGCAGGCCAATCTCGAGCAGATCGCCGAGCGCTCCTATGAGGCACAGGACGTGGCGATCAAGGTCAAGCGCGGCACGGTGCGCGGCCGCGGCGCCAACCAGGGCCGCTACCTGCACCAGATCGCCACCCATGACATCAACTTCGGCATCGGCCCGGCCGGTACCGGCAAGACCTTCCTGGCCGTCGCCAGCGCGGTGGAAGCACTGAACGAATCACGGGTGCAGCGCCTGATCCTGGTGCGTCCGGCGGTGGAGGCCGGCGAGAAGCTGGGCTTCCTGCCCGGTGACCTGAGCCAGAAGGTGGACCCCTATCTGCGCCCGCTGTATGACGCGCTGTACGAGATGATGGGCGTGGAGAAGGTGGTCAAGCTGCTGGAACGGAACGTCATCGAGATCGCGCCGCTGGCGTACATGCGCGGGCGCACGCTCAACGATGCGTTCGTGATCCTGGACGAAGCGCAGAACACCACCATCGAGCAGATGAAGATGTTCCTGACCCGCCTCGGCTACGGCTCCACCGCAGTGGTGACCGGCGACCTGACCCAGACCGACCTGCCCAAGCATGTGAAGTCGGGCCTGCGCGATGCCATCGATGTGCTGCGTGACGTCGACGGCGTCAGCTTCACCTTCTTCGAATCGCGCGACGTGGTCCGCCACCCGCTGGTGGCGCGCATCGTCAGCGCCTACGATCGCCGCGACCTGCATCAGATCCAACCTGGAGCGACTCCATGACTCGTGGTCCTGTGCGACTGGATGTCGCCGTCAGTTACGCCCTGCCCCGTGCCGGCCTGCCGTCGGCGGTAAGTTTCCGCAAGTGGGTGGCGGCCGCGCTGAAGGGCCGCATCCGCGAGGCCGACCTGGCCATCCGCGTGGTCGATGCCAAGGAAGGACAGTCGCTGAACCGCCACTACCGCGGCAAGGACTACGCCACCAACGTGCTCAGCTTCCCGGCCGAAGTGCCCGAAGGCCTGCCCAAGGGCGTGAAATTCCCGCTGCTGGGCGACCTGGTGATCTGCGCGCCGGTGGTGGCCCGCGAGGCCGACGAGCAGGGCAAGGCGCTCAATGCCCACTACGCGCACCTGACCGTGCACGGCGTGCTGCACCTGCTGGGCTGGGACCACGAGGACGACAAGGAAGCCGAAGCGATGGAACAGCTGGAGCGCGAGATCCTGGCCGAGCTCGGCATCGCCGACCCCTACGCTGGCGAGCGCTGAACGCGCCATTTCAACGCCGAGCCGGCGCTCGGCTCTACAACGGAAACCTTTTCGTGCTGCTGCGTACTGCCCTGCCCCTGCTGCTTGCCGTGTCCGCCCCTGCCTCTGCGCTTGATCTGCCGGCCCTGATCGAATGCCGCCAGGGCGTGACCGACCAGGCCGCGCTGGCGCCCCTGCTGGCCGACCCGCTCAAGGCCGTGGCCCAGGGCCTGCAGCCGCTGCCGCAGGGCAACCAGTTCATGAGCGAGTACCGGCTGGCGCAGCCGATCAGCGTGTTCGGGGAACGCACCGAGCATGTGGCCGTGGCCGGTTCCAGCGTCATGGCGATCCTCGACCAGGCCGACCCGCGGCCGCTGGCCAAGCGGCTGGAGCTGGAGACCGGCTACGACCAGGATGGCAAGTTCATGGCCGGGCGCGAGCTGGTCAGCCGCGACGTGACCGACCCGAAGACCGGCGAGGCCCAGATCGAGTCGATCATCCTCAGCGTCTCCACCGTGGCCTCCCACCCCGGCAAGACCCTGGCCGGCTGCACCTACAGCCTCGACCTGCCCGAAGAAGAAGCCCCCGCCCGGCCTGAACTGGCCCCACCGCCGATCACCGGCCCGGGCAGCGACGGTCACTGACAGGGCGCCACATCCTGCTAGACTGGGCCCAACGCCCGGCTTGCCGGGTGCCCTTTTTCCAGAGATGTCAGAAGACGACAGTAGTAGCTCCGCACAGGAGCCCAGTGAAAAGAAGCGCGGCTGGCTTGAACGCCTGACCTCGGCCTTCTCCGGCGAACCCCATACCCGCGACGAGCTGGTCGCTGTCCTGCACACCGCGCAGGAAGAGGGTCTGATCGCCGCCGATACCCTGAAGATGATGGAAGGCGCCATTTCGGTGGCCGAGCTGACCGTGGGCGACGTGATGATCTCGCGCTCGCAGATGGTCTCGCTGCCGGTCGAGGCGCCCTTCCTGGAACTGATGAAGCAGGTGGTCGAATCCGGCCATTCGCGCTTCCCGGTGCACGGCGAGAACAAGGACGACATCCTTGGCATCCTGCTGGCCAAGGACCTGCTGCGCGGCGTAGTGGCCGACAACGGGCCAGCCAACGTGCGTGAGCTGCTGCGCCCGGCGGTGCTGATTCCCGAAGCCAAGAAGCTCAACGTGCTGCTGAAGGAATTCCGCCTGTCGCGCAACCACATGGCCATCGTGGTCGACGAGTACGGCGGTGTTGCCGGCCTGGTCACCATCGAGGACGTGCTGGAGCAGATCGTCGGCGAGATCGACGACGAGCATGACGAGGCCGAGGATCCGTCGGCGCAGATCGCCATCCAGTCCGACGGCCAGTACGTGGTCGATGCGCTGACCCCGATCGGCGACTTCAACGAACGCTTCGGGGCCAGCTTCTCCGATGAGGACTACGACACCATCGGCGGCCTGGTCACCGAGGCCGTGGGCCATCTGCCGGAAGTCGGCGACGAGCTGGCACTGGACCGCTTCATGTTCCGCGTCGCCCGCGCCGATGCGCGCCGGGTGCAGGCCTTCCACGTGACCGTGCTGCCGCCGGACGCGCAGGACGACGCTTGAAGCGCCGCGGTCTGATCGTGACCCTCTGGCTGGCACTGTGCGTGCTGGCCATGGCCCTGCCGCTGGCCGCTTTCGCGCAGCCGGCGGCGGCCCCGTCTGGCGCTGCGGCGCCTGCCGGCACTGAGGCGCCCGCCCCGCGCATCGGCGTGGTGACCATGCAGCCGGGCACGGTGTTCTTCGAACGCTTCGGCCACGACGCCATCGTCGTGCTCGATCCGGTCAGTGGTCAGGCGACTTCGTACAACTTCGGCTACTTCGATCCGTCCGAGGACGATTTCATCGGCCGCTTCGTGCGCGGCGAGATGATGTATTACCTGGTCGCGCTGCCGTTGCAGCAGGACCTGTCGTACTACGACGAGACCGGCCGAGGCGCCAGCGTGCAGTGGCTGGACCTGCGCCCGGACCAGGCGCGGGCGATGGCCGCCGATCTGGCCGAGCGCGCGAAGCCGGAAAACGCGCGCTACCACTACGACTACTACACCGCCAACTGCGCCACGATGGTGCGCGACACCCTGGACAAGGCGCTGGGTGGCGGCCTGAAGTCGCAGCTGGCCGGGCGTTCGCGCGGCAACACCTACCGCAGCGAGTCGGTGCGCCTGGCCTCGCCGGCACCGTGGATGTGGCTGGGCTTCGACCTTGGTCTGGGGCCGTTCGCCGACCAGCCGCTGTCGCGCTGGCAGGAAGCGTTCGTACCGATGCGCCTGGCCGATGCACTGCGCCAGGCGCGCAACAGTGATGGCCGGCCGTTGGTGCAGTCCGAGCAGGAACTGCTGCCGCACCGCATCGATCCGGAACCGAAGGAGACTGCGCGCCGCTGGTGGCCCTGGCTGCTGCTGGGCCTGGCCGTCGCCGCCGGTGTGCTGGCGCTGCGGCGGCGTCCACGCCTGCTGGCGGGGCTGGCGCTGCCGTTCTGGCTGTTGTGTGCCCTGTTCGGCGGCGTGCTGGTGTTCCTGTGGGGCTTCAGCATCCACTACGCGGCCTGGGCCAACCGCAACCTGCTGCTGCTTTCGCCGCTGGCGGTGCTGCTGCTGCCGGGCGCCATCGCCCTGCTGCGCCGGCGCGTGCCGGGGCGCATGTTCAGGATCGTGCTGTGGCTGCTGGCGGTGCAGGCCGTGGCCGCGCTGGTGCTGCACTGGCTGAGCCTGCAGGCACAGTACAACGTGCAGTGGATCGTGCTGCTGCTGCCGATCCACGTGGCGTTAGCCTGGGTGCTGGGGCGCCATCCTCACTTGTCCGAAACACGCCACTGACGCACGATGGCGGGCATGTCATTGCCCGCCACTGCTTCGGCCCCCGCTTCGGCCAACCCAACCTGCGTCATCAACTGCGTCCACTACGATGACGAAGGCAGACGCCACGACATCAGCCTGGATGCCATCAGCGATGTCATCGCCAGTGGCAACGGCTTCGTCTGGGTCGGCCTGTACGACCCCAACGACGATGTACTGCTGAAACTGCAGGAGGAATTCTGCCTGCACGACCTGGCCATCGAGGATGCGCGCAACGCGCACCAGCGGCCCAAGGTCGAGACCTATGGCAACTCGCTGTTCGTGGTGGTGACCACGGCGCAGATGGTCGACGAACGCATCCAGTACGGTGAAACCCACGCCTTCCTCGGCCCGCGTTTCCTGGTGACGGTGCGCCATGGTGCCTCGCTGTCCTACGCGCCGGTGCGCGCGCGCGTCGAGCGCGAACCACAACTGTTGAAGATGGGCCCGTCGTACTGCCTGTACGCGGTCACCGACTTCGTCGTCGACAACTACCTGCCGATCGTGCACCGCTTCCGCGACACCCTGGACCTGCTGGAAAAGGACATCTTCGCTGACAACTACAAGCGCAGCACGGTGGTGCGGCTGTATGAACTCAAGCGCGAACTGAACAAGATGCGCATGGCGGTGGCGCCCCTTCAGGACGTGCTGGCGCAGATCCGGCGTTACCAGGGCGATCTGATTCCGGACGAGGTGAAGCTGTACGTGCGCGATGTGCACGACCATGCGGTGCGCATCAGCGACGTGATCGATACCCTGCGCGAGATGCTGGGCACGGCATTGAGCGTGAACCTGTCGCTGGTGACGCTGGCACAGGGCGAGACGGTGAAGCGGCTGGGTGCGTGGGCCGCACTGCTGGCCGCGCCGACGCTGATCACCAGCTGGTATGGCATGAACTTCAGCCATATGCCGGAGCTGAGCCAACCCTGGGCTTACCCGCTGATGATCGTCGGCGTGGGCGGCGTCTGTGTGGGCCTGTACCGGCTGTTCAAGCGCGCCAGGTGGTTGTGACCCGCTTCTGGTAGTGCCGGCCGCTGGCCGGCAATCCGGCAATGCCGGCCAGCGGCCGGCACTACCGTTCGGCATCAAGCCACGTAGATGGTCTTGATGTTCATGAACTCATGGATGCCGTGCTCGGCCAGTTCGCGGCCGAAGCCGGACTGCTTGCTGCCGCCGAACGGCAGACGCGCGTCACTCTTGACGATGGCATTGACGAAGGCCGCGCCGCACTCCATGCCCTGGGCGAAGCGTTCGCCACGCACCGGGTCGCCGGTCCACACGCTGCCGCCCAGGCCGAAGCGGGTGTCATTGGCCACGCGCAGGGCCTCGGCTTCGTCCTTGACCCGGATGATCGCCGCCACCGGCCCGAACAGTTCCTCGTCGTAGGCCGGCATGCCTGGGCCGACCTGATCGAGCACCGTGGCCGGATAGCCGGCATGGGTGCCGGCGATCGGTTCACCGCCGATCAGCACGCGCGCGCCCTTGGCCACGCTGGCCTGCACCTGCTTGTGCAGTTCCTCGCGCAGATCGGCCCGGGCCATCGGTGCCAGCGTGGTGCCGCGCACATCGGGATCGCCGTACTGGCGCTCGCCCGCCGCCTCGACAAAGCGGCGGGTGAACTCTTCAGCCACCGCCTCGACCACGATGAAGCGCTTGGCCGCGATGCAGGTCTGCCCGCTGTTGTCGAAACGTGACTTCACCGCAGCGGCGACGGTCTTGTCGAGGTCGGCATCGTCGAGCACCACGAAGGCATCGCTGCCGCCGAGCTCCATTACCGATTTCTTCAACTGGCTGCCGGCATTGGAGGCAATCGAGCGCCCTGCCCGCTCGCTGCCGGTCAGCGTCACCGCCTTCACCCGTGCATCGCGCAGCACGTCGGCGGCCTGGTCGTTGTCGATGTGCAGCACATCGAACACACCGTCGGGCAGGCCACCGTCACGGCACACGGCCAGGATCAGGTCGGCACACTGCGGCACATTGCTGGCGTGCTTGAGCAGGGCCACGTTGCCGGCCATGAACGCCGGGGCGAGGAAGCGGAACACCTGCCAGACCGGAAAATTCCAGGGCATCACCGCGAACACGCAGCCGATCGGCTCGTAGCGCACGTAGCTGCGCTGCGCCTCGGTGTCGATCAGCTGCGGCTTCAGGTAGTCGGCCGCGTGGTCGGCGTAGAACTCGCAGGCCGCCGCGCATTTGTCCACTTCGGCCAGCGCCTCGGCCTTGAGCTTGCCCATCTCGTGGGTCATCGCCTGCTGCAGGTCGTGGCGGCGCGTGCGCAGCTGTTCGGCGATCTGGCGCAGGATCACGCCGCGTTCCTGCAACGAGCGCGCGGCCCAGTCGGGGAAGGCATCGGCGGCGGCCTGCAGGCGCTGCTCGATGTCGGCAGCGTCCATCAATTCATGGCGGTAGGTCACCTGGCCACTGGCCGGGTCGACGATCTCGACGGTCATGGGGGATCTCCATCAGGGTGACCCCCATTGTGCGCTGCCGACCGTGAGCCGGATGTGGCTGCGGCGTCAGCCGTTGTCCTGCCGCGCCAGCTGCAGGTCGCGCTGGCGGCGCTTTTCCGCTCGCGCATTGATGTACCAGCCAATCACCGCGGCAATCGACACCGCCGACACCAGCAGCGTGGCCAATGCGTTGATCTTCGGGCTGATGCCCATGCGCACCGAAGCGAACACCTTCATCGGCAGCGTGGTCGAGCCCGGCGTGGCGACGAAGCTGGCGACCACCACGTCATCCAGCGACAGGGTGAAGGCCAGCAACCAACCGGCCACCAGCGCCGGCGCGATGATCGGCAGGGTGATGCGGCCGAACACGGTCAACCGGCTCGCGCCCAGGTCCATCGCCGCTTCCTCCAGCGAGAGGTCCATTTCCTGCAGGCGCGAAGACACCACCACCGTGACGAAGCACAGGGTGAAGGTGACGTGCGCGATCCAGATGGTGGTCAGGCCGCGCGCCGGGAAACCGGGAATCGCGCCCATCGAGGCCAGCAACGCCATCAGCGAGAAACCGAGGATGACATCCGGCATCACCAGCGGTGCGGTGACCAGCGCGCCGAACAGCGGCTTGCCACGGAAGCGCTTGAAGCGGGTCATTACCATCGCCGCCAGCGTGCCCAACACGGTAGCGGTACAGGCGGTCCAGAACGCCACCACCAGGCTGGTCCACATCGCGTCCATCAGCGCGCGGTCGGCGAACAGGTCGCTGTAGGCGCGGGTGGAAAACCCGGCCCAGACCATCGCCAGCCGCGAGCTGTTGAACGAGTAGAACATCAGCAGCAGGATCGGCAGGTACAGGAACGCGAAGCCGAGCAGCAGCACGCCCAGCCCCAGACCCTTGGCAATACGCGGGCTCATGCCTGCTTCCCTTCCAGCAGGCGCTGCTGGGAACGGTTGAACAGCAGGATCGGCACCAGCAGCAACAGGATCATCGCCACCGCCATCGCCGAGGCGCCCGGCCAGTTGCGGTTGTTGAAGAACTCGTTCCACAGCTGGCGGCCGACCATCAGCGTCTCCGAGCCGCCCAGCATTTCCGGGATCACGAATTCACCGATGGCCGGGATCATCACCAGCATGCAGCCGGCGATGATGCCGGCCTTGGACAGCGGCAGCGTGATGCGCAGGAACGCCTGCCACGGTTTGGCGCCGAGGTCGTAGGCCGCTTCCAGCAGGCGGTGGTCATGCTTGACCAGGTTGGCGTACAGCGGCAGCACCATGAACGGAAGATAGCAGTAGACGATGCCGATGTAGGCCGCGGTCGGCGTATCGATCAGCTGCAGCTTGGGCAGGCCCAGACTGGTCATCAGCGATTGCAGACCGGTGAACTGCAGGAACTGGTCGAGCAGCCCGTTGCGGTCCAGGATCGCCTTCCAGGCGTACACACGGATCAGGAACGAGGTCCACGACGGCAGCACCACCAGCATCATCGCCACGTTGCGCGCGGCCGGTGACAGGCGGGCGATGGCATAGGCCATCGGGTAGCCGATCAGCAGGGTCAGGAAGGTGGAGATCGCCGCGATCTTGATCGAGCTCAGGAACGCCTGCGCGTAGATCGAATCGCGGAACAGCGCCAGGTAGTTTTCCAGGTTCAGCTTCAGCGAAAACGCGCCGTCGACGTACTGCAGCAGCCAGGTGTACGGCGGCGAGCCGACCCGGCTGTGCGAGAAACTGATCATCAGCACGATCAGGAACGGCACTGCGAAGAACAGCAGCAGCCACAGGTACGGAATGCCGATCACCGTGGCACGCAGCCCCGGCAGCCAGCGCTTCAGGCCAGCGATGCTCATGAGGTGAGCACCACGCCGTCGTTGTCGCGCCAGTGCACCCACACGTTGTCGCCCCAGGTCAGGCCATCGCTGGCCCAGCGCTGCGAGTTGGCGAAGTTGGCCAGCACCTTGGCGCCGCTGGGCAGGCGCACGTGGTAGACCGAGTGGCTGCCGAAGTAAGCGATGTCCTCGATCACGCCCTGCGCCTTGTTGGTGTGCCCTTCCGGCTCGTCCTTGCCGATCATCACCTTCTCCGGGCGCAGCGCGAACGCGACCGGCTGCCCTTCATAACCGGTGATGCCGTGGGCGATGTAGATCGGCGCCGGGAACAGCGGCGAGCGCACGGTCACGTACTCGGGCAGGTCCTCGTCGATCACCCCGTCGAACAGGTTCACCGAGCCGATGAACTCGGCGACGAACCGGTTGGCCGGCTGCTCGTAGACCTCGTCGGGCTTGCCGACCTGCTGGATCCAGCCAGCATCCATCACCGCGATGCGGGTGGCCATGGTCATCGCTTCTTCCTGGTCGTGGGTGACCATCACGCAGGTCACGCCCGATGATTCGATGATGCTGACCAGTTCCAGCTGCATCTGCGAGCGCAGCTTCTTGTCCAGCGCGCCCATCGGTTCGTCCAGCAGCAGCAGCTTGGGCCCCTTGGCCAGCGATCGTGCCAGCGCCACACGCTGCTGCTGGCCACCGGACAACTGGTGCGGCTTGCGCTTGCCCAGGTGGCCCATCTGCACCAGCTCCAGCATCTCGCCGACACGCTTGCTGATCGCGTCCTTGCCCAGGCCATCCTGCTTCAGCCCGAAGGCGATGTTCTGCTCGACCGTCATGTGCGGGAACAGGGCATAGGACTGGAACATCATGTTGACCGGCCGCTGGTACGGCGGCAGCGCGTCCAGGCGCTGGCCATCCAGGGTGATGCTGCCCTTGGTGGGCGTCTCGAAGCCGCCCAGGCAGCGCAGCAGGGTCGATTTACCGCTGCCGGAGCCACCGAGCAGAGCAAAGATCTCGCCCTTGCGCACGTCCAGGTTGACGTCGTCGACGGCGACGAAACCGTCGAATTCCTTGCGCAGGTCACGAATGGAGAGATAGCCGGGCGCACCGGTCGTGTCGACGACGGCGGCTACCGGCTGGGCTTCAACGGGCATGGGGGCTCCGGGAGCGGGCGGTGGACAGCGGCCGCCATTCTACCGGCCGGGGGCCGAAGGGGATATGACGGGAGCTGGCGGGCGGCTCCGGTGGAGGCCGGGCCTTGCCCGGGGGCCGACCGCCGCGCTCGCCGGGCATGGCCCGGCGCTACCAGGTCGCGGCTGCCGGAACAGGCCCGGCGCCGCTGGAGCCACTCAACGGCCGGTCTTCACCTCGGTCCACAGCCGGGTGTAGAGCTTGTCGGTCTCCGGCGTATTGATCGAGTAGGTGAACATCTTCTCGGCCACATCGGCCGGCGGGTAGATGGTCGGGTCGGTACGGATCGCCTCGTCCACCAGCGGGGTCGCGGTCGGCACCGGGTTGGCGTAGTGGATGAAGTTGGTGTTGGCCGCAGCGACCTTTGGCTGCAGCAGGTAGTTGATGAACTGGTAGGCCGCCTCCGGATGCTTGGCATCCTTGGGGATCGCCAGCATGTCGAACCACTGCGGGGCGCCTTCCTTCGGGATCGAATAGGCCACGTGCACGCCATTGCTGGCTTCCTCGGCACGGTCGCGGGCCTGGATGATGTCACCCGACCAGCCCACCACCAGGCAGGTGCCACCGTTGGCCAGCGAGCCGACGTACTGCGAGGAGTGGAAGTTCTGCACGTACGGGCGGATCGACTTCAGCAGGTCGGCGGCCTTCTGCAGTTCGGCCGGGTCGCCACTGTGCGGATCCAGGCCCAGGTAATGCAGCGCGATCGGGATCATGTCCGCCGGCGTGTCCAGGATGGTCACGCCACAGTCCTTCATCTTGCTGATGTTCTCCGGCTTGAACACCAGGTCCCAGCTGTTGGCGATGTCGGTGCTGCCGCCGAAGCGCTGCTTCAGCATGTCCACGTTGTAGCCGATGCCGGTGGTGCCGATCATGTACGGCACGCCGTACTGGTTGCCCGGGTCCTGGGTGGCGATGCGCTTCATCACCGCCGGATCGAGGTTGGCCAGGTTCGGGATCTTGCTCTTGTCCAGCGGCAGGAACACGCCGGCCTGGATCTGGCGGCCGAAGAAGTTCAGCGTCGGCACCACCACGTCGTAGCCGCTGTTGCCGGCCAGCAGTTTGGTCTCGACCATCTCATCGCTGTCGAACACATCGTAGGTCACCTTGATCCCGCTCTCCTTCTCGAAGGTCGGAATGGTGTCCTCGGCGATGTAATCGCTGTAGTTGTAGACGTTCAGGACCTGGCTGTCCTGCGCGCCGCCATTGCCACCGCTGCAGGCGGCAAGCATGGCGGAGGCCAGGCCGAGCGTGAGGATACGCAGCTTCATCGGGTGCTCCAGAATGCGGGAAGGGGGGCCGGCGGGGCCGGCGACGGATGCCAGCCTACCCCCCGGCGGCGGATTTTTCTATTCCGGATGCTCAGACGTTCAGCAGCAGGAACTCGCGCTCCCACGAGCTGATGACACGGAAAAATGTCTCATATTCCTTGCGTTTGACCGAGATGTAGGCCCGGCAGAAGCGCTCGCCCAGCAGCGCCTGCAGCTCGCTGCACTGTTCCAGCCCGTCCAGCGCCTCGCCCAGCGAGCGCGGCAGGTTGTAGCCCAGTTCCTTGGCGCTGCCGGTCACCGGCGCATCCGGCGCCAGCCGCTCGCGGATACCGAGCAGGCCGCAGGCCAGGGTCGCGGCCATCGCCAGGTACGGGTTGGCGTCGGAACCGGCGAAGCGACTCTCCACACGCATGTTTTCCGGCGTATCCAGCGGCACGCGCAGGCCACAGGTGCGGTTGTCGAAGCCCCAGTGCACGTTGCTCGGCGAGACCTCGCCGAACACCAGCCGGCGGTAGGAATTCACGTTCGGCGCGAAGAACGCCATCGCCTGCGGTGCGTACTTCTGCAGGCCGCCCAGGTAATGGCCGAACACCGGGCTGAACTCGCCTTCGGCATCGGTATCGCCGGCAAACACGTTGCTGCCGTCACTCACCCGCACCAGGCTCTGGTGGATGTGCATGGCGCTGCCCGGCTCGTTCTCCATCGGCTTGGCCAGGAAGGTGGCGTACACGCCATGGCGCATCGCCGCCTCGCGCATGGTGCGCTTGAACAGGAACACCTGGTCGGCCAGATCCATGGCGTCGGCATGGGTGAAGTTGACCTCCAGCTGCGCCGCGCCGGATTCGTGGATCAGGGTGTCCACGTCCAGCTTCATCGCATCGGCGTAGTCGTACATCAGATCGAGAATCGGATCGAATTCGTTGACCGCATCGATCGAGTACGACTGCCGCGCCGTTTCCGGGCGGCCGGAGCGGCCGGCCGGCGGCAGCAGCGGGAAATCCGGGTCGGTGTTCTTCTGCACCAGGAAGAACTCCAGCTCGGGCGCCACCACCGGGCGCAGGCCCAGTTCGGCATATCCGGCCAGCACGCGGCGCAGCACGTTGCGTGGCGCCAGTTCGTGCGGCTCGCCATGCTTGGTGTAGCAATCATGGATGACCTGCGCGGTGGCATCGGCCGCCCACGGCACCATACGCACCGTGTCCGGGTCCGGGCGCAGCATCATGTCCGAGTCCGACGGCGAGGTCAGCTCGTAATAGTCGTCGGGGAATTCACCGGTGACGGTGGTGGCGAAAATGCCTTCGGGCAGGCGCGTACCGTAATCGTGCGAGAACTTGTCGGCGGGAATGATCTTGCCGCGCGCGTTGCCGGTGATGTCCGGCACCAGGCATTCGACCTCGGTGATGCGCCGCTCCTTCAGCCAGCGCAGCAGGCTGCTTTCCTGCGGTGCGGGGGGCGTGGCCGTCTTGCGCGGGCGCGTTCGGGAACTCATCGGGAATCCAGTCGGTTCTGTTGGTGCTCTCGGCAAGCTTGGCCGAATGCACGGAAAATAGCGTGATAGAACGGCGCCTGCATGACACGCCACTCCGGGTGCCACTGTACGCCGAGCACGAACCGATGGTGCAGGCTGCGTGCCGCCTCGACCAGCCCGTCCTCGGCCCAGGCCTCGCCGTGCAGCCCCAGCGCGAGGCGCGCGATGCCTTGCCCGTGAACGGAATTGACCTGCGCGCGGTCGCTGCCCGCCCACTGCGCCAGCCATCCCTCGGCGGCCAAGGTGACCGGATGCGCCGGGCCGTACTGCACCTCCACCGGCGCCTGCGGGTCCTCGCGATGGTCCGACAGGCCCGGCACCGCGTGCACCTGCGGATGCAGGGTGCCGCCCAGCGCGACGTTCAATTCCTGGAAACCGCGGCAGATCGCCAGCACCGGCAGATCCAGCGCCAATGCCTCGTGCAGCAGCGCAAGGGCCGTGGCATCGCGGGCCGGGTCATGCGGGTTGCCCGGCCAGCTGCGGCCACCTTCGTAGTGCTGCGGTTCGATGTTGCTGACCGCACCGGTCAACAGCAGGCCATCGAGGCCGTGCAGCCAGTCGGCAGGCGGCAGCGGTGGTTGCAGGCTCGGCAGTATCACCGGGGTGACTTCGGCCGCCTCAACCAGCGCACGCACGTACTTTTCGCCGGCCACCGCGAAGCGGTGATGGCCGAGCACGGTGCTGTCGGTGGGCAGCCCCACCCAGGGCAGGCGACGCATGGAGAGCTCCTTGGCGTGTGGACACGTTACCCGCCGGCGTGCGACGGCGACAAGTCGCCGCCGTCACACCACGGCCGTCACCCATCGGCGAAACTAGGCATGTGAACGCTGATCGTCCTGCCCCGCCCTGCCCCGTTGCCCTGCGCCCGCGAGGCCCGCAGTGAGCGCCGCCTTCCCACCCAGCTGGTACGCCGCCAGCCTGCCTGAACCGCCTGCGCTGCCCGTACTTCGCGGCGATCTGCAGGCCGATGTGGCCGTGCTGGGTGCCGGTTACACCGGCCTGACCGCCGCACTGGAGCTGGCCGCACGCGGCCGCCGCGTGGTGGTGCTGGACGCGCAGCGGATCGGCTGGGGGGCGTCCGGCCGCAACGGTGGCCAGGCGCTGGTCGGCTACGGCTGCGAGGTGGACGAACTGGAGCGCCAGCTTGGCCGCGAGGATGCGCGCCATCTGTTTGACTGGTCGCGCGAAGCGGTACAGGCGATGCGCACGCGCATCGACCGCCACCACATCGACTGCCACTGGGTGGAAGGCCACGCCAGCGTCGCCATACGCGAGCGCCACGAGCGTGACCTGCGCGCCAACTGCGAGCACCTGCAGCGCCACTACGACTACCCCATGCAGTGGTGGGACCGTGATGCCCTGCGCGCGCAGCTGGACAGCCCGCGCTACCGGGCCGCAATGTTCGATCCGCTCAGCGCGCACCTGCACCCGCTGGCCTATGCCCGCGGCCTGGCCGATGCAGCGCGGGCAGCGGGGGTGGTCATTCACGAAGATTCGCCGGTGGTGCGCATCCAGCGCGGGCCACGGCCAACCCTGCGCACCGCGCAGGGCAGCGTGCGCGCCGAGCAGCTGGTGGTGGCCGGCAACGCCTGGCTGCAGGGGCTGTTGCCGGAGCTGGAACGGCGGATCATGCCGGTCGGCACCTATATCGGTGCCAGCGCGCCATTGGGTGCCGAGCGCGCCCGTGCCCTGATCGGCAACGACATGGCTGTGGCCGACACCGCCTGGGCGCTGGACTATTTCCGCCTCAGCCACGACCACCGCCTGCTGTTCGGCGGCCGCGCCAGTTACTCGGCGCTGCCACCACCGGGCCTGCGCGGGGTGATGCAGCGGCGCATGCACCAGGTGTTCCCGCAGCTGGCCGACGTGCCGCTGGAACAGGTCTGGGGCGGCTACGTGGACATCACCCGCAACCGTGCCCCGCACTGGGGCCGGCTGGACGGCAACCTGTACTTCGCACAGGGGTTCTCCGGCCATGGCGTGGCCGCTGCCGGTCTGGCCGGCGAGGTCATCGCCGCCGCCATTGCCGGCCAGAGCGAGCGCCTGGACGTGTTCCAGCGCCTGCGGCATGCGCCGTTCCCGGGCGGCCGGCTGCTGCGTACGCCGCTGCTGGTGGCGGCGATGTCCTGGTACAAGCTGCGCGATGCGTTGTGGTGAGACCGACCCGGCGCGACCTGTCCACGACCGGATAACGAAACCGGTGACGGTTATCGACGATTTCATCATACGAGGATGTGAAGACCGCTCATTCACAACGGCGTGATGGAATTCACATTTGATCGGAAGATCAAATCGGCAATTGCATTATCCAATTCATGTCGATACCGTCCCTTGGAACCGGGTCCCGCGGCGAATGGATGCTGACAGGGAACGTACTCGAGGGAGAAGTGCGATTGAACTGGTGGAATGAAGGCCTGCAACTGAAGTTGCGCATCCATCCGGCAGGGTTGGTCCTGGCGGCGTTCTATGCGGTCGCATGCTGGGCGACGCGACAGTTGTCACTGGATCAGTTCTACCTGCCCGCAGGAATACGCGTGGCGGCCGTGCTGCTCTGCCCGCCACGGCTGTGGCCCTATCTGCTGCTGGGCGAGTACGCCTACTTCGCGCAGATGCGCTATCCGATGATCGACAAATATGGCGCGGCCTGGGTCGTGTTCGCATCGGCATCGCTGATGCCTGCGGTGATGCTCATTACCCACCTGTGCCGCAGGGCATTGGCGCATTCGGTCAATGCCCGCCTGCTGGCCATCGCACTGCTGTCTTCAGTCGTGGTCACGCTGCTGAACGTAGGTTTCTCGCAACTGCTGTGGCCGACGCCGCCGGCCGATTCGCTGCTGGCCTTCGTTTCTCGCGCGATCCGCTTCAGCGTCGGCGATTTCATTGCCATCCTGACCGTCGCGCCGCTCGCGCTGCTGTGGGCCAAACGCGATGCCGAGGCCGGCTGGAAAACCCTGTTCACCGGGCCGGCGGCAGTTGCTTTGTCGTTGATGTCGCTGCTCGGGATTACCGCAACCCTGATTCCTTCCGAGGCCAGTGCACTCAGGACCTCCCTGCAGCTGCTGATGGGCCTGCCGGCGATTGCGCTGACCTGCCAGTATGGCTGGCGTGGCGCTGCCATCGGTGTGCCCGCACTGAATCTGATCATCGGCCTGACGACCCCCAAGCCGTATGCCGCCGCCTTCGATGCATCGGCCTTCACCACGCAGCAGATCATGGCCATCACCGGTGTCGCGCTGCTGCTGCTGGGCTCGCGCATCAGCCACTACCATCGCCGCTATCAACTTCGCGAGGTCGGCGAGAAGAACGCCATCCATCTGGCACGCAGTTCGCAGATGGCGAGCGAATCGGATCTGCGCGAACGCGCCATCCACCTGCGCAAGCTCGGCGATGGCATCGACCTGTCGCTTTCGGAAGTCATCAACTGGCTCAACACCCACGGCCACTCGGCCATCGCCAACAGCTTGACCCACACGGCCAACGTGCACTCCCGGCTGTTCCGCGAACAGGCCAGCATGGTCTATCCCACCGCACTGGAGCAGTTGGGGCTGTATGTCGCGCTGCAGGCAGGCGGCGTACACGCGGCGTGGGTCAATACCCACCGTGTGGTCGAGCCGCGCCTGTCCGGCGATCCCTGCCGGCTCAGCCTGGACCTGCAGCTGGCGGCCTACCGCACCCTCATCGACGCGGTGTCCCTGCTGTTGAAGAGCGAACCAGGTCAGATCGTGGTGCGGGCGCGGTGCAGCCGCGCGGGGCAGCAACGCGGCATCGTGATGACCGTCTCGTTGCTGGACCCGCATCGCGCTTTATCCGCCGCCACTGAAGGCAAGGTCAGGGAACGATTGGCAGGCCGGACGCTGGCATTCGGTGGCTCGGTGCACTGCCGCCACAACCGCATCGTCATGGTGCTGGTGGAACCGGTCGCCAGGACGCGACGGGAGTCGGTCGAAGGCGCGGTGTTCGGCGCCAGCATCGCCTCTCCGGCCTGGGACGGGCGGCAGGCCGAAGCCTGACCACCGACGGTCCGGCGTGCCCTGCATATGGACGCACGCCTGACCGCAGGCCCAGTGGAGTCAGACGATCAGCAGGCGACGCATGTCCCCTGCCGATCGCTCATCACTGCGCTTCAATGGCCCAGAACACGCGCGTCCCGGCGCTGTAGCGCACCAGCACGAAGCCATTGCCGCGATAGACCAGCGAACGGGTCGCCTTGGCGGGCACCGGCAGCGGCTGCCCCGGCAGCGACACCGGCACCTGCACATTGCCGGCCGGAAGCGCCCAGAACGTCGCATCGGCGTTGCCGATGATGACCTGCACGCGACCGGCGAGGTCATTGACCTGGAAGTACGAGATTCCATCACGCTGGAAACCGTAGACCAGCCACGACGGGTCTTCACTCAGATTGGTCGACGCCGGAAAGGCCTCGCCCAGACCGCGCTCGCTCATGCTGCGGATGCCGTGATCATCGGACTGGGCCAAAGCCGACATTGGCAGGCAGGCAGCGATGACCACACCCAGCGTTGCACCAACATTAACTATTCGCACGTTTGCCTCCTCGGCAGGGAAAATGAAGAGCACCATTACCTACTTCCCCGATTGTGGCCGGGGGCCGCCCTTGATGCATCCTGCAGAAAGTCGCAGCACCACCTGGACATGCAAGCTCCACTATATGTCGACGGCGGCCGTTGATACATACCGGCACACGTGATCAGACGATCTGGATAATGCTGTCCGCTGCCGGGGGATGCGCAGATTCCGGCCGCATTGCGCATCGGCAGTCGAAGCATGCACAACGATTGCACCTGCCCACATCAATGGATAGTGTCCATGGCCGGGGCACGGGCACGCTGCCCCGGGCAACGGAGGCTCGCACTTGGATCGTTTGAAGAACGTCGTTGAACTGAGCGTCCGGATCCGGCCGGTCGGGCTCGCGTTGGCGGCACTCTATGCGGCCAGTTGCCTGGCCTCGCGCCAGTTCTCGCTGGACCAGTTCTTCCTGCCGGCCGGGATCCGGGTGGCGGCGCTGCTGATCGTGCCGATCCGCCTGTGGCCCTACCTGCTGCTGGGTGAGTACGCATACTTCGCAACGCTGCGCATCCCCATGATCGACAGCTATGGCCTGGCCTGGGTCATTCTGGCCTCGACGCTGCTGATGCCGATGGCGATGCTGGTGGTCTACCTGCATCGGATGAGAATGCCCTCCGAGGCCGCCACCGGTCTCTGGCTGCTGTCGCTGATCTTCGGCACGGCACTGTTCGTACCAGGTCTCAACCTGGGCATTTCCTATGTGCTGTGGTCGAACCCGCCGCCAAGCAACCTGCTGGATGCGGTCGACCGGACGATCTTCGGCCACTTCGCCGCCATCATCACCCTGGTGCCGTTGGCGTTCCTGTGGGCGCGGCGGCATGCCGATCCCGAATGGAGCACCCGTTTTGCCCTGCCGACCGTTGCAGCGATCCTGGTGATGCTGATCCTGGGGCTGGGCATGCAGCTGACAGCCAGCAGCGCCCACACCACGCGAACCCATCTGGTGCTGCTGGCGGCGCTGCCCGCCATCGCCCTGACTTTCATGCATGGATGGCGCGGCGCGGCCATCGCAATTCCCCTGCTGAACCTGCCGTTGCATGGCGCAACGCCGAGCACCGGCCTGCCCTCCTCGTTCGACCTGGGCACGTTCGCCACCCAGCAGAACATGGCGGTGATGAGTGTCGCGCTGCTGGCACTGGGATCGAGCATCAGCTATCACCACCAACGCGCCCGGTCCCGCGGCCTGGCCGAAGAAACCACGTTGCGCCTGACCCGCAGTTCGCACCAGACCAGCGAGCGCGAGCTGCGCCAGCGCGCCACCCATCTGAAGCACCTGGGTGAAGGCATGGACAGTTCGCTCAACGAAATGGTCAGCTGGCTCAGGGCGCAGGGCCACCATGCGGTGGCCAACAGCCTGCAGCACGCCTGCTCGGTGCACTCGCGCCTGTTCCGTGAGCAGGCCAGTCTGGTCTATCCCACCGGGCTGGAGCAGGTCGGCCTGTACATCGCGCTGCAGGCCGGTGGTGCCTGCGAGATCTGGAACAGCACGCACCGCGTGACGCCACCCAGGCTGGCGGGCAACCCCTGCCTGCTGACCGTGGATCTGCAGCTGGCGATCTACCGCACGCTGATCGAAGCGGTCTCGCTGCTGCTGGAGCTGGAGAGCGGGCAGGTGCGCGTGCGTGCCCGCAGCGGCCGGGCAGGCGATCGCCGTGGCATCGTGGTTGTCGTGGGCCTGCTCGACCGCAGTTGCACGCTGTCGGCCGGTACCGCCCACCAGGCCGTCGAACGCCTGTCCGGACGCATGCTGGCCTATGGCGGAGCGCTGCGCTGCCGCGGCAATCGCCTGCGGCTGGTCCTGCATGAGCCGGCCGTGCACGCTTCGCAGGCGGCAGCCTGATCGCGGAACAGGCCAGGTGCGCAGCATTCGCGGCTAAAGTTTCACCCGAAACCGCCGTTATCCGTGCCGAGCCCCTCCCTCGTGAGCCACCGCATCATGCCCGTGCTGCCGCAGGCCGCCGTCGATGGCGACCTCGCCGATCCACTGCCACAGCGGATCCTGCTGGTCGAAAACTCCCGCGCGTTCACCGGCATGCTGCGCGAGGCGATCGAGCAACGCCTGGAGCTGCCCGTTGTGGTTGCCCCCACCCTGGCCGAGGCCGACCGTCTGCTGAGCGAAGGCGCCGGCTGGTTCCTGGTGCTGACCGGACTGGTGCTGGCTGACGGCGACCGCGACACGGTGGTGGAGTTCTTCCTCAAGCGTGGCCTGCCGACCGTGGTGGTCAGCAGCGTGTATGACGAGGACCTGCGCAAGCGCGTGCTGCAGCAGCAGATCATCGATTACGTACTGAAGAACACCCCTGGCAGCATCGACTACCTGGTATGGCTGGTGCAACGGCTGGAGCGCAACCGGCGCATCGCCGCGCTGGTGGTGGATGACTCGCCGTCCGCGCGCGGCTATGCCGCCGCTCTGCTGCGCATGTACGGCCATGAAGTACATGAAGCCGCCGATGGCAACGAGGGCCTGGCGGCGATCGAAGCCCACCCGGCGATCCGGCTGGCGGTGGTCGACCAGGAAATGCCGGGCATGCAGGGCGTGGAGTTCACCCGCCGCCTGCGCACCCTGCGCTCGCGCGACAAGGTCGCGGTGATCGGCATTTCCGGCAACACCGACGCCTCGCTGATCCCGCGCTTCCTGAAGAACGGCGCCAACGACTTCCTGCGCAAACCGTTCTCACGGGAGGAATTCTTCTGCCGCGTCTCGCAGAACGTGGATCAGCTGGAGCTGATCGGCACCCTGCAGGATCTGGCCACCCGTGATTTCCTCACCGGCCTGCCAAATCGCCGCTGCTTCCTGGAGCAGAGCCAGCGCCAGCTGCCGCAGCTGCAGCTGCACGGGCAGTGCGTGGCGGTGGCAATGATCGACATCGACCACTTCAAGCACATCAACGATACCTACGGCCACGAGGCCGGCGACGATGCGTTGCGCGCCGTGGCCGGCGCGGTGGCCGCCCATGCGCGCAGCCAGGACCTGATCGCGCGCTTCGGCGGCGAGGAATTCTGCCTGCTGGTGCCGGACATGGAGCAGGACGAGGCATTGCTGTACTTCGAGGAACTGCGCCAGCGCATCGCCGCGCTGGAGGTGGACATCGGCACCGCCACCCTGCGCATGACCGTCAGCATCGGCCTGTGCTGCCTGCGCCCGCAGCGCGATGCGCTGCACCGGCTGATCTCCGAAGCCGACCGCCAGCTGTACCTGGCCAAGGCCGGCGGCCGCAACCGGGTCAGCTGCACCACGGTGGCCAGCCCGTTGCGCCCGCGCGAGCCTGCGCTGTCCTGATTGCCGCGCTTTGATCCAGATCAACGCCGCCTGCGGTTGGCGGTTCTACAGTCGGCCCCGACATACGCATGAAGGGGCGCCGGGGATGGCACTACTGGTCTGGCAGGACGATCTGAACATCGGCATCGATGTGATCGATCAACAACACCGCCGCATCATCGAGATGCTCAACCACCTGCACGTGGCCCAGGCCAGTCTGCAGCGTGCGGCGGTGGGCGAGGTGATCGACGAGGTGGTGGACTACACCATGTCGCACTTCGCGTTCGAGGAAGAACTGATGGAGGAAGCGGGCTACCCGTTCTGTGCCGCGCACAAGCGCGTGCATGAGGTCTTCATCAAGCGCGTGGCCGAGTACCGGCTGCGCTTCCAGGCCGGCGAGGACATCAGCGACGAGCTGCGCACCATGCTCTCACGCTGGCTGTTCAACCACATCCGCGGCGACGACCAGGCCTATGCCGAGCAGGTCAAGGCGCACCTGAACCAGTTCGCCCGCGAACACCAGGGCGGCGGTTGGCTGGGGCGCACGCTCAAGCGCTTCTTTGGCTGAGCCACAGCGCGCGACGGTGCAGGGCCACCAGCGCGCACAGGGTCGCCACCGCGGTCAGGCACAGGTAGTAGCCCACTGCGACCAGGCCGAAACGTTCGGCCAGCCAGGTGGCCAGGTACGGTGCCGGCGCCGCACCGAGGATGCCGGCCAGGTTGAATGACAGCGAGGCACCGGTGTAGCGCACTTCCACCGGATAGATCTCGGCCAGGAAGGTACCGCAGGGGCCGTAGGTCAGGCCCATCAGGAACAACCCCAGGCACAGGAAGGCGGTGACCAGCCACGGACTGTGCGGCTGGAACAGCGGCGCGAACAGCACGCCGAAGCCGATGATCAGCACGCTGGCGACGATCATCGTGCGGCGCGTACCCCAGCGGTCGCCATAGCGCGCCGACAGCGGGATGCCCAGCGCGAAGAACAGCATGCCGGCCATCTGCATCAGCAGGAACTGCTCGCGGCTGTAGCCAAGCACGGCGGTGCCATGGCCGAGACTGAACACCGTCATCAGGTAGAACAGCACGAACGTGGCGAACGCGCCCAGCGTGCCCAGCAGCATCGGCACCGGATGATCGCGCAGTACCGTCCACATCGGCAGCCGCACCGGCGCCTTGCGTTCCAGCGCCTGCTTGAAGTCGGGGGTCTCGTGGATGTTCAGGCGCACCCACAGGCCAAGGCCGACCAGCAGCGCGCTGGCCACGAACGGAATGCGCCAGCCCCACTGCAGGAAGTCGTCCTGGCTCAGGTAACGCCCCAGCAGCAGGAAGATGCCGGCCGACAGCAGGAAGCCGATGGGCGCGCCCAGCTGCGGAAACATGCCATACCAGGCGCGCTTGCCGGGCGGCGCGTTCTCGGTGGCCAGCAGCACCGCCCCGCCCCACTCGCCGCCCAGCCCCAAGCCCTGCCCGAAACGGCACAGCGCCAGCAGCGCCGGCGCCCACAGGCCGATCTGCGCGTGCGTCGGCAGCAGGCCGATCAGCACCGTGGACAGGCCCATGGTCAGCAACGCGGCGACCAGGGTGGCCTTGCGGCCGATGCGGTCGCCGAAGTGCCCGAACACCGCCGAGCCGACCGGGCGGGCGATGAAGGCCACCGCGAAGGTCGCCAGCGATTGCAGCAGCGCCGCCTGTTCGCTGCTGTCCGGGAAGAACAGGTGCGGGAACACCAGCACCGCCGCCGTGGCGTAGATGTAGAAATCGAAGAATTCGATGGTGGTGCCGATCAGGCTGGCCAGCAGGACACGACGGGGGGAATTCACGGGTGGCGCGGCAGCGGTGATCGTCGACATCGGCAGTACGGGCAACGGTGGATCGTTCGATTCTGCCACGGGCCGGTGGCTGCACGGGCCAATGGTTTCAGCCGACACCGATGCCGAAGAAGGGGGCGGGCGCCATTCCGTAGCGTCGAGCTTGCTCGACGGCTGTTTGCTCTTTTGAGGAAGGGCCGTCGAGCAAGCTCGACGCTACGGAACAGCGCAGAACCGGGCGCGGTCAGAGCTGGATCCAGGTGGCCTTGATCTCGCTGTACTTGTCGAACGCGTGCAGCGATTTGTCGCGACCGTTGCCGGACTGCTTGTAACCGCCGAACGGCGCGGTCATGTCGCCACCGTCCCAGCCGTTCACCCACACACTACCGGCGCGCAGCTGGCGCGCTACCCGATGGGCGCGGCCGAGATCGCGCGTCCACAGCCCTGCCGCCAGTCCATAACGGCTGTCGTTGGCCAAGCGTACCGCCTCGGCCTCGTCATCGAAGCCGAGCACCGCCAGCACCGGGCCAAACACCTCCTCCCGCGCCAGCGCCTGCTCCGGCCGCACCTGGTCGAACACCGTAGGTTGCACGTAGCAGCCGCCAGCCTCCACCTCCGCCCGATGGCCACCCAGCAGCAGACGGGCGCCCTCGCCCTCGGCGCGGGCGATGTCGGCCAGCACCTTGTCCGCGTGCGCGGCGTCAACCAGCGCCCCCATCGGCGCATCGGCGTCCAGCGGATGACGAGGCTGCATGTGCTGGCCGTAGGCAACCACCTGGCGCACGAAGTCCTCGCGGATCGAGCGCTGCACCAGCAGCCGCGAGCCGGCGGTACAGACTTCACCCTGGTTGAAGAAGATGCCCTGCGCCACGCCCTTGGCCGCCGCGTCCAGATCCGGCGCGTCGGCAAACACCAGGTGCGGGCTCTTGCCACCGCACTCCAGCCAGACCCGCTTCAGATTGGAGCGGCCCGCGTACTCCAGCAGCTTCGCGCCAGTGGCCGTAGAGCCGGTGAAGGCCAGCACGTCCACATCCATGTGCAGGGCCAGAGGCTCGCCGACGCGCGCGCCGTGGCCGGGCAGCACGTTCAGCACGCCGTCCGGCAGGCCGGCCTCGGCGGCCAGCGCCGCCAGCCGCAGCGCACTCAAGGGCGAACGCTCGGAGGGCTTGAGCACCACCGAATTGCCCATCGCCAGCGCCGGTGCGATCTTCCAGCAGGCCATCAGCAGCGGGAAATTCCACGGCACGATCGCGGCCACCACGCCGGCGGCCTCGCGCGTGACCAGGCCCAGCTCATGCGGACCGGTGGGTGCGATCTCGCCGTACAGCTTGTCCACCGCCTCGGCGGTCCAGGCCAGGCAGCGCACCACGCCGGGCAGGTCGATGCGGCGGGCGTCGCGCACCGGCTTGCCCATATCCAGGGTTTCCAGCAGGGCCAGCTCGTCGGCGTGCTTTTCCACCAGCGCCGCCAGCGCCAGCAGCACGCGCTTGCGATGGGCCGGGCTGGCCTGCGACCAGTGGCCGGCCTCGTAGGCGCGCCGCGCGGCCAGCACCGCGCGCTCCACATCCTGCGCGTCGCAGTCGGCGACCGCCGCCAGTATCCGCCCGTCGATCGGGCTGATGCAGTCGAAGCGTGCGCCGCTGGCGGCATCGGCGTAGCGGCCATCGATGAAGGCCTGGCCCGGCATCGAAAGGCGCTCGGACAGCGCCTGCCAGTAGCTGCGGTCGGGGAAGTCGGCCATGTCGGGCTCCTTGGAACAGTGTCCCCGGTTATACCGGCGTGGCCGCGACTCCGCCGTGACGCGGCTGCGCTACATTCACCCTATCGGACCCGATGGAGCCGGCATGAAGCGCCCTGAAAGCGACCTGCACGACCTCACCACCCAGCGCCCCGAGTCACTGGAGGCGTACTGGATGCCGTTCACCGCCAACCGCCAGTACAAGGCCGCGCCGCGCCTGCTGGTGCGGGCCGAGGGCATGCACTACGAGGATGTGGACGGCCACCGGATCCTCGATGGCACGGCCGGCCTGTGGTGCTGCAATGCCGGCCATGCGCGCCCACGGATCGTCAACGCCATCGTCGAACAGGCGCGTACGCTGGACTACTCGCCTGCGTTCCAGATGGGCTCGCCACCGGCGTTCGCGCTGGCGCAGCGGTTGGCCGCACTGGCGCCGACGCCGCTGAACCATGTGTTCTTCACCAGCTCCGGCTCCGAAGCGGTGGATACCGCGATGAAGACGGTGCTGGCCTACCACCGCCAGCGCGGCGAGGGCCAGCGCACACGCTTCATCAGCCGCGAGAAGGCCTACCACGGCGTGGGTTTCGGTGGCATGGCGCTGGGTGGGCTGTCCAACAACCGCAGGGCCTTCGGCCTGCAGCTGGGCGGCGTTGATTACCTGCGGCACACCCTGGACCTGCAGCGCAATGCGTTCAGCAAAGGCCTGCCGCGCCAGGGCGCTGAACTGGCCGATGACCTGGAACGGCTGATCGCCCTGCACGATGCCTCGACGATTGCGGCCGTGTTCGTCGAGCCCATCGCAGGGTCGGCCGGGGTGATCCTGCCCGCGCCGGGTTACCTGCAGCGCCTGCGTGAGCTGTGCGACCACCACGGCATCCTGCTGGTATTCGACGAGGTCATCACCGGCTTCGGCCGGCTCGGCATGCCCTTCGCCGCGCAGCGTTTCGGGGTCACGCCGGACCTGCTGACCTTCGCCAAGGCCGTCAGCAACGGCGCGGTGCCACTGGGCGGCGTGCTGGTCAGCGACGCCGTGCATGCCACCTTGATGCAGGCACCGCCACAGGCCATCGAACTGTTCCACGGCTACACCTATTCGGGCCACCCGCTGGCCTGCGCGGCGGCCCTGGCCACACTGGAGGTCTACGCCGAGGAGCGCCTGTTCGAACGTGCCATCGAACTGGGCGAATACTGGCAGGAATCGCTGCATGCGTTGCAGGGCCTGCCCAATGTGATCGACATCCGCAACTTCGGGCTGGTCGGGGCGGTCGAGCTGGCGCCACGCCGGGACATGCCCGGCAGCCGCGGCTACGAGGTGTTCCGGCGCTGCTTCCACGACGGCCGGCTGCTGGTGCGCTGTACCGGCGACATCATCGCGTTGTCGCCGCCGCTGATCGTGGACAAGGCGCAGATCGACCAGATCACCGGCACCCTGGGCGAGATGATCCGGGCCACCGCCTGAGCCCGGACCGGCGCTGGCGAGCAGGTACAATGGGCGGTTCCGCTCCTGCTCGTTGCCGCGCCCATGGATATCGTCGTCAAAGAAGAACTCAAGGCCTATATCGACCCGCTGACCGCGGACGAACATGACGCGCTGGAGCGCAGCATCCTGGCTGAAGGCTGCCGCGATGCGCTGGTGCTGTGGGGCGACGTGCTGGTCGATGGCCACAACCGCTTCGGTATCTGCCGCAAGCACGGCCTGCCGTTCAACACCGTGCAGAACACCCGCTTCCAGAGCATGGAAGACGTGCACCTGTGGATGATCGAGCAGCACCTGGGCCGGCGCAGCGTCTCCGATTTCCAGCGTGGCGTGCTGGCGTTGCGCAAGCGCGACATCCTGGCCGCCCGCAAGCAGGTCGAGCAGGCCCAGCTGCAGCGCGAAAGCGACGGCACTGCCGACATCATCGACGAGGGCGGCGAAGACAGCCCGCCGTGGGAACCGGCACCTAAGATCAGCCGCGCCGAGCTGGCCCGCGAAGCCAAGCTGAGCACCAGCCAGGTCGGCATGATCGAACGCATTCATGCCCAGGCCGCGGCCGAAGTGGTGGAAGCGGTCAAGGCCGGTGTGATCTCGATCAGCGCTGCTGCCGCCGTGGCCGATCTGCCGGAAGACGAGCAACGCGCCGCCGCTGCCGGCGGCAAGGACGAGCTGAAACAGGCCGCCAAGCGCGTGCGCGAGTCCAAGCGCAAGCCGCGCGCACCGAAGCCTGAACCGGCCGAGATGGACTTCGAGGAAGCAGACGAGGACGAGATCGCCAGCCGCGATGCCGAAGTGCTGTCGGCGCTGGAGCAGCTGGGTGAGGACGCACCGGCGCTGCGCCGCCGCGTGGTCGCCCTGACCCGCGAGAACGATACCCTGCGTGCGCAGCTGGCCGCGCTGCGCAAGCAGCTCGAAGCGCTCTGAACCTTTGGGTAGTGCCGGCCGCTGGCCGGCAACCCCATGAACGTTCCCGGTGCGTTGTAGTTGCCGGCCAGCGGCCGGCACTACTGGCAGGTAGACTTCCGGCATGACGCTTGCCAATGATCCGCGCCGCGCCCAGCTGCGGCGCCTGAAAGCCCTCGCGCTGGGCCTGCTGCTGTTGATGCTGGCCGGTTTCACGGTCAGCCACTGGCAGGGCGAGCGCGGCATCTGGGCCTGGGTCTCGGCCTTCTGCGAGGCCGCGGCGGTCGGTGCGCTGGCCGACTGGTTCGCTGTCGTTGCCCTGTTCCGGCGGCCGATGGGCCTGCCGATTCCGCACACCGCGATCATCCCACGCAGCAAGGAGCGCATCGGCGACAGCCTGGCGCTGTTCGTGCGCGACCAGTTCCTGGAGCCGGGTGTGCTGCTGGCCAAGCTGCAGGTGTTCGATCCGGCCAGCCGCCTCGGTAGCTGGCTGGCCGACCCGGCGCGCTCGCGGATGCTGGCCGACATGGCCCGCGGCTGGGCATTGCAGGCGCTGGATTTCTTCGATGAGACGGCCGTACGCCGGCAGCTGCATGCCTTCGTGGTACAGCAGCTGCGGCAGTGGAATGCCGCCGCCACCGCCGGCGAACTGCTGGCCCTGCTGACCGCCGATGGACGCCACCAGCGCGTGCTGGACGAAGGCCTGCAACGACTGGGGCGCTGGCTGGAGCAGCCGGAAGTGAAGGAGCGCGCCTCGCAGCTGATCGTGCGCTACATCCAGCGCGAATGGCCGACGCTGTCGAGCACGGTGAACTGGGTCAAGCCGATCGACGAGATCGGCGACAGCCTGGCCGAACGCCTGGCGCGTGCGGTGCTCGAAGAGCTGCAGCAGGTGCTGGCCGAGCCGCAGCACCCGCTGCGCCAGGACTACGAGACCTGGCTGCAGAACTACGTGCAGCGCCTGCGCGAAGACCCGGCGCTGGCCGAGCGCATCGAACAGCTCAAGCAGGAAATGATCGACCACCCCGCGCTGCAGGAGTACGTGCAGGGCCTGTGGGCGCGCATCCACGCCAGCCTGCGCGCGGACCTGCAGCGCGAGGATTCGGCACTGGTTGGCCACCTGCAGCGCAGCCTGGGTTCGCTCGGTGCCAGCCTGCAGGCCGACCCGGCCCTGCGCGAGGCGCTGAACCAGCATCTGCTGGAAGGTGCGCAACGCCTGACCGGACGCCTGCGCGAGGGCGTGACCACGCATATCGCGCAGACCGTGAAGGGCTGGGACGAGCGGCACCTGGTGGAGCAGCTGGAACTGAGCGTGGGCCGCGACCTGCAGTTCATCCGCTTCAACGGCACCCTGGTCGGCGGTCTGATCGGCCTGCTGCTGCACGCCGCGACTGTGCTCTTCCGCTTCTGAGATGCGCCCTGCGCCGACGAGTGCCACCCTCACGCTTGATTAACGAAATGCGAATGCCTATCATTTGCTGATCGGTTGTACGCTTAGCCAAGCGGGGCACGGAAGCACGCACCCACCCGCCCCTTCGCCCGTGTACATCCCCCGACTACCGGGTCGCCCGCACTGCGCGGGTGGCGCCCCGTCGATGGGACTCGCTGGGCGACGTGCGCGAAGCGCACGGCCGCTGCGTCTGCGCATTCCATCGCCTGTTTCGTTCTGCATGGAACCGCACCGATGGCAACGCCGCTCAACTCCCCCCGTCCTACTCTGCTGGCCCTGGCCGTGACCGCACTGATGATCGCTCCGCTGGCCCACGCCGACGGCACCGCCGATCCTTCCGCGCGCACGCTCGATACGGTGAAGGTGACCGCCGACGGCGAGATTCCCAACAGCTATGCGGTCAAGGGCGCGCGCAGTGCGACCAAGCTGGACTTGTCGCTGCGCGAAACCCCGCAATCGGTGACGGTGATCACCCGCCAGCGCCTGGACGACATGGGTCTGTTCTCGCTGTCGGACGTGATGGGCCAGGTGACCGGGGTCAGCGTGTCGGTCACCGACAGCGAGCGCATCAACTATGTCTCGCGCGGCTACACCATCGAGAACTTCCAGATCGATGGCATGCTCAACACCTTCGGTGGCTCGGTCAAGACCAACACCGACAACGTGATCTACGAGCGTATCGAAGTGATCCGTGGTGCCACCGGCCTGACCACCGGCGCCGGCGATCCGTCCGGCACCATCAGCATGATCCGCAAGCGCCCCACCGATACCTTCCAGATGGGCGCCAACCTCACCGTGGGCCGCTGGAACAACCGCCGTCTGGAAGCCGACCTGGGTGGCCCGGTCGCCTGGGACGGACGCATCCGTGCGCGCTTGGTCGCGGCCAAGCAGCAGAGCGATTCGTTCCGTGATGTCTATGCGCTGGACAAGGACGTGTTCTACGGCATCGTGCAGGCCGACCTGAGCGACAGCACGCTGTTCGAGGTGGGCTACGAGTACCAGTCGCCGCGCACCACCGGCGTGACCTGGGGCGTGGTGCCGTATTGGGGCGCCGATGGCGCGCCGGCAAACCTGCCACGCTCGACCAATCTGTCGGCCTCGTGGAGCGCCTGGCCGATCGTGGAAAAGACCAGCTTCGCGCGCCTGGAGCAGCAGTTGGGCAACGGCTGGTCGGTGAAGGGCAACCTCAGCCACGCCGTGCGCGATACCGATGGCAGCGTCTGGTACGGCGCGGCCGGCAACCCGCGCGCCGATGGCAGCGGCGTCACCGCCTACATCTCGCACTTCAACGAACACAGCACGATGGACGTGTTCGATGTCAACGTTGGTGGCCCGTTCCAGCTGTTCGGCCGCGAGCACGAACTGGTGTTCGGGCTCGGCCAGGCGGTGCGCAAGGGCGAATCGGAAGGCATGGATTTCGACTATGACGATGCCTATGCCGTGGTGCCGGACTGGCGCCATTGGACCGGCGAGGTGCCGGTGCTGCCCGTCACCCGCCTCGGCCGCCTGTCGTCGCAGAATGAACTGCGCCAGCGCGCAGCCTATGCCGCCGCACGCCTGCGCCTGGCCGATCCGTTGCTGGCCGTGGTCGGCGCGCGCTATGGCAGCTGGGAAACCCGCAGCTGGGCCTATGGCTACGATGCCAATGGCAACCGCAACCGCACCACCCGCACCGGCTACCGGCCGGACGACATGCTCACCCCGTATGCCGGCCTGATCTACGACTTCAACTCCATTTTCAGCGGCTATGTCAGCTATACCGACATCTTCAAGCCGCAGAACTACCGCGACCGCAACGGCAACTATCTCGAGCCGGTGGTCGGCAGCATGTACGAAGCCGGCGTCAAGGCCGAGTTCTTCGGCGGCCTGCTCAATGCCTCGGCCGCCGTGTTCGAGGGCAAGCAGGACAACGTCGCCGAGATCGATGATTCGGTGCCGGTGAACTCGCTGCCCGATGGCAGCCAGGCCTACCGCTCCACCGGCAAGGGCAACAAGGTCAAGGGCTGGGAGATCGAAACCCAGGGCAGCATCGGCGAGCAGTGGAACATCTCGGCCGGCTTCGCCCACACCGTCATCCGCAACAAGGACGGCGTGCTGCAGCGGACCACCGCCCCGCAGGACACCTTCCGGCTCAACACCAGCTGGCGCCCCGGCGGTATCGACGGCCGCTTCTGGCTGGGTGGTGGCGTGACATGGCAGAGCCGCATCTGGAACACCAGCACCAAGCCCGACCGCAGCAAGGCCAGGATCACCCAGGACGCGTTCCATCTGGTCAACCTCGCCGGCGGCTACCGCTTCAATGAGAACTTCAGCGCCCAGCTCAACATCAACAACCTGCTGGACAAGAAGTACTTCAACAATGTCGGTTTCTACAACGGCGTGTACTGGGGCGAACCACGCAATGTCACCGTGACGCTGCGCTGGAAGCTCTGACCCCGATGGATGGCGCCGGTTCTGCGACCGGCACCCGGCCACGGATGGCCAACCCCGGCGCGCTTCGGTGCGCCGGCCTTCTTCCCTTGAAACCTGCAGGATCGCCGTGGACCGCTCGCCCGCAACCGCCAGCCCCCGCCCCTTCTTCTCCAACCCGCGCTGGGGCGTGCTGTCACGTTCGCTGGCCGCGATCTTCGGCGGCTATGCGCTGGCCTCGATGACCAGCGTGTTCTGCGCGGTGGCGTTGCCCGGCGCGCGCGGCCAGACCGTGCTGACCGGCATGCTGCTGGCGATCCTGGTTGCCGCCTGCGCCGCACTGTGGGCGTTTGCCACCCGCAGCGCGCTGCGCGCCTGGGTCGGCATCCTCGTCCCGGCCCTGCTGATGGCCGGCATCGCACGCCTGATGGGAGCCTGGGCATGAAGAACGGATTCCGCCAGTCGATGGCCTGGCTGCACACCTGGACCGGGCTGCTGGTCGGTTGGTTGCTGCTGCTGATCTTCATGGCCGGCACCGCCAGCTACTACCGCGAGGAAATCAGCCGCTGGATGCGTCCGGAGCTGCCGGCCAACAAGGTCAGCATCGATGTCGCCGCGCAGCGCGCGGTGGACTACCTGCAGGTCAATGCCAGCCAGGCCGAGAACTGGTTCGTCACCCTGCCGCAGCCGCGCAACCCGGCCATGCAGATGTTCTGGCGGCTGCCGCCGGAGCTGGCCGACCCCAGCCGTGGCCGCCGCGGTGGCTTCGGCGATGCCACGCTGGACCCGAACACCGGCCAGGCATTGAAGGCGCGCGAGACCCGCGGCGGCGACTTCTTCTACCGGCTGCACTTCGACCTGCACTACATCCCGGTGCTGTGGGCGCGCTACCTGGTTGGCTTCTGCGCGATGTTCATGCTGGTGGCGATCATCACCGGCGTCATCACCCACAAGAAGATCTTCAAGGACTTCTTCACCTTCCGCAAGGACAAGGGCCTGCGCTCCTGGCTGGATTTCCACAACGTCAGCGCGGTGATGGCGCTGCCGTACCACGCGATGATCACCTACACCGGCATCGTCACCCTGATGATCATGTACCTGCCGTGGGGCGTGAAGGTGGCCTACCCGCAGGATGAGGACAAGTTCTTCTTCGAGGCCTTCGGTGGCATGCCGGAAGTGACCGCGCCGGCCGAAGGACGCGCCAACCCGCTGCCGATCGCACAGCTGCTGGACAGCGCACGCGCGCATTGGCAGGGCGTGGAAGTGGCCGGGTTCACTGTGTCCAACCCGGGCGCGGCCAATGCGGTGATCGACATCCGCCAGCGCGACGGCAAGCGCCTGTCCACCGACACCCCGGCCGTGCGCTACAACATGGTCAGCGGCGCGCTGCTGGAAGAAACGCCGCCGTCCGGTGGCGCCACCGCCACTCGGGGCGTGCTGTACGGCCTGCACCTGGCCCGCTTCGCCGACTGGGGCCTGCGCGCGTTGTTCTTCCTGTCCGGCCTGGTCGGCTGTTTGATGGTAGCCAGTGGCGTGGTGCTGTGGGCGGTGAAGGAACGGCCGAAGCATGCCAAGAGCGGGCGCACCGGCTTCGGCCTGCGCCTGGTCGATGCGCTGAACATCGGCACCGTGGCCGGCCTTCCGATCGCCTTCGCGGCCTATTTCTGGGGCAACCGCCTGCTGCCGCTGGACATCGCCGAGCGTTCCAGTGCCGAGGCCAACGTCTTCTTCTACGCCTGGGGCGCGGCGTTGCTGGCCGCCTTCATCTGGCCCAAGCGGATGATGTGGGCGTGGCAGTTGTACCTCGGTGCAGCGGCGTTCGCGCTGGTTCCGGTGGTCAACGCGCTGACTACACACGCGCACCTCGGCGTCACCCTGCGCAACGGTGACTGGGTGCTGGCTGGCATCGACCTGTCGATGATTGCATTCGGCGCGATGCTGGCGATGTGCGGCTGGCGCATGCAGCGCTGGACGCCGCCGCTGAGTGCGGCCGAGAAGAAGAAGCGTGCTGCCGCTGCGGCTGCACCGAAGGCATCGGTGAACGCTGCAGAAACGACCGGAGCGGAGGCCAGCGCATGATGCTGCTGGCACTGACGCTGTCGTTCTCCGCGTTCACCGCATTGTCGCTGGCGATGGAAAAGCACCAGCACGACCTGCATGGCAAGGCCGCTGCCGCACCGGCACGGCGCACGCAATGGCGGGTGCTGGGCTGGGCGTTGCTGACGGTGGCCTTCGCGCTGTGCGTGGCAGACCACGGCTGGGCAATGGGCCCGGTGCTGTGGCTGGGCGCGATGACCGTGGGCGGCGTGGCACTGTCGTTCGGTCTGTACCCGTACCGGCCGAAGTGGATCGCCCCGCTGGCGATCGCGTTGCCGGTGGTCGGGCTGGTGGTGGGGTTGCTGTAGCCGCAGGACGGGGTCTGCGTCATCCACGCATGACGTGGGTCTACAATGGCTGCATGGATAGCGTGATGCAACGGACGGCTGGAATCGGCTTCTTTTCCCGGTTGGGTGAAACACTGCCCGCGACGGCCGGCGTCGTCGCCGTTCGATCGCTGGCCGAAGCACTGCGGACCATCGATACCGGTGGTTTCGAATGGATGCCCACAGCACTGGGCGATTCGGATCCGTTTCACGGCGCCCTGCCCCGCCCGCCCGAGCTGGCCGACGCCCGACGCGAACTCAACCGGAGGTTGATGCGCGCGCTTTCGGCACTGGATCTGCCGGCACTGCGCTGCGGTGCGCATGACCTGCACCTGGTGGCGCGCGATGGAGCGATGTTCGCCTTCCGGCAACGCCTGCCGGAAACGCACCTCGGCCTGCCGGCGCACTGGGAACCCGTGCTTGCGCTGTACGAACGGGGACATTGGCCGCTGGCCCATGCGCCGGGGCGCTTGTTGGTGCTGTAGAGCCGTCCACGCAGGGCATGGATCTACCGGGCCCACGCTCGCCGGGCATGGCCCGGCACTACCGTTCTGCGCGCACATGGGTAGTGCCGGCCGCTGGCCGGCATTCCGTTTCGGCTGGAATCACCCCAACCGCTTCAGCTCCCACGCGCGGTGGATACGCGCGTTGCGCTCAAAGTCCGGGCCGATGGTGCGCGCGGTGATCTCGCGGCACTGGGCGAATTCGGCGATGGCGTTCTCCTCCAGCTTGAAGCGGCGGAAGTTGT
Organism: Stenotrophomonas maltophilia; assembly: GCF_023518235.1. Classification (NCBI taxonomy): domain Bacteria; kingdom Pseudomonadati; phylum Pseudomonadota; class Gammaproteobacteria; order Lysobacterales; family Lysobacteraceae; genus Stenotrophomonas; species Stenotrophomonas maltophilia. The sequence goes on from NZ_CP090423.1 coordinate 1,892,847, forward strand.
TGGAGAAGTACAACACGCCGCCCGGTGCCAGGCGCGCAACGGCCGCACGCAGCAGCTTCAGCTGCTCGCGCTGCACGTCGAAGTCGTCGGCGCGCGCGGAATTGGAGAAGGTCGGCGGATCGCAGAAGATCACGTCGTACTGGCCACGGTCCGCTTCCAGCCAGGCCATCGCATCGGCCTGCACCAGCAGGTGCTGGTTGCCGCCCTGGCCGTTCAAGGCCAGATTGTCGTAGCACCACTGCAGGTAGGTGGCCGACAGATCGACGCTGGTGGTGCTGGCGGCACCGGCCACGGCGGCCTGTACGCTGGCCACGCCGGTGTAGCAGAACAGGTTGAGGAAGCGCTTGCCACGCACCTGCTCGGCCATCATCCGGCGCAGCGGGCGATGGTCGAGGAACAGGCCGGTGTCCAGATAGTCAAACAGGTTCACCTGCAGCAGCGCGTTGTTCTCGCGCACCACGATGAACTCATCGCGCTGCTCGAAGCGTCCGTACTTGCTGCCGCCCTTGCCGCGCTCGCGCGACTTCATCGAGACCTGTTCCGGCGGCACGCCGAACACTTCACGCGCGGCGGCCAGCAGTTCGTTGCGGCGACGGCGCACGTCGTTCTCCGGAATCGCCGCCGGTGCCGCGTATTCCTGCACATGCAGGAAGGTACGGCGCTTGCCGCCGTCCTCCTCGTAGACGTCGATGGCGGCCGCATACTCCGGCAGGTCGGCGTCATAGGCGCGGAAGCAGGTGATGTCCTCGCGCGCGCGCCAGCTCTTGAACTTCTTCAGGTTCTTGCGCAGGCGGTTGGCCACCATCTGCGCGCCTTCGCTCAGCTCACGCGGTTGCGCCGGATCGCGGCCCGGCACAGCGATCGGATCGCAGACGATCAGCGCGCACTCCAGCGCGCCGTTGAACATCTGGTACTTCTTGCCGGCGCGCAGGCCGGTGGCGAAAGCAAGTTCATCATTGCCGCACAGCAGGCTGGCACGCCACTGCGGCACCGCCTTCTGCAGGGCATTGCCCAGTGCGCGGTACAGCGCCGGATCGGCGGCCAGGCGTTCGTCGTATGGCGGGTTGCAGACCACCGCGCCGATCTCCTGTTCAGGCGCAGCCAGGTCGGCCACGTCGGCACGGGTGAAGCGGATCGCGTGGGCGACGCCCGCCACTTCCGCATTCTCGCGCGCGGCCTGGATCGCGGTCGGGTCGATGTCGCTGCCATGGATAACCGGCTTCAGCGCGGCCAGGCCCGCGGCCTCGCGATCGCGCGCTTCGCTCTGGATCGCCTTCCAGGCGGCCTTGTCGAAGCCCAGCCAGCGGCTCGGCGGCAGGCTGCCATGGCGCATCAGGCCGGGAGCCACGTCAGCGGCCATCAGCGCGCCTTCGATCAGCAGCGTGCCGCTGCCGCACATCGGGTCCAGCAGGCCACCGCCGGCGGCGTGCAGGCGCGGCCACTGCGCGCGCAGCAGCAGCGCGGCGGCCAGGTTTTCCTTCAGCGGCGCCTCGTGGGCGGCACCACGCCAGCCACGACGGTGCAACGGGCCACCGCCGAGATCGATCGACAGCGAAGCACGGCCCTTGCGCAGCGACAGGTTCACGCGCACGTCCGGCAGGTCTGTGTTGACCGAGGGGCGTTCCAGGCCCTCATCGCGCATGCGGTCGACGATGGCGTCCTTGATCCGTTGTGCGGCGAAGCGCGCATGGGTGATCTTGTCGCCGGACACGTGCGCGTCCACCGCCAGGGTCATCTCCGGCTTGATGTGCTCATGCCACGGCAGCGCGCGCACGCCGTCATACAGGGCCTGCTCGTCCGGGCAGTCGAACTCGTCGATCGGCCACAGCACGCGGCTGGCCAGGCGCGACCACATCACGATCCGCAGCGCCTGCTCCAGTTCGCCCTCGGCGTTGACGCCGGCAATGGTGGCAGTGGCCTTGCCAAGGCCCAGGGCCGACAGTTCATCGGCAAGCAGGTATTCCAGGCCCTTGGCGCAGGAGACGAAGAATTTCACGGGATCGGTTCGCAGGTGGTCGGGCGCGGCACAGGGGCCGGGCCGGTCGGAAAGGAGGGCCGCAAGCACGGCCGGCAGGCCCGCGCCAGGGGCGGCGGGGCTGCCATTGTAGTCAAAGCGGGCGGGCGCGCCGTGCGCCCGGGCTTCACAGTTGCCGCAGCAGGCGCTCGAAGGCCTGTGCGGAGGCCTCCACGTGGCGCTCCAGGCGGTGCCCATCGTCAACCAGCAGCAGCTGCGCCGCGCGCGCCTGCGCCCAAGCGATGACCCCGGCGGCCGGGACCACGTCGTCATGCCAGGCCTGCACCACCGTGGTCGGCACCGCAGCAGCATCCAGCGCCGGCATCGGACCCATGGTGGTCGGCGGCACCATCAGGAACAGGCCGGCCACCGGCACCTGCAGCGAGGCGATGGCGGAGATGTAGGCGCCCAGGCTGGAACCGGCCAGCACCACCGGACCCTGTTGGGCGGCCAAAGCAGCACGTTCCACCAGGCGCTGCAGGCGCGTGGGCACGTCGCCCACACGGCTCACCTCGCTCATCGCGTCCAGGTCGGTATAGTCGGGGCGCTCATGGGTCCAGCCCAGGCGCTGCGCAACCGCGGCCAGCGCGGTGACCTTGGTCGCTTCCGGGCCACTCTCGAAGCCGTGGGACAGGATGCAGTGGCCGCGGCTCATGCACAGGCTCCGTGCGCGCGCAGCGAGGAGGAAAGGGAAGGCAGGTTCATGCCGCAATGCTAGCATCGCCGGATGCCCAACCCGCTCCTGCCCGGCCTGCAGCTGCAGCCCCTGCCCTACCACGACCGCCTGCCGCTGCGCGACCCGGCCACGCTGGAGTTGGTGGTGATCCACTGCACCGAGCTGCCCGACCTGGCCATGGCCCGCGAGTACGGCGAGCGCGTGCTGTACGAGAGCGGCGCCGGCAACAGTGGCCACTTCTATATCGACCGCGATGGCCGCGTGGTGCAGTACGTGGCGCCGGAGCGGGTCGCCCACCACGTTCGCGGCATGAACGCGCATACGCTGGGCATCGAACTGGTCAATAGCGGGCGCTACCCGGACTGGTTCGACAGCCGCCATCAGGCGATGGATGAGCCCTACACCGAGGCGCAGCTGGACGCGCTGGAGCGGCTGCTGCTGGCGCTGGTGGCGCGCTACCCGTCGCTGCGGCGGATTGCCGGGCACGACCAGCTGGACCGGGAGCAGGTGCCGGCCAGTGATGATCCGGCGCTGACGGTGGCCCGCAAGCGTGACCCGGGGCCGATGTTCCCGTGGGCGCGGGTGCTGGCGAAGGTGCCGTTGCAGCCTGTTGGGTAAGCGGCAGGGCTGCGCCCGGCACCCGCAGAGGCAACGTCAACGTCAAACGCTGGCATTGCGTGGGATGGCGGGGTGGGTCCGGTTGCGAGGGACGCCGTGAACCCGTCCATGGGGGCTTGGCCGCGGCATCCATGCCGCGGACACCCTCACAACCGGACCCACTCCGCCTTCGATAGTTTCCCGCTGCTGTTGGTGGGTGCCGACCGTTGGTCGGCACGGGGTCGAATCGATCGAAGGGTGCCTTTGTAGAGTCGAGCGATGCTCGACTGCTTTTTGCTCGGATCGCTCAGGCACCGGTGGCAACCGGGCGGCTGCTGTCGCTGACCCAGCCGCTCCAGGAATCGGCATAGATGCGCGCGCCGCTCAGGCCCGCACTTTCCATCGCCAGCAACAGATGGCAGGCGGTCACGCCGGAGCCGCACATCAGCACCACCTGCTCTGGATCGCGATTGCCGATCACGCCCTGCAGTTCGGCGCGCAGTTCCTGTGCATCGCGCAGGCGGCCGTCGAGCACGTTCAAGGCGAACGGGCGGTTGACCGCCCCCGGCACGTGGCCCGCCACCGGGTCCAGCGGCTCCACCTCGCCACGGAAACGCTCGCCGGCGCGCGCATCGACCAGCCAACCCGGTGCGTGCTTCAGGCGTGCGCTGATTTCATCGGCATTTGCGATCTGTGCGGTGTCGAAACGACCTGGATAGGCGGGCAGCGCTGTCACCGTTTGCTGGCCGGTCGCCAGCGGATGGCCGGCCGCCTGCCAGGCGGCGATGCCGCCGTCGAGTACGGCCACCCGGCGGTGACCGATCAGGCGCAACAGCCACCATAGGCGCGAGGCGGCCATGCTGCCGTCGCTGCCGTCATAGACCACCACCTGGGTGTCGGGGCCGATGCCCCACTGCCCCAGCTTTGCGGCAAAGGCATCGCTGTCCGGCAGTGGATGGCGACCATGGCCGACGCGCGACAGATCGGACAGGTCACGATTGAGATCGGCATGCACCGCACCCGGCACATGCCCTGCCAGATACTGGCCACCACCTGCCTGCGGATCGGCCAGCGAGGCCCGCGCATCGACCACGCGCACGGCGGTGCTGGCGGTAGCGCGTGCATCGACCACGCGCACGCCCTCGCCCACTGCAGCGGCCAGGGTAGCGACATCGACCAGGGTGGTCCACGGCGGATCGATCGGCTTCATTGCACTTGCTCCAGGCGGCGACGCAGGTTGTAGAGAATGGCCGCGGTCGCCCCCCAGATGCGCTGGCCCGGCCAGCTGTATTCAAGGACGTGGCGGATGCGGCCGCGATGGTTGATTTCGACCTGGCGCAGATTGTCGGCAGCCATCAGGTAGTCCAGCGGTACCTCGAACACCTCGGCCACTTCGCTGGGCTGAGGTACCGGCACGAAGTCCGGATCGACCACCGCCACCACCGGGGTGACCCGGTAGCCGGTAATCGTCACGAAGGGATCCAGATACCCCAGTGCCTGCACCTGGCCTGGCGCCAGTGCGATTTCTTCCTGGCTTTCGCGCAGTGCGGCCGCCAGCGCGTCGCGGTCGTCAGGTTCGGTGCGGCCACCGGGGAAGCCGACCTGGCCACCATGCGTGCGCAGCGTTTCGGTACGGCGGGTGAGGATCACCTGGGCGCCGTTGGCGCGCGGCACGATACCGGCCAGCACCGCCGCTTCCACCGGGGGCCCCGGCGGCAACAGATCGATCAGTTCACTGCGGTTCCAGCCATCGCCGGCCGGGGGATCGGCCAACGGATGCAGCGCGCGCATCAATCGTTCATGGTCGGCCAGCGAGCCGTGCAGCGACTGCTGAAGCTGCGCGCGCAACGGTTGCACGCGATGCAGGATGCGGCTGCGTTCGTCATTGCTCATTGACGACCACCGCGCGATCTCATCAAGGTTCCGCCCGCAGCCGGTGCACTGCCGGTGCGGATCCAGCGTGCACACTCCGATGCAGGGACTTGCGACAACACGCGCCGATTCTTCCATTGTTTGCACCTGGCAACAGTAGCGCGAATGGGCGGGATTTGCGCAAACAAAAACGCGCCGGTGAGATCACCGGCGCGTTGGGTTTACTGCTTCGATTTACTTGACGCTGACCAGCTTGATCTCGAACTGCACAGCCACGTTCGGCGGGAACGGGGTGCGCGGGTCGGCACCGTAGGCCTGGTCCGGCGGCAGGGTGACTTCCCACTTCGAGCCTGCCGGCATCTGCAGCAGGGTCTCGCGCATGGCCTTCATTTCGACTTCGCTGACCTTGATCGACGGGATCTGCTGGGCCGGGCGGGCTTCGGTCGGGCGCTGGCCGTACGGGAACGGACCGGCCACTTCCAGCTGCACGGTGCTCGCCTGGGTCGGCTTGGCACCCTTGCCGGCTTCGATCACGCGGTACTGCACGCCGCTCGGCAGCGACTGCACGCCGGCCTTGGCCTTGTTCGCCGCGATGAACTGATCGCTCTTGGTCTTGTTTTCGGCAGCAGCCTTTTCGTACTCGGCCTTGGCGGCCTGGGCACGGCCCTGCTCGCGCTTCTGGAACGCTTCAACGGCCGGCTTCAGCTGCTCGGCGGTGATCGCCGGCTGCTTCTTGGCGTAGGCGTCCTGCAGACCCTTCACCACCGAGTTGATGTCCAGCTGCTCACCGCGACCGGTCAGCTCCGCCAGGTTGTTGCCGTAGTCGTAACCGAAGTAGTAGCTCAGCTTGCCCTTTTCGGACGAAACGTCCTGGGCGAAGGCATTGCCCGTCAGGGCCAGGGCCGCGACGGCGACCGCGATAGAACGCAACTTCATCAAACAGTTCTCCAGGGGTGGTAACTCAGGGACGTTCTGCGCCGCCCTGAGGCGACGGGTTAGGATAACGGGCGCAACGTGTAACCGCTACTCACGATGCAGGCTATGACCCGTCTGCGTTTGCAGAGTTCAATATCACTTTTTTTTAACGTTCCAGGAGTTTCCCCGTGGCCGATGCCCTGATCGCCGTCGCCGACGACGGCGCCATCCGCACCGTGACCGTCCAGCGCCCGGACAAGCTCAACGCCCTCAATGCCGCGACCCTGCAGGCCCTGGCCGAGGCGTTCAGCGCGGCCGCCGCCGACCCGGACGTGCGCGTGGTCGTGCTGACCGGTGCCGGCCCCAAGGCCTTCGTGGCCGGCGCCGACATCACGGAGATGAACACACTCAGCGCGGTTCAGGGACGTGATTTCTCGCTGCTGGGCCAGGCCCTGATGCGCCAGATTGAACGCATGCCCAAGCCGGTGATCGCCCGCGTGAACGGCTTTGCACTGGGCGGCGGCCTGGAGCTGGCGATGGCCTGCCACCTGCGCATTGCCGCCGATACCGCCAAGGTCGGCCAACCGGAGATCAACCTCGGCCTGATTCCCGGCTTCGGCGGCAGCCAGCGCCTGCTGCGCCTGTGCGGTCGCGCCGCCACCCTGGAGCTGTGCCTGCTGGGTGCGCCGATCACCGCCGCGCGTGCGCTGGAACTGGGCATCGTCAACGAAGTGGTGCCGGCCGACGCGCTGGACAACCGCGTCCAGGATGTCGCCCGCCAGCTGGCGCGCTCGGCACCGCTGGCCCTGCGTGGCCTGCTCGATGCGGTGCACGTAGGCGGCGAATGCAGCCTGGAGGCCGGCCTGGAATACGAGAGCGCGCAGTTCGGCCTGCTGTTCGCCACCGAGGACATGCGCGAAGGCACCAGCGCCTTCCTGCAGCGCCGCCCGCCGGCCTTCCAGAACCGCTGACGCCATGGCATCCCGACCCAATCCCGCGCAGCTGTTCGCCCGGGTCCAGGCAGACGATCTCGATGGCGCCCTGCAGGCCGGGCTGATGGACTATGTGGCCCGTGCCGGTGACGAACAGTTGCTGCCCGGCCACCCCGAGCTTCCGCAGCGCCTGCAGCAGGCCCAGCAGCAGCTGCATACGGCCTGGGCCGCGCGCGAGCGTTACCGCGCCCGTGCGGTGCGCCTGGCACGACGCGAGGCCGAGCGCGACGCACGCCGCACGCCGGCCCCGGCGCCGGATGTGAAGCCCGCCCTGCCCGCTGCGGCGGCCGCCATCCTCGCCCGGGCCAAGGCCCGCGCCAGCGGCAAGGAGCAGTAATGGCCACCGCGAAAAAGACCCTGCGCGCCCCGGCGCGCCGTGCCGGCGCGATGCCGCGCGCCGACGTGGTGGAGATGTTCACCCGCCTGCGCGAACTCAACCCGCACCCGAAGACCGAACTGGAATACAGCTCGCCGTTCGAACTGCTGGTGGCGGTGGCGCTGTCGGCGCAGGCTACCGACGTCGGCGTCAACAAGGCCACCCGTCGCCTGTTCCCGGTGGCCAACACGCCGGCAAAGATCCTCGCGCTGGGCGAGGATGGCCTGAAGCAGTACATCGCCACCATCGGCCTGTTCAACGCCAAGGCGAAGAACGTGATCGCCACCTGCGCGATCCTGCTGGAAAAGCATGGGGGTGAAGTGCCGCGCGATCGCGACGCGCTGGAAGCGCTGCCCGGCGTCGGCCGCAAGACCGCCAACGTGGTGCTCAACACCGCGTTCGGTGAACCGGTGATGGCGGTGGATACGCATATCTTCCGCGTGGCCAACCGTACCGGCCTGGCCCCGGGCAAGAACGTGCGCGAAGTGGAAGACAAGCTGGTGAAGGTGATTCCGGCCGAGTTCCTGCTCGACGCGCATCACTGGCTGATCCTGCACGGACGCTATGTGTGCAAGGCGCGCAAGCCGGATTGCCCGGGCTGCGTGATCGCCGACCTGTGCCGGTTCAAGGAAAAGACCACCGCGCCGGCGTGACGCAGCACCAGGTGTGTGATCAAACGAAGACGGCGGGCACAAGGCCCGCCGTTTCCGTTTGCAGACAACCAGGCTTCAGGCCATCAGAACGACAGGTCGCCCCAGACGCCGAATTCCTTGGTCTTGTCGTTCTTCTTGTCGCTGGCGTTGGCCAGGTGCGTGTACTTGTACACGGTCGACAGCTTGAGGTTCTTCATGACCGGGAACTCGACACCGACGTTCCAGTACTTGTCACTCAGGGTCGGGTCCAGGGTCTTGCTGACGTCGGTGTCATCGTAGCGACCGAACACGTTGATGCCGCCGTCGGTCACGCGCACGCTGCCCCACACCGACCAGCCGCTGGACTTGTCGGTGGCAACGGTCGTCACGTTGTTGAGGTTCTTGGCCTGGAAGTACTCACCACCGACACGGAAGTCGCTGTCGGCGTAGGCCACCATCGCGTTGGCGCGGGTGTAGGTGTTCTCGGCGCTCTGGATGTCGGTTTCCTTGCCCAGCTTGCCGCTGTAGCCACCGACGGCGACCACGAAGTTCTCGTTCGGGGTGTAGGCCACGCGGCCTTCCACGTCCATGCCCTTGCTGCGGGTCGGGTTCTTGTAGCCGGCGCCGGACACCACCGAGACGGCGTAGTTGAAGTTGTTGCCCAGGTTGCCGAAGCCATGCAGGCCCCAGTCGGACGAGTTGCCGTACTTCAGGCGGTCGGTCAGGGTGTTCTCGACATAACGCATGCCGTAGAACTTCTCGACGTACGGAATCCACGGCATGTCGGCGGCACCGACGCGCAGGTTGAAGGCCGGGTCGAAGCTGCCCTGCACGTAGGCCTTCTTGACGAACAGTTCGGTGTTGCCGATGGCCGAGCTGTACTGGAAGTCGGTGGTCAGGTTGGCCGACCAGATATCGTTGAACTTGTGGTCGACGGTCAGGTAGAAGCGCTTGACGTCCAGACCGGTGCCGCTGGCGGCGGTGTCCTTGCCGTTACTGGTCTTGTCGATGTTGGTCAGGTCGAAGAACATGCGACCGCCGATCTTGTTGTCATTGACCAGCTTGGCCAGCTTGTCGACGCTGGTCTGGGTCTTCTGCGCCGTTTCCAGGGCCTGGGCCTGGGTGATGTTCACTTCGGACTGCGCGTCGGACTGCGCCTGCAGCGCCTGCGAATCGTTCTGCAACTGCTGGACCTGGGCCTGCAGCGCGGCGATCTGTGCCTGCAGCTGCTGCAGCTGTGCCTGGGAAACGCCCGAGCTGGCGGGGGCTGCGAAGGCGTCGGCGGAAACCAGACCGAGGCTTGCAACGACCGCGGCGGCGAGCAAATGGGAACGCATTTTGGATCTCTCCAGAGGGTTGGAATGGCTTGGGCAGAACGCCACGCCGGCAGGCCGGTCAAGCGTTTTGCGAACGTTCCGTTAAAACCATGACAGTCGAATGACAAACTGCGCACCAAACACAGGTTTCTTCGTGCGGTCATGCGGACGACGCAATTCGGTCGTGGCCTGTGTCGAGGCCTTGCGGTACAGGGCGTGATGTATCGCCCTCAACCTGCAGCGCGGCGCCGTGCGGCCACGTTCGTGGCGCTGGCATCGCTGCCGGATGCGCATTCCCGGGATGCGCACGCGTCGGTCCAGATGCTCCGTTGACGACATATAGATAGAGGGTGGTGGTGCGCTTCCCCGCATCCTGGGAGCGCGCGCGAAACCTTCACGGACTGCGTCGCAACCGCAGCGGCCAGCGCTGTAACGGTTGCGTCATACAACGGTCCCTGCGCTGTCATCGAATCGTTATGGAATGTGCGCCGGGCGGGTAACCCCGCATCCCAATCAACCCAGGAGCCACCCCGTGATCCACGCCTTCAAGTCGCGCGTTGCCGTTGCCGTCTTCGCAGCGTCGTCCGTGTTCGCCGCCAACGCCGCTGAAATCACCGGCGCGGGCGCCTCGTTCATCTATCCGGTGATGTCCAAGTGGTCGGCCGACTACAACGCCGCCACCAGCAACAAGGTCAACTACCAGTCGATCGGCTCGGGCGGCGGTATTGCGCAGATCAAGGCCAAGACCGTTGATTTCGGCTCCTCCGACGCCCCGCTGAAGCCGGAAGAACTGGCCGCCTCGGGCCTGGCCCAGTTCCCGTCGGTGATCGGCGGCGTGGTGCCGGTGGTCAACGTGGCCGGCATCGCCCCGGGCGCACTGAAGCTGGACGGCACCGTGCTGGCCAACATCTTCCTGGGCAAGATCAAGACCTGGAACGACCCGGCCATCGCCGCGCTGAACCCGGGCGTGACCCTGCCGAGCGCCAAAATCACTGTCGTGCACCGTTCGGACGGCTCGGGCACCACCTTCAACTTCGTCAACTACCTGTCCAAGGTCAGCCCGGAGTGGAAGAGCTCGGTCGGTGAAGGCACGTCGGTCCAGTGGCCGGCCGGCATCGGCGGCAAGGGCAACGAAGGCGTTGCCGCCTACGTGAAGCAGATCAAGGGTGGTATCGGCTACGTCGAACTGTCCTACGCGCTGCAGAACAAGCTGTCGTACACCGCGATGAAGAACGCCGCCGGCAAGTTCGTGCAGCCGAGCGACGCCTCGTTCGCTGCGGCCGCCGCCAGCGCCGACTGGGCCAGCGCCAAGGACTTCTACCTGGTGATGACCAACGCGCCGGGTGCCGAGTCCTGGCCGATCACCGCCACCAACTTCATTCTGGTGCACAAGAAGCCGAAGAATGCGGCCAATGGCAAGGCCACCCAGGAATTCTTCCGCTGGGTCTACAAGAGCGGCGACGCTCAGGCCCGCCAGCTGGACTATGTGCCGCTGCCGGACAGCCTGGTGCGCCAGATCGAGACCTACTGGTCGCAGAACCTGAAGTAAGCGTTCCCCCGCAGGAACGGGGCCGGCGGGTCCTCTCTCCCCCGCCGGCCCCAACCGGGCGCGAGATCCTCGAGATCCCGCGCTCTTCTTGTTTTTGGGGATGCATCTGCCTCTGTAGAGCCGAGCCCACGCTCGGCTGGGTGCTGGAGCGTGCCCACCAACGGTCCGCACCTACCGAGGACAGGGAGCAGTCGAGCATGGCTCGACTCTACCCAGCGCGCTTGCCGTCATATCGGTGCGCAGATCCGGGGCATCCCGGGCTCTGCGGGATGGGGCCAACCCCGTGAAACCCCTGTCAGAACGTGATCCAGGACACCTCTGTCATGGTCGTAATACGGCTGTAACAAAAACATCATTTCATAGCCGCATCCGCCGACCACGTCGGCTCTACCCCGCTATGGAGTGACCATGAAACTGCACTCGGCCGGCCTTGCCGCCCTTTCCCTGGCCATCGCCCTGGGCCTGTCGGCCTGCGGTGGCGACAAGCAGGCCGCGCAGCAGCCGGCTGCCGACGGTGCCGCCGCTCCGGCCGCCGCCGGTGCCAAGGTGACCGCTGAAGTGTCCGGCGCGGGCGCCTCCTTCATCTTCCCGCTGGTCTCCAAATGGTCGGCTGACTACAACGCCACCACCGGCGCCAAGATCAACTACCAGTCGATCGGTTCCGGCGGCGGCATCGCCCAGATCAAGGCCGGCACCGTCGATTTCGGTTCCTCCGACAAGCCGCTGAGCAGCGAAGAGCTGGCCCAGGCCGGCCTGGCGCAGTTCCCGTCCGCCATCGGCGGCGTGGTGCCAGTGGTCAACATCGAAGGCCTGGAAGCCGGCAAACTGCGCCTGAGCGGCGCCCTGCTGGCCGACATCTTCCTGGGCAAGGTCAAGACCTGGAACGATCCGGCCATCGTCGCCGCCAACCCGGGCGTGAAGCTGCCGGACGGCAAGATCACCCTGGTCCACCGTTCGGACGGTTCGGGCACCACCTTCAACTTCTCCAACTACCTGTCCAAGGTCAGCCCGGAGTGGAAGAGCAAGGTTGGCGAAGGCACCTCGGTGCAGTGGCCGGATGGCGTCGGTGGCAAGGGCAATGAAGGCGTCGCTTCGTACGTGAAGCAGATCAAGGGCTCGATCGGCTACGTCGAACTGGCCTATGCGCTGCAGAACGGCATGCCGTACACCGCCATGCAGAACGCGGCCGGCAACTGGGTCGCGCCGAGCGCGGAAACCTTCGCCGCCGCAGCAGCCAGCGCCGACTGGGCCAGCGCCAAGGACTTCAACCTGGTCATCACCAACGCCCCGGGCGAGCAGGCGTGGCCGATCACCGCCACCAACTTCATGCTGATGCAGAAGCAGCCGAAGGACGCCAAGCGCAACCAGGACACCCTGGCCTTCTTCAAGTGGGCCTTCGAGAACGGCCAGGCCCAGGCCAACGAGCTGCACTACGTGCCGCTGCCGGCCGAGCTGGTCAAGCAGATCGAGGCCTACTGGGCGACCGACCTGAAGTGATGGACACGACGGTGCCCGCCCCGCGCGGGCACCGCTGCTTCCACGCCGTACCGCCCCGCCCCTTCCTGGCCCTGCCGTCCCCATGAATGCCATCGCCCAGCCTGTAGCCGCCCCGTCCACGCGTGATGCGCGTGATGCCCGCAACGACAAACTGTTCCGATGGGTGCTGGTCGGCACCGTCGTCTTCGTCCTGATCGCCCTGGCCTGCGCCGCGCTGTCGATGCTGTGGGGCGGCCGCCATGCCCTGCAGATGCAGGGCCTGAGCTTCTTCTTCTCGGCCGACTGGAATCCGGTCGAAAACAAGTTCGGCGCCCTCGCTCCGATCTACGGCACCCTGGTCACCGCACTGATCGCGATGGTCATCGCCGTGCCGGTCAGCTTCGGCATCGCCTTCTTCCTCACCGAAGTCGCTCCGCGCTGGCTGCGCGGCCCGGTCGGCACCGCCATCGAACTGCTGGCCGGCATCCCCTCGATCATCTACGGCATGTGGGGCCTGTTCGTGCTGGTGCCGGTGATGACCGAGTACGTCACCCCGTTCCTCAACGAAACCCTGGGCGAATGGCCGATCATCGGCCCGATGTTCCAGGGCCCGCCGCTGGGCATCGGCATGCTCACCGCCGGTTTCGTGCTGGCCATCATGGTCATCCCGTTCATCTCCTCGGTGATGCGCGAAGTGTTCCTGACCGTGCCGACCCGCCTTAAGGAATCGGCCTATGCGCTGGGTTCCACCAAGTGGGAAGTGAGCTGGGACATCGTGCTGCCCTACACCCGCTCGGCGGTGATCGGCGGCATCTTCCTCGGCCTCGGCCGCGCCCTGGGCGAGACGATGGCGGTGGCCTTCGTGATCGGCAACAGCGTGCGCCTGTCGCCGTCGCTGCTGGAACCGGGCACCACCATCGCCGCGCTGATCGCCAACGACTTCGGCGAAGCCACTGAAACCTATCGTTCGGCCCTGCTGCTGCTCGGCTTCGTCCTGTTCATCGTCACCTTCGTGGTGCTGGCCATCGCCCGCCTGATGCTGATGCGCCTGTCCCGCAAGGAGGGCAACTGATGTCCACTACCGCTGATTCACTGTACCTGCGCCGCCGCATCGGCAATGTCGTTGCCATCGCGGCGTCCTGCGCCACCGCCCTGTTCGGCCTGTTCTTCCTGGGCTGGATCCTGTTTACCCTGGCCTCGAAGGGCCTGGCCGGCATCAACTGGGATCTGTTCACCAAGATGACACCGCCGCCGATGCAGGAAGGCGGCCTGGCCAACGCCTTCTTCGGCAGTGCGGTGATGTGTGCACTGGCCATCGGCATCGGCACCCCGCTGGGCGTGCTGGCCGGCACCTGGCTGGCCGAGTACGGCAACGCCCGCAAGGCCGGCACCGTGGTCCGCTTCGTCAACGACATCCTGCTGTCGGCCCCGTCCATCGTGCTCGGCCTGTTCGTCTACACGCTGTACGTGATGCAGACCGGCGGCAACTTCTCGGCCTTCGCCGGTGCGCTGTCGCTGGCCTTCATCGTGCTGCCGGTGGTGGTGCGCACCACCGACGAGATGCTGCGCCTGGTGCCCTCGCAGATGCGCGAAGCGGCGCTGTCGCTGGGCATCCCGCAGTGGAAGGTGATCGTGCAGGTGCTGTACCGCAGCGCGTCGGCCGGCATCATCACCGGCATCCTGCTGGCGCTGGCCCGCATCTCCGGCGAGACCGCGCCGCTGCTGTTCACCGCCTTCGGCAACCAGTACTGGAACAACAACATCTTCCAGCCGATGGCCTCGGTACCGGTGGTGATGAACCAGTTCGCCGGCAGCCCGTATGAATCCTGGCAGGTGCTGGCCTGGGCCGGTGCCCTGGTGCTCACCGTCTTCGTGTTGCTGGTCAGCCTTGCCGCCCGCGGCATCCTGCTGCGCAACCGTATCTCCCATGACTGACCTTTCCGTGGATAACGCCATGAACGACCTTTCCAACGCCGTGCCGATGCAGCGCATCGCCGTGCCGTCCTCGCACGAGAGCCTGCACACGCCGGCTCCGGTCAAGCTTGCCGCGCGCGGACTGGACTTCTACTACGACAAGTTCCATGCCTTGAAGGGCATCAACCTGGAGATTCCGGAAAAGCGCGTGACCGCGCTGATCGGTCCCTCCGGTTGCGGCAAGTCGACCCTGCTGCGCATCTTCAACCGCATCTACGCGCTGTACCCGAAGCTGGAAGCGCGCGGTGAGGTGCTGCTGGACGGCGAGAACATCCTGTCGCCGAAGTACCCGATGAACCGCCTGCGCAGCAAGGTCGGCATGGTGTTCCAGAAGCCGGTGCCGTTCCCGATGACCATCTTCGAGAACGTGGCCTACGGCATCCGCCACCACGAGAAGCTGAGCAAGGCCGACATGGCCGACCGCGTCGAGCAGGCGCTGCGCCAGGGCGCGCTGTGGGACGAAGTGAAGGACAAGCTGGGGCAGAGCGCACTGGGCCTGTCTGGCGGCCAGCAGCAGCGCCTGTGCATCGCCCGTGCCGTGGCCCTGCGCCCGTCGGTGCTACTGCTGGACGAGCCGACCTCGGCGCTGGACCCGATCTCCACCAGCCGCATCGAGCAGCTGGTCGAAGAGCTGAAGAACGAGTACACCATCGTCATCGTCACCCACAACATGCAGCAGGCCGCGCGCGTGTCCGACTACACCGCCTTCATGTACCTGGGTGACCTGATCGAGCACGACCGTACCGAAGTGATCTTCTCGCAGCCGTCTCAGCGGCAGACCGAGGACTACATCACCGGTCGCTTCGGCTGAAACGGCAGTCGAGCGTGGCTCGACTCTACAGACAACGGCAGTCGAGCATGGCTCGACTCTACAGAGTGGAACAACCATGAATCTTCCCAACGACCACATCGTCAAGAGCTACGACGAAGAACAGCAGCGCCTGGTGGCCGAAATCGTCCGCATGGGCGAGATGGCCGTCGCCCAGCTCGAAGCGGCGATGGACGTGATCGAGAAGCGCGACGAGAACGCTGCCCATCGCATCATTGCCAATGATGAAGCGATCGACGCGCTGGAACAGCAGATCAGCCACGACGTGATGCGCCTGGCGCTGCGTGGGCCGATGGCGCGCGACCTGCGCGAGATCCTCGCCGGCCTGCGCATCCCGGCGGACATCGAGCGCATCGGCGACTACGCGGCCAACGTGGCCAAGCGCTCGATCGCGCTGGGCAAGGTGCCGCCGCTGCCGCAGATCCAGGGCCTGCGCGCGCTGGGCCGCCTTGCCGCGCAGCAGGTGCGCCGCGCCATCGCCGCCTACCGCGACAACGACGCCGACGCCGCACTTGCGCTGCGCGAAGACGACGCGCGCCTGGACGCGCAGTACACCGCGCTGTTCCGCGAGCTGCTGACCTACATGATGGAAGACCCGCGCAACATCACCCCGTGCACCCACCTGCTGTTCATGGCCAAGAACCTGGAGCGCGTGGGCGACCACGCCACCAACATTGCCGAGAACGTGTGGTTCCTGGTGCACGGCGAGCAGCCGCTGCCGCCGCGTGAAAAGCGCGATGAGACCTCCAGCACCGGCCAGATCTGACGCTGCACTGCAACACCGGAGTTGACTCCAAGGTGGCCGCTGTCCTGGTGACAGCGGCCTTCTTTTTTGGGGTATTCCCCCCGGCATCGTGGGCGCCGGGCTTGCCCGGTACGGACCTTCCGGATGCTTCTGTAACAAACCTCACGAAAATTTGAGTTCTTGGCGAGGATTCGTTGAGTAGGATCGCTGCACCATCGCTTCCACCGGCATTCCTGCCGGCCACCCGGGCATCTGCCCACACCACCCAGGAGCACGACCGATGAGCAGTTCCAACAAGACCCTGTCCCTGCTGACGGCTACCGCCCTGGCCGCCGGCCTGGGCATGACCGCCAGTGCCTCGGCCCTGAGCATGAGCGACCTGGCCCAGGGCTACCTGGTGGCCGGTCAGGCGGCCAAGGCCAGCACCGACGCCAAGGCCGCCGACACCAAGATGGCCGCTGACGCCAGCAAGCACGCCGAAGGCAAATGTGGCGCCGACGGCAAGACCGCCGAAGGCAAGTGCGGCGCCGACAAAGGCAAGGCTGCCGGTGCGGCCGCCGCCAAGACCGGCGACAAGAAGTCAGCCGAAGGCAAGTGCGGCGAAGGCAAGTGCGGTGGCAAGCACTGACGTCCGCGCCAGCGTCGTCCACCCACGGTCGCCGCTTCGCGCGGCGGCCGCGGGGTTGGGCCTGCGCCGGGCGCTGCTGCAGGACCTGCGCGATGCACCGGCCGGCGACTTCGATTTCCTCGAATGTGCGCCGGAGAACTGGATCCACGTTGGCGGCCCGGCCGGTGATGCGCTGGCCGAACTGGCACAGCGCCATCCACTGAGCTGCCATGGGCTGTCGCTATCACTGGGTGGCAGCGCAGCGCTGGATACGCAGCTGCTGGAACAGGTCGGCCAGTTCCTGGAAAAACACCGCGTGCCGCTGTACAGCGAACACCTGAGCTACTGCAGCGACGAAGGTCATCTGTACGACCTGCTGCCGATTCCGTTCACCGACGAAGCCGTGCGCCACACCGCCGCGCGCATTGCCCGCGTACAGGAACTGCTCGGTCGCCGCATCGCCGTGGAGAACGTGTCGTACTACCTGGCGCCGGAACCGGCGATGGATGAGCTGGCATTCACCACGGCCGTGCTCGCCGAAGCCGACTGCGACCTGCTGCTGGACGTCAACAACGTTTACGTCAACGCCTGCAACCACGGCTACGATGCCGATGCCTTCATCGCCGGCCTGCCCGCCGACCGCATCGTCTGCCTGCACGTTGCCGGGCACCTGGACGAAGCGCCGGACCTGAAGATCGATACCCATGGCAGCGCGGTGATCGACCCGGTCTGGGCACTGCTGGCGCGCACCTATGCGCGCATCGGTCCGCGCCCCACCCTGCTCGAACGCGATTTCAATTTCCCGCCCTACGCCGAGCTGCAGGGCGAGCTGCAGACCATCCGCCGCCTGCAGGCCATGCACGCGGGAGCGGCACATGGCTGAGGCTCCCGCCACGCTGCGCGCACAGCAGCACGCCTTCACCGCGCATCTGCGCGACCCGCAGGCGGTGTCCGCACCGGCCGGGCTGGACCCGCGCCGGGTGGCGGTGTATCAGCGCCTGCTGTTCAACAACCTGCTCGGCCTGTTGAGCACTGGATTCCCGGTCTGCATGCGCCTGCTCGGCGAACCGGCCTGGAACACGCTGGTGCGCCACTACTTCGCCACCCACCGCTGCCAGACACCGTTGTTCACCGAACTGGCCGCCGAGTTCGTGCAGTGGCTGCAGGCGCAGCCCACGCTGCCGCATCCGGCGCTGGCCGAACTGGCCCACTACGAGTGGGTGGAAACCGCCCTGTACCAGTTGTCCGCCGAACCCCTGCCCGCGCCTGGCGATGTCGATCCGTTGCGGGTGCCGCTGCAGCGCTCGCCGCTGGCCTGGCCACTGCTGTACGGGTGGCCGGTCCATCGCCTGGGTGCCGAGGATGCGCCAAGCGCGTTGCCGTCCGAACCGACTGGCCTGCTGGTGCGCCGCGACCCCGACGGTGAGGTGCGGTTCGCTGCGCTCAGCCCACTGGCGGTGCACCTGCTGTCCCGGATCGGCGAACAGCCTGGCCTGGATGGCCATCGCTACCTCCAGCAGCTCGCCACCGACCATGGCCTGGGCGCCGATGCGCTGGCCGAACCCGGTGCCGCGCTGCTGCAGCAGTTCCTGCGCGCCGGCGTGATCGGCCCGCTTGCTCCACCGCGCTGACACCCCTTCCACGGAGATTCCGCCGATGAACCTGCCGATCCTGGCTGCCACGCGCAGCCAGCTGGACCGTCTCGCCCCCTGGTTGGCCCCGCTCGGCCTGCGCCTGCTGCTGGCCTGGGAATATTTCGAATCCGGCCGCGAGAAGCTGCAGGGCCAGAACTGGTTTGCCGACCTGCAGGACGCCTTCCCGTTCCCCTTCGATCAGGTACCCGCGGCACTGAACTGGCAGCTGGCGACCTGGTTCGAGCTGGTCGGCGCAGCCTGCCTGCTGTTCGGTTTCGGCACGCGTTTGGCGGCGGCCAGCCTGCTGGTGCTGACCGTGGTGGCCACCTATGCCGTGCACTGGCCGATGCAATGGGACACGCTGGGCGAACTGGCGATGGGCTATGCGATCAGCGACCAGGGCTTCGGCAACTTCAAGCTGCCCGCGCTGTTCATGGCGATGCTGCTGCCGCTGCTGTTCACCGGCGCCGGCAAGCTGAGCGTGGACGCCGTGCTGGCACGGCCTGCGGTTCGATAGATGCTGACCTTGGTCGGCGCGGGTTGTGCCAACCAAGGTTGGCACCTACCGGGCTCGCCGGCCTTGGTCGGCGTGGGCGCTTGAGCATGGCCGGGCACTCGGGGCCGCTCTGCTAGAATTCACCCATGACTGACCCCACCCCCGCACCTGCCGCCGCCCCCGATTCCGCAACATCCCCGGCGCAGCGCGCGATGTCCCAGCGCTTCCGCGGCTTCCTGCCGGTGGTGGTGGACGTGGAAACCGGCGGCTTCGACAGCCAGCGCAACGCCCTGCTGGAAATCGCCGCGGTGCCGATCGAGATGGACGAGAACGGCCTGCTCTACCCCGGCCAGACCGCCAGTGCCCATGTGGTGCCGGCCGAGGGCCTGGAGATCGACCCGAAATCGCTGGAGGTGACCGGCATCATCCTCGACCATCCGTTCCGGCTGGCCAAGGAAGAGAAGGCGGCGCTGGACCACATCTTCACCCCGGTGCGTGCGGCGATGAAGAAGTACGGCTGCCAGCGCGCGATCCTGGTCGGCCACAACGCCCATTTCGACCTGGGCTTCGTCAATGCGGCGGTGGCACGCACCGGCCACAAGCGCAATCCGTTCCATCCGTTCAGCGTGTTCGACACGGTCACCCTGGCCGGCATCGCGTACGGGCAGACCGTGCTGGCGCGCGCGGCCCATGCCGCCGGGCTGGGCTGGGACGCCAACGAGGCACACAGCGCGGTGTATGACACCGAGCAGACCGCGCGGCTGTTCTGCACCATCGCCAACGCCTGGCCGCGGTAAACCGCGACGGCGCATCCCATCAGGCAGTGCGGACCAACGATCCGCCCCCCACCGGGCGGTAGATCCACGCCATGCGTGGATGAATTCACCCGATGCAGGTGCGATCCCGCCCGTCGCTCTTGGCGCGGTACAGCGCACGGTCGGCGCGCTGGTACAGCAAGGCCGGCGTGCGATCGTCGGCATCCAGTTCCACCAGGCCGGCACTGAAGGTCACCCGCAGGCCCGGCACGCCGGCCCAGTCCGGGTGATCGTGGAACAACCCGCGCAGGCGCGCGCACAGCTGTGCAGCCTCTTCCAGCCGGGTGTCGTTGAGCAGCAGCGCGAACTCTTCGCCACCGGTGCGTGCCGGCAGATCCGATGCGCGGCAGGCCGCGCCGATCACCGCCGCCACCTGCACCAGCACCGCGTCACCGATGCTGTGGCTGTGCCGGTCGTTGACGTCCTTGAAGTGGTCGATGTCCAGCACCACCAGGCACAACGAGTGGCCACTGCGCTGCGAACGGGCGAAATCGCGGGCCAGCGTTTCGTCGAAGCCACGGCGGTTGGCCAGTCCGGTCAGGGCATCCTCGCGGGCCTGGCGCTCAAACGCTTCGGCCTGCCGCGCCAGGCGCTCGGCCAGCTCGGTCTTTTCCTGGTTCAGGGCCTGCAGGTGCACGGTCTTGGCCTGCAGGTCGAAGGTCGCCTCGTCCACCCGCCGGGCCAGGCGCAGGTTGCTGGCCTTCAGCTGCTGCAGCAGCAGGCGGTACAGCGCCACCAGGCCGGCCAGCAGCAACAATCCGCCCAGCGCCTGCACGCTGCGTCGCTGCCACCAGAACGGCTCGACGCTGAAGCTCCACACCGCTTCCTGCTGGCCCCAGCTGCCCCCCGGATGTGCCGCCGCCACATGCAGCGTGTAGTCGCCCGGCGGCAGCCCAACGAACTCGACGCTGCGCTGCGGGCCGCGCTCGACCCAGCCGCTGTCCAGGCCATCGAGCCGCGTGCGGTAGCGTATCCGGTCGGACATCAGGTAGCTCAGGCCGACGTAGCTGACCGCCAGCCGGCGCCCGCCCGGAATGTGGTTGCGTTCGGGGCCTTCCCAGTGCACCGGCGCGCCGTCCACCTGCACGCTCTCGATCGCCGCCGGTGGTGAGGGGCGCTCGCGGAAACGCTGCAGGCGCTGCGGGTCGACCGTGCTCAGGCCGCCGGCGGTGACCACCCAGAACGTGCCGTCCTGGCGCAGGATCGCCGACGGCCCGGAGCTGCCATTGGCCTGCGCGTTGGCCATGCCGTCGATCTCGTTGTAGCGCTCCACCACCACTCGCGGCGTGCGTCCATCGGCCACTGCATTGAGCGTGGCCATGTCGGTGCGCAGCACGCCGCGGTTGCTGCTGATCCACACATTGCCGAGCCGGTCCGGCACCAGCTGGAACACCGCGTCCACCGGCATGCCCTGTTCCAGGCCGACCCGTGCCAACGTCCCGTTCTGCCAGCAGTACAGACCGCGGTCGCTGCTGATCCACATCGCATCGCCCAGCTGGTGGAAGCCGAACACGCTGCGGCCGCCGCCCAGCGGGGCCAGGTTGATCGATTGCACGCGGTCGCCGCGCAGTACGCGGATGCCTTCGATGGTGCCGATCCACAGGTTGCCCTGATGGTCGTGCTCCAGCGCCGTGATCAGGCCGCCCGGCATCCCCGGCACGTTGGAGACCTGCACCCGGTCGCCATCGATGCGTACCACGCCCTTCTGCGTGCCGGCCCAGACAACGCCCTGCGGATCCACGCTGATTGCGCGGATGTTGCCACCGGGCATGCCGTCGGCGGCGGCGTAGTTGTGGCGCAGGCTGCCATCGCGGCCAAGCCGGTAGACGCCATCGCCAAAGGTGCCGACCCAGAGGTCGCCATTCGGCCCCTGCGCCAGGCTCAGCACCGAGGGCGCCTTGCCACCACGGTTGTGCAGCGGCATCGCCTGGAAACGACCGTCGGCGGTCTGCCGGTCAAGGCCACTGGCACTGCCGACCCACAGCTGGCGGTCGCGATCCTCCAACACCGTGCGCACATAGTCGCCGCTGAGCCCATCGCGCTCGGTATAGCTGCTGAACAGCGTTTCGCGCAGGCGGTACAGGCCACCGTTGGCGCCTACCCAGATGCTGCCCTCGGCATCTTCGCGCAGGCTCACCACCCGCCCGCCCGGCAGGTTCAGGCCGGCCGGCAGCCGTTCCAGCCCGTGCGCGGAAATGCGCAGCAGGCCCTGGTTCTCGGTGCCCAGCCACAGATCGCCGTGGCGATCCTGCAGCATCGCGGTCATGTGCAGCTGGCCCGGCAGGCGATGCACCAGCACCAGCCGGTCATCCTCCACCCGGTACAGGCGCTCGCCGGCGACGATCCACAGCGCACCATCCGGCGCCCGGTACGGCCACGACAGGCCGCTGCCGGCACCCAGCCCCCACGCCGCCGGCGCGCGCTTGAGCACGCCGTCGTTGTCGCGCAGCACCAGGCCGTCGAGGGTGCCGATCCAGACCCGGTCCTGCGCATCGACCACCAGCTTGGTGAAGCTCATCGCCATCGGCAGATCGGCCGCTGGCGCCTGGTAGACCATGCCGCGGTCGGGAAGCAGGTAACCGATGCCCTTGCCTTCATACAACAGCCACAGGCGGCCCTGGCTGTCCATCTGCATCGACTGGATCAGCACCTGCGGCGTATCGGCCTGGTGTTCCCAGACCCGCCACTGGCCGTCGCTGCCACGATGGCTGACATTACCGCGCGAATCGCTGATCCACAGCCCGCCCTGGCGATCGACGAACAGCGCGCCGATGCCGTTGTCGCGCAGGCCCGGACGCGTGCTGCGGTCGAACACGGTGAAATCCAGGCCGTTGTAGCGCACCAGCCCTTCCCAGGTGGCGAACCATAGGTGGCCTTCCGGCGTCTGCGCGATGTCGCGCAGCGAGTTGTGCGGCAGGCCGTTGCGCGAGGTCCATACGTCGATGGCGTAGTCACGCAGCGGCGGCGCGCCTTCCTGCGCGGCCACCGGCAGCGGCAGCAGCATGGCCAGCAGCAGCCACAACAGGCCGCGGCGCAGGGCCTGCCTGACGGCCGTTACGCGGCGCTCCACCCAGCGCCCGTTGTCCCCTTGACCGCCCATCACCGCAGTAGCGGTGGCCAGGTGCGGCTGCAGGACACGGCAGCGTGCGGGAACAGCCGGACAGCGCGGGGCGGCATGCCGGCGGGAACGGGCTGGCTCATCGGGGGGAGGCTGGGGAGATACGCAGATGATAGGGCAAAGCCAGGCCCCGGCGTCACCGTTGCCCGCTTGCCCGGCTCAGCCGGCGCGCCCGGGTGCCACCACCTGGGCACTGGCCGGCCACTGCACAACGGCCTCCAGCCCACCCTCGGCGCGGTTGCGCAGCCACAGTCGCGCCCCGTCCTTCTCGGCCAAGGCGCGGGCAATGGTCAGGCCCAGGCCGGCGCCGCCGGTCTCGCGCGAGCGCGAGGTTTCCACCCGCACGAATGGATCAAACACGGCCTCCAGCTGCTCATCGGCCAGGCCGGGGCCATCGTCGGCCACCACCACCGTGATCGCGCCGCCGCTGCGCTCCACGCGCACCCGCGCCCGCTGCGCGTACATCACCGCGTTGTCCACCAGATTGGAGAACAGCCGGTGCATGGCCAGTGGGCGCAGCATCAGCACCGAGCCGCTGCCGCCTTCGAACACCACGTCGCCACCGCCCTCGGCGGTATCTTCGACGATGCTTTCCAGCAGCGAATCCAGGTCCAGCGCGGCGCGCTGCTCGGAGCTCTCGGCGCTGCGTGCCAGCTCCAGGCCTTCGCGCACCAGCGCCTGCATCGCGGCAAGATCGCCGATCAGGCGCTCGCGCAGGGCCTCGTCGGTCACATTCTCCAGGCGCAGGCGCAGCCGGGTCAGCGGCGTCTGCAGATCGTGGGTGATCGCCGCCAGCATCTGCGTGCGTTCGGCCAGGTGGCGCTGCAGGCGATGCTGCATGGCGTTGAAGGCTTCGGCCGCACGCTGCACTTCGCGCGGCCCACGCAATGGCAGCGGGTCGCGCTGCAGGTCATCGCCCAGGTCTTCAGCGGCGGCGGCCAGTTCCTGCAGCGGCGCACTGGCGATGCGCGCCACGATGTAGGCCAGCACGGCGATCGCCAGCACCAGCAGGGTCAGGAACCACGGGTCGACGGCGAGGATGCCGTTGTGCGCCACCGCCGGCGAATCCAGCGCCAGCTTCAGCAGCGTGCCATCGTTGAGCGTCACGTCAACTGCGCGGCACTTGGGCGGGATGAACGCAGGATCGCGCTCGCGCGGTGGCTTGCGATGGCCGGGTTTGGGCGGCGGCAACAGGTCCTGCAGCTTGGGAATGCAGGACCGGAACGAGGCGAAGTGCACATGCGCACGCGACACCGGGCCGGGCCGGTCCTCCAGCACTTCCATCAACGCGGTGTCGGCACGCCCCAGCCGCGCGCCCGGCTGCAGCGCGCGCACGCTCGGCCCGCCGACTTCAAGCAGGCGCTCGCGCAGCTCGGGGTTGCCATCGAGCAGGTTGACGTAGCCCTGCAAGCGGTCGGCAATGCGGTTCAGATTCTGCCGCTCGAATTCCTGCTGGCGCTTGGACGTCGCCAGCATGGTCGCGCCGATCGCGGCCACGCTCATGCCCAGCAGCAGGATCACGAACAACCGCCCGACCATCGAGGACAGGAAATGGCGCAGGCGATTCATCGTGGCTTATTCCAGGTTCACCGAAGAAGCCAGCACGTAGCCTTCGTTGCGCACGGTCTTGATCAGGCCGTCCGGGCCCCCATCGTCACCGAGCTTGTTGCGCAGCCGGCTGACCTGCAGGTCGATCGCCCGGTCCTGCGCCTCGTAGTTGCGGCCACTGCTGAGCGCGACCAGCTGCTCACGCGACAGCACCTTGTTGGCATGGGCGATGAACACCCGCAGCAGGCGGAATTCGGCACCGGACAGCACCACCACGCGGTCATCCGGATCGACCAGGTGGCGATGCTCCAGGTCGAACACCCAGCGCGAGAAGCGCGCGCGGCGCACCGCCAGCGGTTCCAGGTTGGCCGGCAGCGCCTCGGTCCGGCGCAGCACGTTGCGGATGCGCGCCAGCAGCTCGCGCGGCTCGAACGGCTTGGCCAGGTAGTCGTCGGCGCCCATTTCCAGGCCCAGCACGCGGTCGATCGGCTCGGCGCGCGCGGTCAGCATGATCACCGGCGTGTTCGAGCGCGCGCGCAGGTCGCGGCACAAGGTCAGGCCGTCCTCGCGCGGCAGATTGAGGTCGAGCACGATCAGGTCCACATGCTCACGGTCCAGCAGCTGGCGCATGGCGGTGCCATCGGCGGCGGTGCTCACCTGGTAGCCGGCGCGGCCGAGCTGTTCGGCCAGCAGCGTGCGGATGTCGTTGTCGTCATCGACGATCAGCAGTCGGTGCATCGGGTTTTCGGTCTCCATGGCGCGATCATCCCGTGTCGGCAGCTGAACCGCATCCGGGGCAATGCGTACCAGTGTATCTGCCGAAGGGGGCGATACCTGTGGTTACGCGTATTCACCGACAGTGTTACATACAGACATACCCCGAGGATTGAGTGGCCCGCTGCCCGGTCTTCACAATGCCCACCAACGCCGCCCGCGCGGCCCCGAGAGTGAAGCCACGACGTGACGTTCCGCCTGCTGCCTGCGACCCGCCGGGGTCGCCTGATACTGATCGCCCTGCTTGCCCTGATCGTTGCCGTGGCCGCCTGGTGGCTGCTGCGCAAGCCCGCCGGCCCGGCCGTGGCGACCACTGCGGTCAGCCGCGGCGACATCGAGCAGACGGTGGACGCCACCGGCGTGATCGACGCCTACAAGCTGGTCAGCGTCGGTGCCCAGGCTTCGGGCCAGATCAAGTCGCTGAAGGTGCAGCTGGGCGATACGGTGAAGGAAGGCGACCTGATCGCCGAGATCGACGCCACCACCCAGCAGAACCAGGTGCTCAACGCGCAGGCCTCGCTGGACCAGGTTACCGCCCAGCGCGCCGTGCAGCAGGCCACCCTGCGCCAGGCCGAACTGGAATTCGCGCGCCAGCAGCAGATGCTGGCCGCCGAAGCCACCTCGCGCCAGGAATACGATGCCGCCGAGGCCCAGCTGAAGACCGCCCGTGCCCAGCTGCAGTCCTACGAGGCGCAGATCAAGGGCCGCCAGACCGAACTGGGCACCGCCCGCGCCAACCTGGCCTACACCCGCATCACCGCGCCGATGGATGGCACCGTGGTGGCGGTGGTGGCCGAGGAAGGCCGCACGGTGAACGCCAACCAGACCGCGCCGACCATCGTCATGCTGGCCCGGCTGGACGTGGTCACCGTCAATGCCGAGATCTCCGAGGCCGACGTGGTCAAGATCAAGGCCGGCATGCCGGTGTACTTCACCACCCTGGGTGACCCGGACCGCAAGTACCACGCCACGCTGCGCCAGATCAATCCGGCGCCGGCCTCGATCGCCAACGAGAACTCTTCCAGTTCCAGCAGTTCGTCCAGTTCCAGCTCCAGCAGCGCGGTCTACTACAACGCGCTGTTCGATGTGGAAAACCCGGACGGCACGCTGCGCATCGACATGACCGCGCAGGTTTCGGTGCTGTTGAAGCAGGCCAGGAACGTGCTGATGGTGCCGGCGGTGGCGCTGGGGCCGAAGCGTCGCGGCGACGAGCGCATGGTGCGGGTGCTGGATGACAAGGGCCAGCCGCAGCCGCGCAAGGTGAAGGTCGGCATCAACAACGGCGCTTCGGCCGAGATCCTGTCCGGCCTGCAGGAAGGCGAGCGTGTGGTGGTGGGTGAAGCCAGTGCCGCTGCAGCCGGCAGCGGCGGTGGCAACCGTGGTGGCATGCAGATGCGGGTCGGCGGCCCGGGCATGGGCCCGCGCCGATGAGCACGACGGCGCCGCTGCTGCGCCTGCGCGACCTGCGACGCGAATTCCCGGCCGGCGATGATGTCATCGCCGTACTGCGCGACGTCAACGTGGACATCCACGCCGGCGAGATGGTGGCCATCGTCGGCCAGTCCGGCTCGGGCAAGTCGACGCTGATGAACATCCTCGGCTGCCTCGACCGTCCCTCCCGCGGCAGCTACCAGGTGGCCGGCCGCGAGACCGGCCAGATGGAACCGGACGAGCTGGCCGAACTGCGCCGCGAGCATTTCGGCTTCATCTTCCAGCGCTACCACCTGCTCGGCGACCTGGACGCACGTGGCAACGTGGAAGTCCCCGCGGTGTATGCCGGCAGCCCCGGCCCGGTGCGCAACGCGCGCGCCGAGCAGCTGCTGCAACGGCTGGGCCTGGGCGACCGCATGCACCACAAGCCGGGCCAGCTGTCCGGCGGCCAGCAGCAACGCGTGTCGATCGCGCGTGCGCTGATGAACGGCGGCGAGGTGATCCTGGCCGACGAACCGACCGGCGCGCTGGACACGAAATCCGGCGAGGAAGTGATGGCGATCCTCGGCGAGCTGCATGCCGAAGGCCACACCATCATCATCGTCACCCACGACATGAGCGTGGCCGAGCACGCGCAGCGCATCATCGAGATCCGCGACGGCGAGATCATCGCCGACCGCGCCAACCCGGATGCGCCGAGCTACCGCGCCCAGCGCGAAGCCAGCACCGGCGTCGCCCATGGCAACAGCTGGCGCGCCGCCCGCGACCGCTTCACCGAAGCGTTCCGCATGGCCCTGCTGGCGATGAACGCGCATCGGCTGCGCACCTTCCTGACCATGCTCGGCATCATCATCGGCATTGCCTCGGTGGTGTCGGTGGTGGCATTGGGCAACGGCTCGCAGCAGCAGATCCTGCAGAACATCAGCGCGCTGGGCACCAACACCATCGACGTCTATCCCGGCCGTGGTTTCGGCGACATGCGATCGGCACGCGTGCAGACGCTAAAGGCCAGCGATGCCGATGCCCTGTCCCGGCAGAGTTATGTGGACAGCGCCACGCCCAGCGTGTCCAGTTCGGTCACCGCGCGCTACCGCAACCAGTCTTCCACTGCCCAGGTCAGCGGCGTCGGCGAGCAGTTCTTCCGGGTCAAGGGCGTGACCCTGCTCAGCGGCAGCTTCTTCGATGCCGATGCGGTGAAGGGCCTTGGCCAGGTGGCGGTGATCGATGAGAACACCCAGACCCAGTTCTTCCCCGATGTCGATCCGATCGGCCAGGTGATCCTGCTCGGCAACGTGCCGGCGCGCGTGGTCGGCGTGGCCAAGCGGCAGAGCTTCGGCTTCGGCGGCAGTACCAGCCTCAGCGTGTGGGTGCCGTACACCACGGTGATGTCGCGCATGCTCGGCCAGAGCCATGTCTCCAGCATCACCGTGCGCGTGGACGACAGCACGCCGATGGACGCCGCGCAGGAAGCCATCACCCGCCTGCTGACCCTGCGCCACGGCACCGAGGATTTCTTCCTCAGCAACAGCGCCGAGATCCGCGACACCATCGAGCAGACCACGCGCACGATGACGCTGCTGATCGGTGCCATCGCCGCCATCGCGCTGCTGGTCGGCGGCATCGGCGTGATGAACATCATGCTGGTGTCGGTGACCGAACGCACCCGCGAGATCGGGGTGCGCATGGCCGTCGGTGCCCGCCAGAGTGATATCCGCCAGCAGTTCCTGATCGAAGCGGTACTGGTGTGCCTGCTCGGTGGCGTGCTCGGCATCGGCCTGGCGCTGCTGCTGGGCTCGATGATCGGCCGCTTCGCCAGTGACTTCCAGGTGCTGTTCTCCACCGCCTCGATTGTTGCCGCGTTCGCCTGCTCGACCCTGATCGGCGTGGCGTTCGGCTTCCTGCCCGCGCGCAACGCCGCGCAGCTCGACCCGGTCGAGGCCCTGGCCCGCGAATGACGATGATGACCCCACTGCCCTTCCCCGCTCCCTCGCGCCTGCTGCTGGCCGGCGCTGTCCTGCTCGCCCTGTCCGCGTGTGCCTCGGTGGGTCGCTATCCGGTGCAGGACCCCGACGTGGCGGCCCGCTACGGGCGTGGCGATGCCACGCTCAATGCACCGGCCGACGACCCGCGCAGCAGCCTGGATACCCCCGGCCGCGACATCCGCCAGGACACCTGGTGGACCGGCTTCGGCGATGAACGCCTGGACCGTCTGGTCGCCCGCGCGCTGGCCGCCAACAGCGACCTTGCCGCCGCCGGCCTGGCCGTGCAGCGCTCGCGCCTGCAGGCCGGGCTGGCCAGCAACGCGCTGTGGCCGCAGCCTTCCTCGTCCGGCGTGAGCGGCAACGCCAGCCGCGCCACCGACCAGGCCGACGACTGGCGCCGCAGCTATTCCACGGGGGTTTCGCTGGGCTGGGAAGTGGACCTGTGGGGCCGCCTGCGCACGCAGCGCGACATCGCCCGCTGGGAAGCCGAGGCCAGTGAAGAAGACCGGCAGAACACTGCGCTGCTGGTGATCAGCGACACCATCACCCAGTACTGGAACCTGGCCTATCTCAACCAGTCGATCGCCACCGGGCAGGCGAACCTGGAGCGGCTCGAACGCACCCGCGAACTGGTGCAGGCGCGCTTCGATGCCGGTGCGGTGTCGCGTCTGGAAGTGCGCCAGGCACTGCAGAACCTGCAGTCGCAGCGGTCCTCGCAGAGCGCGCTGGAACAGCAGCGGGTGGAGGTGCGCAATGCGCTGACCGTGCTGCTGGACGGCATGCCGTGGCCGCAGCAGGACGAACCGCAGGATCTGCTGGGCGCGCGCAGCCCGCAGATCGCGGAGGGTCTGCCGACCGACCTGCTGGGCCGCCGCCCGGACCTGCGCGCGGCCGAACTGCGCCTGCGCAACAGCCTGAAGACCATCAAGGTCACCGCGACCCAGTACTACCCGGCGCTGAGCCTGACCGGCAGCCTCGGCTCCAGTGCAACCTCGCTGGGCGACGTGCTGCGCAATCCGGTGGCCACCCTGGGCGCCGGCCTGTCACTGCCGTTCCTCAACCTGCAGCGCGCGCAGCTGGACACCGATATCGCCGGCACCAGTTACCAGATCACGGCGACCAACTTCCGCAAGACGCTGTACACCGCGCTCTCGGAAGTGGACAACGCGCTGTCTGCGCGCGAACAGCTGGCACGCCAGGTGGCGGCCTCGCAGGCCTCGTACGACGAAGCGGTGGAAGTGGAGCGCGCGCAGGAAGTGCGCTATCGGGTAGGCGCCACCGATCTGCGCACCTGGCTGGAAGCACAGCAGACCCGGCGCGATGCCGAGCTGTCGCTGGCGCGCGTGCGGCAGGGCCAGTTGAACAACGACGTGACCCTGTTCAAGGCGCTGGGCGGCAGCGCGGGGTAACGCGATGCGGGGCTGCGCCCCGCACCCGCCAGAACAACGTCAACATCAACCTCAACAACGGGGCATTCCGTTGACTGGCGGGGCGGGTCCGATGGCAGGGGACGCCGTGAACCCATCCCTGGGGGCTTGGTCGCCGCATCCATGCGGCTCACACCCCTGCCACCGGACCCACCCCGCCCTTGACCGTTTCCCGTCTGCTGTCGGAATGGCGTCATGCACCGCCGCGGTAGGTGTCGACCTTGGTCGACTCGGTAGCGTCGGGCCATGCCCGGCGAGCGCGCAGCGCGGCATGAGAAAAGGGTCAGAGCCCTTTTCCATGGGAAAGGGATCTGACCCCGCGCTCAACCACGCTGGCGCACGGCTTCGAACAGGCTGACGCCGGCGGCGACGGAGACGTTCAGGCTTTCGATCTCGCCCGGCATCGGAATCTTGACCAGGCCATCGCAGTTCTCGCGGGTCAGGCGGCGCAGGCCATCGGCCTCACCGCCCAGCACCAGCGCGATGTTGCCCTTCAGGTCCAGGTCGTACAGCGAGGCGGTCGCCTCGCCGGCCAGGCCGTAGATCCACACGCCCTGCTTCTGCAGGTCCTTCAGGCAGCGCGACAGGTTGGTCACCGCCACCACCGGAATGCGGTCGGCAGCGCCGGCCGAGGTCTTGCGCACGGTGGCGTTCACCGTGGCCGACTTGTCCTTGGGAATGATCACCGCAGTGGCACCGGACGCTGCCGCCGAACGCAGGCAGGCACCCAGGTTGTGCGGGTCCTGCACCTCGTCCAGCACCAGCAGCAGGGCCTTGCCCTCTGCTGCGGTCACCAGCCCTTCCAGCTCGTTCTCGCTGTAGGTGCGGGCGGCGGCATAACGCGCGGCCACGCCCTGGTGGCGCACCGAACCGCCCACGCCGTCCAGCGCCTGGCTGTTGACCTTGCGCACGTCGATGCCCTTGCGGCGGGCGTTCTCTTCGATTTCGGTCAGGCGCGGGTTCTTCGCACCGGCCTCGACCAGCACTTCGCGGACGTTGTCGGCGTCGTTCTCGATGGAGGAGGCGACGGCGTTGACGCCGACGATCCACTGGCTGTTCTTGCTCATGCGGGCGGGGACCGGAAAGGGGGTGGCTATGGTAGAGCATCGGCGGGCCGGGCGCTGCGGCGGGCCCTCCGTAGAGCCGAGCCAGCGCTCGGCTGTCCTGGGTTCAGGCTGCGGCGACCCGCCAGCCGAGCGTGGGCTCGGCTCTACAGAGCGTCATCGGCTGCGCGGCGGCCAGTGCGGGGTGTCGTGGTCGGGGTGCTGGTGGGAGACGATCGTGGCCAGGAACGCGAGGGCAGCGACGTCGTCCTCGGTGCGCCTGGCCGGCAGGCTGGCCAAGGTGTCGACGAACGGCAGCTTGCGCTCCACCCCGTACTGCAGGGTGGGCGGCAGGCGTTCAGGCTGGTCGAAGGCCCCTGCCGCCACTGCCACGCCGTCTGGCGCCTCGTAGGTCAACGGCGTGCCGCAGTCGGCGCAGAAGCCGCGCCGCACCACGTTGGACGACTGGAAATAGCGCGGCTGGCCTCGGGTCCAGCTGAACTGCACCCCGCGCACCGAGACCAGCGGTGCGTAATAGGCGCCGAACGCCTTCTGGCACATCCGGCAGTGGCAGATCGAACTGTCGGTCAGCTCACCGCGCGCCTGGAAGCGGATCGCGCCGCACTGGCAGCCGCCGCTGTACTCGGGTTGGCCCTGCATGGTGGGTTCCTCCGTAACGGCGTGCCAACCAAGGTTGGCACCCACCGGGTGAGGTGGGTGCCGACCGTTGGTCGGCACACCTTTCAATACTGCTTCTTGGTTCGCTTGGCCGGCTTGCCGCGCTCGGGCAGCGGCGGCAGGCCGTCGCCTTCGTCCTCTCCCTTGTGCTCGACCAGGCGGAAGTCGATCTTGCGCTCTTCCATGCTGGCCTTCAGCACCAGAATGCGCACGCGGTCGCCGAGCCGGTAGCTGCTGCCGCGGCGTTCGCCGGTCAGCGTCTTGCGGGTCGCGTCGAACTTGTAATAGTCCTGCGGCAACTGGGTGACATGTACCAGGCCCTGCACCTTCGACTCGTCCAGTTCCACGAACAGGCCGAAGCTGGTCACGCCACTGATCACGCCGTCGAACTGGCCGCCCACGTGCTTTTCCATCCACGCCGCGCGGTAACGCTCGTCCACTTCGCGCTCGGCCTCGTCGGCACGTCGCTCACGCTCGGAGCACTGCAGCGCCAGCGCAGCCATCTCGCGCGCGTTGTAGGTGAACGCGTCCAGCGGCTTGCCCGACAGCGCGTGCTTGATCGCGCGGTGCACCAGCAGGTCCGGATAGCGACGGATCGGCGAGGTGAAGTGCGCGTAGGCTTCCAGCGCCAGACCGAAGTGGCCCTGGTTGTCCGGGCTGTAGATGGCCAGGCTCTGGCTGCGCAGCAGCACCGATTCCAGCAGCGTGGCATCGGGACGGTCGCGGATCTTCTTCAGCAGCTTGGTGTAATCGCCCGGGCGCACCTTCGACCACGGCGGCAGGCTCAGCTTGAACTCCTTGAGGAATTCGAGCAGGTCGGCGTACTTGGTTTCCGGCGGCTTCTCGTGGATGCGGTACGGCGCCGGTACGTGGCGCGACAGCAGGTACTTGGCCGCCTCCACGTTGGCGGCGATCATGCATTCTTCGATCAGCTTGTGCGCATCGTTGCGCACCAGCATGCCGGCCTGGGTCACTTCACCGCGGTTGTCCAGCACGAAGCGCACTTCGCTGCTTTCAAATTCGATGGCACCCCGCTTGGCGCGTGCCTTGGCCAGCACCTTGTACAGCTGGTGCAGGCGCTGCACCTGCGGCAGCAGATCGCCAATGACGGCCTTGGCGCCGGCGTCATCCTCACCCACCGCCTGCCAGACCTGGGTGTAGGTCAGGCGCGCATGCGAGTTCATTACTGCTTCGTAGAAGCGCGAGTGGCTGACCACGCCGTCACGGTCGATCTGCATGTCGCAGACGAAGCACATGCGGTCGACCTTGGGCATCAGCGAACAGATGCCGTTGGACAACGTCTCCGGCAGCATCGGCACCACGAAGCCCGGGAAATACACCGAGGTGGCGCGCTTCTGTGCCTCCTCGTCCAGCGGCGTGCCGGGGCGAACATAGTTGGAGACATCGGCGATGGCCACCACCAGGCGGAAGCCGTCGGCGTTCGGTTCGCAGTACACCGCGTCGTCGAAGTCCTTGGCGTCCTCGCCATCGATGGTGACCAGCGGCGTGCTGCGCAGGTCGACGCGGTTGCCGATCATCGCCGGCTCCACCACCAGCGGCACCGAGGCGGCTTCGTCCAGCACCTCCTGCGGGAACTCGAACGGCAGTTCATGGCCGTGGATGGCCGTTTCCACCACCAGCGAGGCGGTCAGCTTGTCGCCGAGCACGGCGATGATGCGGCCGATGGGCGGGCGGCGGCTGTCCGGGGCCTGGGTCAGTTCGCAGACCACCAGCTGGCCATCGCGCGCGCCACCGGTCTGGTCCGGCGGCACCTGCACGTTGCGCTGGATCCGCTTGTCATCGGGCACCACGTAGTTGATGCCCATCTCGACGCTGAAGCGACCGATCAGGCGGGTCATGCCGCGCTCGAGCACGCGGGCGATGCTGCCTTCGCGGCGGCCGCGATGGTCGATACCGCTGACGCGGGCGAGCACCTTGTCGCCGTGCATCACCTTGCGCATTTCATACGGCGGCAGGAACAGGTCGTCGCCGCCCTCGACCGGGCGCAGGAAGCCGAACCCTTCCGGGTTGGCGATCACCACGCCGGTGACCAGGTTCAGCGTCTGGATCGGAGCGAAGCCGCCGCGGCGGTTCTGCACCAGTTGGCCATCGCGGACCATCGCGCCGAGCCGGCGCGACAGCGCCTCGGCCCGGTCCGGAGCGGTCAGGCCCAGGCGCGCGCCCAGTTCCTCGGCGGTCTGCGGCCCTTCGCAACGCTCCAGCAGCGCCAGGATGGCCTCGCGGCTGGCGATGGGCTGTTCGTACTTCTCGGCTTCGCGGGCGGCATAGGGATCGTTGATCACCTTGCCGGTCGGCGGCAGCTTGCGGCCCGGGGCCGGGCCCGGTGCGCTGGCCTCTGCGCTGCGAACCTTGCGGCCGCGTGGCGGCGCACCGCCTTCATTCAATTCCGGGAACCAGCCCGGCAGCGGCTTGCCCGGCTTGGTGGTGCGGGCTGCGCCCGCCTTGGCGCCCTTCTTCGGGGCCTGGCTGCGGGACTTGCTCCCGCCCTTGCTTGGTTTTTTGGTAGTCATCGCCCTACATGGTAGCCGGTGATGGCGTGCAGAACGGGTCAGGGGGCACCCTGAAGGCGTTGGATGAAATAATTTCAGGAAGTCGTTGACAGCCCCCGGATTCATCTTCACAATTGCGCCTCTGGAACGCCCAGGTGGCGGAATTGGTAGACGCACTAGTTTCAGGTACTAGCGGGTAAAACCGTGGAGGTTCGAGTCCTCTCCTGGGCACCAACGAAAAAACTCCTCGCTTCGGCGGGGATTTTTTTTGCCTGCAATCCAGCGCTCTGGCCCTGGGGTCAGAGCCCCTTTCGCAAGCGAAACGGGATCCGACCCCGGCGCTGCAAAAGGTGTTGACACCCCCGTAACAACACCCCATAATATCGCTCCTCGACGCCCAGGTGGCGGAATTGGTAGACGCACTAGTTTCAGGTACTAGCGGGTAAAACCGTGGAGGTTCGAGTCCTCTCCTGGGCACCACGTCGAGACATGAAAAAGACCCGCGAAAGCGGGTTTTTTCATGCCCGGAATCCGGCATCAGAACAGTGGCCGCAGCACCAGCTCAAGCCCGAGCAACAGCAGGAACCCAAGGAAACAGGCGCGGAACACCCGCGCACTGATGCGCTGCCGGATCACCTGCCCCAGCCACATGCCCAACAGCGCCGGCAGCACCGCCACTGCGCTCAGGCCCAGCTGCTGGATGCCGAACGCACCATGCAGCACCAGCCCGAAGGTCAGCGAGATCGTCGACACGGTGAACGCCAGCCCGAGCGCCTGCACCAACTCCTCGCGCTGCAGCCCCAGCGATTGCAGATACGGGACCGCCGGCATCACGAACACACCGGTCGCGCCGGTGACCACACCGGACAACGCGCCGACCAGCGGCCCCAGCCAGCGCTCGCGCCGCTGCGGCACACGGAACACCGGCGCGATCAGCGCGTACAGTGCATACACCACCAGCGCCATGCCCAACGCTGCACGCGACCAGGTGCGGTCCACCCGCACCAGCAGCGCGGCGGAGCCGAGCGTCACCACCACCACCGCCAGCATCATCGGCCACAGTCGCCGCACGATGTGGGCCAGCGATGGGCCGGACAACAGCTGCCACGCATTGGTGACGAAGGTGGGAATGAACAGCATCGAGGCTGCCGCCACCGGCGACAGCGCACCGCCCAGCAGGCCCATCGCCACCGTCGGCAGGCCCATGCCGGTCACGCCCTTGACGACGCCGGCCAGCACGAACACCACCACCAACAGCACGTAGAAATACGTTGTCTCGTTCATGCCCTCATTGGATCGGGCGGACCCTCGGCGCACAATGCGGTCTTCCCGCCTCTGCCTTCGGCTGATCCGAAGGCGCCGGCGTTTCGATGAGGGCCCCCCCATGCGGATGGATATCGCCGACCTGCGCCTGTTCCTGGCGATTGCCGAGGCCGGCAGCATCACGGCCGGCGCGGCGCAGGCGAACCTGGCACTGGCCTCGGCCAGCGAGCGCCTGCGCATGATCGAGACCGATGCCGGCACCGCACTGTTG
Organism: Stenotrophomonas maltophilia; assembly: GCF_023518235.1. Taxonomy (NCBI): domain Bacteria; kingdom Pseudomonadati; phylum Pseudomonadota; class Gammaproteobacteria; order Lysobacterales; family Lysobacteraceae; genus Stenotrophomonas; species Stenotrophomonas maltophilia. The sequence continues at coordinate 1,928,407 of NZ_CP090423.1, forward strand.
AACCGCCACCCGCGCGGCGTCAGCCTGACCGAAGCCGGCGCCGCCCTCGCCCACCACGCGCGCCTGATCCTGCAGCAGCAGGCGCAGCTGCGCGGCGAACTGCAGGGATTCGCGCACGGCGCGCGCGGCACCCTGCACCTGTATGCCAACACCGCCGCACTGACCCACTACCTGCCCGTACGCCTCGCACCGTGGCTGGCCGAGCGCCCGCGCCTGCACGTGGAGCTGCTGGAACGCACCAGCCCGGAGGTCGTGCGCGCGATCTACGCTGGCCAGGCCGAGGCCGGTATCATCAGCGACGCGATCGACGCTGCGGGCCTGCAGCGGCATGTGGTCGCCGAGGACCCGCTGGTGATGCTGCTTCCGGCCGCTCATCGTTTCGCTTCGCGCCGCAGCGTGTCCTTCACCGACGTTGCCGGCGAGACCTTCGTTGCCCTGGCCGATGGCAACGCATTGCAGACCTACATCGAAGACCAGGCCCGCGACATCGGCCACCGCCTGGACATGCGCATCCGCATGAAAACCTTCGAAGGCGTGTGCATCATGGTCGGCCACGGCATTGGTGTCGGCATCGTGCCGCGCACAGTTGCCCGCCTGCATCGGCGCAGCACGCACACCGTCGCGGTGCCACTTGCCGATGCGTGGGCACAACGCCGTCTATGCGCCTGTTTTGCCGAGTGGACGCAGCTGTCGCCGGCGATGCGCAGCCTGCTGCAACACCTGGGCGTGCAGCCACAGAAAAAACTGTGAAATCTTGTTGACACACTCTCTGCCGTACCGCACAATTCACCTCCTGAGTCGCCCAGGTGGCGGAATTGGTAGACGCACTAGTTTCAGGTACTAGCGGGTAAAACCGTGGAGGTTCGAGTCCTCTCCTGGGCACCACGACTCAAGATGATCAAACCCGCGAAAGCGGGTTTTTTCGTTTCCGGCGTTCGGAAATGACGCACCGGCAGTAGATCCACGCCATGCGTGGATGCGCTCCAGACAAAAACCCCGCCTTGCGGCGGGGTTTTGCGTTTCAACGGCAATGATCGATCAATGGCCGCCGGCAGACGCCGCACCGGCACCGGCGCCGAACGGCGGCTTGGCCAGCCACAGGAACGCGATGATCACCAGGAAGATCCAGCCCAGCAGGAAGAAGATGTCGTTGAAGCCCATCTGCGATGCCTGGTGGTTGATCATGTTGTTGAGCACCGCTGCGCCATGCTGCAGGTCACCCTGCCCCATCGCTGCCACCTGGTCCTGCATGCCCGGCTGATAGGCCGAGATGTGTTCGGTCAGGTCGGCATGGTGCACCTGGGTCCGACGCGCCCACAGCCAGGTCGTCAGCGATGCCGCGAAGCTGCCGCCCAGCGTACGCAGGAACGTGGCCAGGCCGGAGCCCGCCGCGATCTCGCGCCCATCCAGGTCCGACAGCAGGATCTGCAGCACCGGCATGAAGAACAGCGCCACACCAATACCCATGATCAGCTGCACGCCGGCCACGTGCTGGAAGTCCACCTGCAGGTTGAAGCCCGAACGCAGGAAGCTGGTCATCGACAGCACCACGAACGCGATCGTGGCCAGCATGCGCATGTCGAAACGCGAGGCGTACTTGCCCACGAACGGCGTCATGATCACCGGCAGGATGCCGATCGGTGCTGTCGCCAGGCCGGCCCAGATCGCGGTGTAACCCATGTCGCGCTGCAGCCACTGCGGAATCAGCAGGGCCACGCTGAAGAACGCCGCATAGGCCACCACCATCGCCAGCGTACCGGCGCGGAAGTTGCGGTGCCGGAACAGCTTCAGGTCGACGATCGGGTCCTTGTCGGTCAGTTCCCAGATCAGGAACACGGTCAGGGCTACCACCGCCACGCAGGCCAGTACCACGATCTTCATCGACGAGAACCAGTCCTCATCGTTGCCCAGATCGAGCACCAGCTGCAGCGCGCCGACACCGATCACCAGGGTGACCAGGCCGACGTAGTCCATCTTCGGCTTCTCGATCTGCTCCGGGCGGCCCTTCAACTGGTTGCCCACCACCAGCGCGGCGAAGATGCCCAGCGGCACATTGATCAGGAAGATCCATTCCCAGCTGTAGTTGTCGGTGATCCAGCCACCGAGGATCGGGCCGCAGATCGGTGCCACCACCGTGATCATCGCGAGCAATGCCAACGCCTGCCCGCGTTTCTCGCGAGGGTAGATCGAGACCAGCAGCGACTGCGTGATCGGATACATCGGGCCGGCCACGAAGCCCTGCAGCGCACGCGACAGCACCAGCATGCCCATGCTCTGCGCCAGGCCACACAGCAGCGAGGTGATGACAAAGGCCAGCGTGGCCCAGACGAACAGCTTGCGTTCGCCGAAGCGGCGGCTGAGCCAGCCGGTCAGCGGCAGCGCAATGGCCGTGCTGACCGCGAACGAAGTGATGACCCAGGTCGCCTGCTGCGAACTGGCGCCGAGATTACCGGCGATGGTCGGCAGCGAGACGTTGGCGATGGTGGTGTCGAGCACCTGCATGAACGAGGCCATCGCCAGGCCCACGGTGCACAGGGCGACGCTGGGCGGCAGGAACCCGGAGGCCGCACCCGGCGCCGCCGGTGCACCCGGAGCGCCGGGCACGGCTGGAGCTTGTGCGGACATGGCGACCTCAGCCCACCTTCGCCTGCTGCTGCGGCAGGTTGCCCTGGATGATCGTGTGGATCACCTCGTCGGCATCATGCAGCTGCTTGGCATACACGTCGGTGTCGAACACCGTGCCCTTGGCCGGAGCGCTCGGCAGCACTTCACCCTTCTGGTCACGCAGGCTCACTTCGGCCTTCATCGACAGGCCGATGCGCAGCGGGTGTTCGGCCAGCTGCTTGGCATCGATGGCGATGCGCACCGGCACGCGCTGCACGATCTTGATCCAGTTGCCGCTGGCGTTCTGTGCCGGCAGCAGCGAGAACGCCGAGCCGGTGCCCAGGCCCAGGCTCTGGATGCGACCCTTGTACTTCACGTCACCGGCGTACAGGTCCGACTTCAGCTCCACTTCCTGGCCCAGGCGCATGTGGCGCAGCTGGGTTTCCTTGAAGTTGGCTTCCACCCACATCTGCTCGGTCGGTACCACGGCCATCAGGGCGTTGCCCGGCTGCACGCGCTGGCCGACCTGCACCGAACGACGGGCGACGTAGCCGGTGACCGGCGCGACGATGCCAGCGCGGGCGTTGTTGAGGAAGGCCTGGCGCAGCTGCGCGGCAGCGGCCTGCACGTCCGGCTGGGTGGCGATCACGGTGTCGTCGACCAGCGCGCGGTTGCGCTCGACGGTCTCGCGCGAACCGGCCACGGCCGCTTCGGCGGCGGCCAGCTCATCGCGGGCGTGGGCCAGTTCTTCGTTGGAAATGGCGCCGGTGGCGGCCAGGTCCTTGCGGCGGGCGAAGTCGTCGCGCACGCGCTTCAGAGTCACCTGGCGGGCGTTCAGGTCGGCCTGCGCGCCTTCCACGCTGCGGTACAGACCGCGGGTCTGGCGCACCGTCTTGGCCAGGTTGGCTTCGGCCTGCTGCAGCGCCACCGAGGTGTCGGACGGGTCCAGCTGCACCAGCAGCTGGCCGCGCTCCACGCGCATGCCGTCATCGGCGTTGATGGCGACCACGGTACCGGCCACCAGCGGGGTGATCTGGACCTGGTTGCCCTGCACGTAGGCATCGTCGGTTTCTTCGAACCAACGGCCGAACATGAAGTACCACAGCGCCAGTGCGGCCAGCAGCAGCACGACGATCACGAACAGGCCGCGCAGCAGGTTGCCACGGCGGTTGGGGGCGGCCGGGGCCGCGGTGTCTTGGGTCTGGCTCATGGCAGGGGTCTTCAGGAATGCGAGGAATCGGAATGGGAGGCGATCGGTGCGCGGTCGGCGTCAGCGGGCTGGAAACCACCGCCCAGCGCCTTGCTCAGGCGCACCGAGGACTGCACCTGCTGCGACTGCAGGCCGGCCAGCTGCTGCTGCGACTGCAACAGCGTGGACTGCGCGGTCAGCACGTCCAGGTAGCTGCCGATGCCGGCGCGGTAGCGCTGCTGGGCAAGGTCGAAGGCCGAGCGTGCGGTGTCCACGGCCTGCTGCTGCGAGTGCGCCTGCTGCGCCAGCGAACGCACCGCATTGACCTGGTCGGCCACATCGCGCAGCGCGTCGAGCACGGCCTGGTTGTAGTTGGCCACGGCCAGGTCGTACTGCGCATCGGTGTTGGCCAGGTTGGCGCGCAGCTTGCCGCCCTCGAAGATCGGCAGGCTCAGTGCCGGGCCGATGTAGGCGAAGGTGGAACTGCTCTTCAGCAGGTCGCCCACGTTCGGCGCGACCACGCCGGCCAGCGCGGTCAGGTTGAAGCTCGGGTAGAACTTGGTCTTGGCCACCTTGATCTGCTTGTCAGCCGCTTCCACGCGCCAGCGCGCAGCGACGATGTCGGGGCGACGGCCGAGCAGTTCGCTGGGCAGCACGCCCGGCAGCTGCAGCGCCATCGGGTTCAACGGCTGCGGGCGCTGGATCGACAGGCCACGGTCCGGGCCCTTGCCGACCAGTGCCGCCAGTGCGGTGCGGGCCGCGTCGATGCGCTGCTGCGCGGCCTGCACCTGCTGCTGCGCGGCCGGCACGCGGGCTTCGGCCTGGCGCACCTGCAGGTCGCTGTCGATGCCGGCGCGGCGGCGCTGGCGGGTCAGTTCCAGCGACTTCTGCGAACGGGTCAGCTCTTCTTCGGCCACATCATTGAGCTGCCAGGCGTAGGCCAGGTCGGTATAGGCCTGGGTGATGCCGGTGGACAGGTTCAGGCGGGCCGCCTGCGCTTCGACCGTGGCCGCGTGCGCGCCATCCACCGCCGCTTCCCAGGCGGCGCGCTTGCCGCCCCACAGGTCCACGCCATAGCTGAAATCGAAGGCGACCTGGCTGCTGCCGCCGTAGCGGCCGCCCATCTCGCTGCCGACCATCGACTCGGGCAGGCGCAGGCCGGTATAGCCACCGGACACCGACAGGCTCGGCAGCTCGTCGGCGCGCGCGGTACCGACCTGGGCCTGGGCCTGGCGCAGGCGCGCATCGGCGGCGTCCAGGCTCGGATGACCGGCCAGGCCTTCGGCGACCAGCGCGTCCAGCTGGGCATCACCCAGCGCCTTCCACCAGTCCTGCGCCGGGAAGCCGGTGGCGCTCAGGTCGGTATCGGCCAGGGTGCGTTCGCTGTGCAGGCTGTCCACGTCGAGCACGTGGCCCTGCGGGGTGAGGCCACGGCTGCTGGCGCAGGCGGCCAGGGCCAGGGCCAGCGCTGACACCAGCAGCGCGCGCCCGGACCGGCGGAGAGGAGAATGCGGGATCGGGTTCATGGGGTCGTCAGGGAATCGCGGATTCGGGTGAGGAGGGACAGCAGCAGCGTGCGCTCGTCGGCGGAAAGATCACGCAGCGCGTAATCCATCACCGCGTCGCCGCGCAGCTTCAGCCGCGCCCACAGCGCACGGCCTTCATCGGTCAGCACGATCTGCAGCGCACGACGGTCCTGGGCGTGCGGTTCGCGGCGGACACAGCCCAGCGCTTCCAGCTTGTCCAGCAGGCGGGTCACCGCGCTGGGCACCTGGTCGATGGCCTGGGCCAGCTCGTTGGCGGTGCACGGGGCCATGTGCGAAAGCACCTTCAGCCCGATGTAGTGGGTGAAGCCGATACCGAGATCTTCTTCAGCCATGGATGTGTCGAGTTGCCGGACCAGGCCGTCGCGCACCTGGCGCAGCAGCAGGCCGAAGCTGGGGGGAGTGGTTGCAGGACAGATCATGGGGGAGCATTCTCTTCCAAAAAAAATATTTCTCAATGGAAATATTCGATCTGGCATCGAATGCTGTGTTGCAGCAGTGGGCTGGATCGGTGAAGGCGCCTACCTTAATGATCTGCTCAGGTGGCCCGGTAGTACAATTCAGCCAATGGATGACACTTTTCCGCCAGCGGACATGATGAACAAGGCAGAAATTCCCCCTCCCAAGCGGCTGCTGCGGGACGACGCGCTGGACTGGTTCGAGCGCAACGATGGCCCACCGGTGGTCGGTTTCCGCTTTGACAGCCCGCAGGGGCTGGTGCGCGAGGTGGACTGGCACCACCACCAGCGCGCCCAGTTGATCTGTGTCGAACGCGGCCTGCTGACGACCCGGACCTCGCACGGGACCTGGTCGCTGGCGCCGGGCTCGGCCGGCTGGATGCCGCCGCTGGAACCACACACGGTCACTCTGGACGGCCCGCTGCGCGGCTGGGGCATGGCGCTGGCGGCGCCGGCCTGCGCCACCCTGCCCTCCGACCCCTGCGTGCTGGGCCTGTCCAAGCTGGCCCAGGCCTTGGCCGACCGCATCTGCGACTGGCCGCTGGGCTACGACACCACGCCCGAGCGCCAGCACATCATCGAGGTGCTGCTGGACGAGATCCGCACCGCGCCGCGCCAGCGCATGCACCTGCCGATGCCGCACGACCGGCGCCTGCTGAAGATCGCCTCGCAGCTGCTGGCCGACCCCTCCGACGAGCGCAGCCTGGCCGAATGGGCGCACTGGGCCGGGCTGTCGCCGCGCAGCCTGACCCGCCACTTCCGCGACGAGACCACGCTCAGCTTCGCCCAGTGGCGGCAGCAGGCGCGCCTGGCCGAGGCCCTGCGCCAGCTGACCGATGGCCGCAGTGTGGCCGACATCGCCCACGCGCTGGGCTTCAGCAGCGCCAGCGCCTTCGTTACCGTGTTCCGCCGCCACTTCGGGCTGCCGCCCGGGCGCTACCTGGCGCGGGCCGGGCACGGGCTGGAAACCGGGCTGGACCCGGCGCGTGGCTTGGCATCCCCGGCCGCATCCGGATAATCACAGGATTGCGAGCGGCGACCGCCGTCGCCGCCTCCCGACATAGGTAACAACGCCGCATGACCGAACTTGCCCGCCCCGTGTTCCACGGATTCGAACAACTGCCGTTGCGCGAGTACGCCGAACGCGCCTACCTGGACTACTCGATGTACGTGGTCCTGGACCGTGCCCTGCCGTTCCTCGGCGACGGCCTGAAGCCGGTGCAGCGCCGCATCATCTACTCGATGAGCGAGCTGGGCCTGAATGCCGCGTCCAAGCCGAAGAAGTCCGCGCGCACCGTCGGTGACGTCATCGGTAAGTATCACCCGCACGGCGACAGCGCGTGCTACGAAGCGCTGGTGCTGATGGCACAGCCATTCTCGTACCGCTACCCGCTGATCGAGGGCCAGGGCAACTTCGGCTCCAGCGACGACCCGAAGTCGTTCGCGGCGATGCGTTACACCGAATCCAAGCTGACCCCGATCGCCGAAGTGCTGCTGGGCGAACTGGGCCAGGGCACCACCGACTGGGCGCCGAACTTCGACGGCACCCTGCAGGAACCGACCTGGATGCCGGCGCGCCTGCCGCACCTGCTGCTCAACGGCACCACCGGCATCGCCGTGGGCATGGCCACCGACGTGCCACCACACAATCTCAACGAGATCGTCAGCGCGCTGCTGCACCTGCTGGACAACCCCGAAGCCACTGTGCGCGACCTGTGCGAGCACGTGCAGGGGCCGGACTACCCGTCCAGCGCAGAAATCATCACCGCCGCCAACGATCTGCGGAACATGTACGAGACCGGCAACGGCAGCGTGCGTGCGCGTGCGACCTTCACCAAGGAAGCCAACAACATCGTGGTGACGGCGCTGCCGTTCCAGGTGTCGCCGTCGAAGGTGATCGAGCAGATCGCCGCGCAGATGCGCGCCAAGAAGCTGCCGTGGCTGGAAGACATCCGCGATGAGTCCGACCACGCCAACCCGGTGCGTGTGGTGCTGGTGCCGCGCTCGAACCGCGTCGACGCCGAGCAGCTGATGGGCCACCTGTTCGCCACCACGGACATGGAGCGCAGCTACCGCGTCAACCTCAACGTGATCGGGCTGGACGGCCGTCCGCAGGTGAAGAACCTGAAGATGCTGCTCAGCGAATGGCTGACCTTCCGCAGCAACACCGTCACCCGCCGCCTGCAGCACCGCCTGCAGAAGGTCGAGCGCCGCCTGCACCTGCTGGAAGGCCTGCTGGTCGCCTTCCTCAACCTGGACGAGGTGATCCACATCATCCGTACCGAGGACGAACCGAAGGCGGCGCTGATCGCGCGCTTCGAACTGTCCGAGGAACAGGCCGAGTACATTCTGGAAACCAAGCTGAAGCAGCTGGCCCGCCTGGAAGAGATGAAGATCCGTGGCGAGCAGGACGAGCTGGCCAAGGAACGCGAGAAGATCCTCGGCATCCTCGACAGCAAGGCCAAGCTGAAGAAGCTGATCCGCGACGAACTGACCGCCGATGCCAAGAAGTTCGGCGACGCCCGCCGCTCGCCGCTGGTGCAGCGCCAGGCCGCGCAGGCCATCGACGAGACCGAGCTGGTGCCGAGCGAGCCGATGACCGTGGTGCTGTCGGAGAAGGGCTGGATCCGCGCCGCCAAGGGCCACGACGTCGATGCGTCCGCGCTGTCCTACCGCGATGGCGACGCGCTGCAGGGCGCGGTGCGCGCACGCAGCACCCAGCAGGTCGCGTTCCTCGACAGCGAAGGCCGCGCCTATTCGACGCCGGTGCACACCCTGCCCTCGGCGCGCGGCAACGGCGAGCCACTGACCGGCCGCTTCTCGCCGGCCCCGGGCACCAGCTTCGTGACCCTGGCCAGCGCCGAACCGGACACCCGCTTCGTGCTGGCCTCTACCCACGGCTACGGCTTCGTCACCCGCTTCGAGAACCTGATCGGCCGCAACAAGGCTGGCAAGGCGATGCTGAACCTGTCGTCCGGCTCGTCGGTGCTGACCCCGTCGGTGGTGGCGAACGTGGCCACCGACCGCATCGTCGCGGTGACCAGTTCGGGCAACCTGCTGGCGATTGCCGCCAACGACCTGCCGGAACTGGACAAGGGCAAGGGCAACAAGATCATCGAGATCCCCAAGGCCAAGCTCGCCACCGAACGCGTGGTCGCCATCGTGGCGATCAGCCCGGGCCAGACCCTGCAGGTGCGCAGTGGCCAGCGCACCATGGGGCTGAAGTTCAACGAGCTCGACGCCTACCTCGGCGCCCGCGCCACGCGCGGCCACCTGCTGCCGCGCGGCTGGCAGAAGGTGGAAGGCCTGTCGGTGGAGTAAGCGGTAGTGCCGGCCGCTGGCCGGCACTACCGGAATCCAGGGACGTCAGACACGAGAAAGCCGGGGCATTCCCCGGCTTTTTCGTTGTCGGCTGGCGGGCGGCGGAGCGGCTGGCTGGCGAAGGCTGGCTGGCGGTGCTCCGGTGCTGGCGGGCGACAGAACGTTGTGCTCCTGGTAGAGCCGACTGCCAGTCGGCTGCTCTACCGGAAAGCAGCCGACCAGCGGTCGGCTCTACCGAGCGCGGTGCCGGCTCAGTGCGCCGGAGCGCCGTTGCCGTCGATCTTGCTCAGCTGGTACAGCTCCAGGCCGATGCGCTTGATCAGGCCCAGTTGCTGCTCCAGCCACCAGGCGTGGTCTTCCTCGGTGTCCTTCAGCTGCGCCAGCAGGATGTCGCGGCTCACATAGTCACCGTTCTCTTCGCACAGCTTCATGCCGGCGGCAAGATTGTTCCGAACGGCGTATTCAGTATCCAGATCCTTCTGCAGCATCTCCTCCACGGTCCTGCCCGGCTCGGTGGCATGCGGGCGCATGTCCGGGTCGCCACCCAGGAACAGGATCCGGCGCAGCAGCGCGTCGGCGTGCTGGGTTTCCTCTTCCATCTCGTGGTTCAGGCGTTCGTACAGCGCGAACAGGCCCTGGTCCTCGTAGCGGCGGGAATGGATGAAGTACTGGTCGCGGGCAGCGAGTTCGCCGCGCAGCAGTTCCTTCAGGCAGGCGATGACGTCCGGGTTGCCTTTCATGGGGGGGCTCCTGTGAATCGATGTGACATAGGGTGCCGCATTTCAGAATACGGTGATCTAATCGGAATCAGTCGCAGTTGCGCCTGCGGCTACAATCGACCCACGAGTTCGGAAAGGACGTGCGATGCGACGTACATGGCGTTGGATGCTGGGCGTGCTGATCGCCATCGTGCTGGCCACCGTCCTGGTCCTGTGGCTGCTGCTGCGCGGCAGCCTGGCCGACCTGGACGGCGAGCGCCCCCTGCCCGGCCTGGCCGGGCCGGTCACCGTCGAGCGCGATGCGCTGGGCGTGGTCACCATCACCGCCGGCAGCCAGGCCGATGCCATGCGTGCACTGGGCCGCGTGCATGCGCAGGAACGCTACTTCGAGATGGACCTGATGCGGCGCAGTGCCGCCGGTGAGCTGTCGGCCCTGTTCGGGCCAAAGGCCATCGAGGCCGACAAGCGCATGCGCGTGCATCGGCTGCGCGCACGCACCGAGGCGAACATGCAGGCTGCGCTGGGCGGCAACATCGAAGCCGTGAGCGCCTATGTCGGTGGGGTCAATGAGGGCCTGGCCGATCTCTCCGTGCGCCCCTGGGCCTACCTGCTGCTGCGGCAGGCACCGCAACCGTGGCAGGCCAGCGACAGCGTGCTGGCCGGGCTGGCCATGTATGCCGACCTGCAGGACCCGGACAACCGTACCGAGCTGGCGATGCAGCGCATCCGTGCGGTGGTGCCGCCACCGCTGTACGCCCTGCTTGCCCACGATGGCACCGAATGGGATGCACCGCTGTTCGGGCAACCGACCGGCAACGCCGCCCTGCCCGACGCCAGCCAGCTCGATCTGCGCAGCCTGAAGGCAACACCGGGCGCCGCGCAGGACGAGGCCGACGCCGTTGGCAGCAACAACTTTGCCGTGGCCGGTGCGCTCACCGCCGACGGCCGTGCGATCGTCGCCGACGACATGCATCTGGGCCTGCGCGCACCGGGCCTGTGGTTCCGGGTGCGGCTGCGCTATCCCGACCCGCAGGCCGCCGGCGGCCAGGTCGATGTCAGCGGCTTCTCGCTGCCCGGCCTGCCGGCGGTGATCGTCGGCAGCAACGGCCACATCGCCTGGGGCTTCACCAACAGTTACATCGACACCGCTGATTACCGTACGGAACCGGCCAACGCCGCCGTTACCGTGCATCAGGAGCGCATCGCCGTGGCGGGCCAGGCCGACGTGGTGTTTCCGGTGCGCGAGACAGCCTGGGGACCGCTCCTGCACACCCACGCCGATGGCAGTGGCGATGCCCTGCGCTGGGTGGCTCATCTGCCCGGCGCAGTACGACTGGATTTCAGCGATCTGGCCCGCGCCGGTGATCTCGATGGCGCCCTGCACTTCGCCGACCACGCCGGTATCCCCGCGCAGAACCTGGTGATCGCCGACCGCAGCGGCCGCATCGCCTGGCGCCTGATCGGTGCGCGTGCGGATCGCGGACCCGGCTGCGCACCCGCCGGCTTCACCGCCGCCAGCAACCAACAGTGCGCGCCATGGCCGCTGCGCAGCGACGCCGCACCGGCCTTGATCGACCCGCCAGGCCATCGCCTGTGGACGGCCAACGGTCGCGTGCTCGACGGTGAGGCGCTGGCCATCGCCGGTGATGGTGGATACGACCTCGGCGCACGTGCGCGCCAGATCCGCGATCTGCTGGCGATGCAGGAGCGTTTCGACGAACACGATCTGCTGGCGATCCAGCTCGATGACCGTGCGGTGTTCCTGCAGCGCTGGTGGGCGCTGCTGCACGACGTCATCGAGCGCAGCGACGATCCGGCACTGAAGCGGTTGAAGGCGGCCAGCCACCAATGGGGCGGCCGCGCCTCGGCCAGTTCGGTGAGTTACCGGGTGGTGCGCGAATTCCGTTCGAACGTGATGGATACGCTGTCGCGCGCGCTGCTGGCACCTGCCCATGCGCAGCTCGGCGACGACTTCCTGGAGCCGCGCCTGGCGCAGCTGGAGGGCGTGGCCTGGCCGATGCTGCAACAGCGCCCGGCCAACCTGCTGCCACCGGCATACGACAGCTGGGACGCGCTGCTGCTCGATGCCGCCCGGCGTACCGAAGCTGAGCTGTCACAGCAGGGACCGCTGGCCCAGCGCACCTGGGGCGAGCGCAATACCGCGGCGATCTGCCACCCGATCGCACGCGCGCTGCCCGGGTTCGCCAAGCGCTGGCTGTGCATGCCGGCCGACCGCCTGCCCGGCGACCGCGACATGCCGCGCGTGCAGACGCCGAACTTCGGCGCCTCCCAGCGCATGGTGGTATCGCCCGGCCACGAGGCCGACGGCATCGTGCACATGCCCGGCGGCCAGAGCGGGCACCCGTTGTCGCCGTACTGGGGCGCCGGCCACGAAGACTGGGTGCATGGCCGCCCGACCCCATTCCTGCCCGGCAAGGCGCAGCACACCATGACGCTGGTGCCAGCGCGCTGACGGCGGCGCTCACATGCCCACGCGGCGCTACCGGGTCAGCTTCTACGCCGCTCGATCAGGTTCAACAGCGGTCCGGTCATCGCCGTGGTCACCAGCGCCATGATCACCAGCACGGCAAACAGGCGGTCGCCGAGCAGCCCCAGCTCGTAGCCCAGATTGAGCACGATCAGCTCCATCAGGCCGCGGGTGTTCATCAATGCACCCAACCGCCAGGCTTCACGCGTTGGCATGCCGGCACTGCGCGCCGCACTGAAGGTGCCCAGCAGCTTGCCCGCCGTGGCCACCACGATCACCACCACGCACAGCACGACATCGCTGGCCTGCAGCGCATCGGCACGCATGCGCAGGCCGGTCATGGCGAAGAACAGCGGCAGCAGCAGCGTCACCGCGAACGGTTCGACGCGGGCCATCAGCAGCTCGCGCAGCTGCGTGTTGGACGAGACCGCCACGCCGGCGGCAAAGGCACCGAACAAGGCGTGGATGCCGAGCATTTCGGTAACCAGCGCGCTGGCCAGCGACAGCAGCAGGATGCCCAGCAGCCAGCGCCCTTCGCGGCCCGGCGCGATGTGCTGACGGGCGAACCAGGGCTTCACCAGCCCCAGCATCAACGCCACGAACGCAACCACGCACAGCAGGTTGAGGCTGGCCGGCAGCCAGCCGCTGGCCTGGGCCGCGGCAACGATAAGCGCCAGCAGGCACCACGCGGTGGCGTCGCCCAAGGCGGCGCAGGCGATGGCGGTCTGGCCCAGCGGTGTCTGGGTGATGCCGCGGTCGGCGAGGATGCGCAGCAGCACCGGGAACGCGGTGATGCTCATCGAGATGCCGACAAACAGCGCGAATGCGGTGAAGCCCACTCCCTGCGGGCCATGTTGCGGGTACAGCCAGATCGCCAGCGCAACGCCAAGCACGAACGGCACCGCGATGCCGGCATGGCTGACCGTGAACGCAAAACGCCGTCGCCCGCGCAGCGCAGCCAGATCCAGCTCGGCACCGGCCACCAGCAGGAACATCAGCACGCCCAGCTGGCTGAGCATGCCCAGCGGCCCCAGCGAACTGGCCGGGAACAGCGCCCCATGCAGCTGCGGCAGCACGCTGCCCAGCACCAGTGGGCCCATCATCAGGCCGGCCGCCATCTCGCCGATCACCGCTGGCTGGCCCAGCCGCTTCAGCAGCGCGCCGGCACCCTTGGCCACCAGCAGCAGCACCAGCAGCTGCAGCAGGAACAGGCCCAGCGGTGAGGCCAGATGCTGTGCCCAGCCGCCTTCGGCCCCAGCCGCAGCGCGGGCAACCGCAGCGGGTTCAGCAGGGCCAGCGTAGCGTGCCAGCAGTACACCGGCCAGCAAGGGCAGCGCGACCCACGCCAGGTAGCGCCATCCCCACTTCATCGGCGCCCGTTGGCTGCCGCGCGGTACGTCCATGAACATTCCCCAATGTGCAGGGCGCCGATGATACGTCGCAGAAAGGGGACGGAGGGGATTGAGTTCTCCTTGTGCTCGCCGGGCATGGCCCGGCGGAAGCATTACGCCAAGGCTTGTTCGTGCACGCCGGCGATCGCGCGTCCGGAAGGGTCGGCCGCCGCCGCGAAGCTGGCATCCCAGGCGATCGCCGCCGGCGAGGAACAGGCGATCGACTTGCCGCCCGGTACCGTCTCGGCAGCCGCACGACTCGGGAAGAACTGCTCGAACAGGTGGCGGTAGTAGTACGCCTCCTTGGTCTGCGGCGGGTTGTGCGGGAAGCGCTTGTCGGCCGCCGCCAGCACACGGTCGCTCACCTGCGCTTCGGCATGCGCCTTCAGCCCGTCGATCCAGCCGTAGCCGACGCCATCGCTGAACTGCTCCTTCTGCCGCCACAGGATGCTGTCCGGCAGATAGCCATCGAACGCCTCGCGCAGCACCGCCTTCTCGATGCGACGGCCACCGAACCCCGCGCCGACCATCTTGTGCGCAGCATCGAAACGCATCGCCACATCGAGGAATTCACGGTCCAGGAACGGGACGCGCGGCTCCACGCCCCAGGCCATCATCGACTTGTTGGCACGCAGGCAATCGTAGTTGTGCAGGGCATCGAGCTTGCGCACCAGCTCGTCGTGGAATTCGCGCGCATCCGGCGCCTTGTGGAAATACAGGTAGCCACCGAAGATCTCGTCGCTGCCCTCGCCGGAGAGCACCATCTTCACCCCCATCGCCTTGATCCGCCGCGCCAGCAGGAACATCGGCGTCGATGCGCGGATGGTGGTGACGTCGTAGGTTTCGATGTGCCGGATCACTTCCGGCAGCACGTCCAGGCCTTCTTCGAAGGTGTATTCGAAGCCGTGGTGCACGGTGCCCAGCGCTTCGGCGGCAACCGCGGCAGCGGCCAGGTCGGGCGAACCCTTCAGCCCGATCGCGAACGAGTGCAGGCGCGGCCACCAGGCTTCGGTCTGCCCGCCGTCCTCGATGCGACGTCGCGCGTAGCGTGCGGCCACGGCGGCCACCAGCGATGAATCCAGGCCGCCGGACAGCAGTACGCCATACGGCACGTCGCTCATCAGCTGGCGCTCGACCGCGTGCTCGAAGGCCTGCCGCAGTTCGGCGAGGTCGGCCTGGCGGCCCTGCACATCCGCATACTCACGCCACGGCTGCTGGTAGTAGCGCACCAGTTCGCCGCTGGCGCTGTCGAAATAGTGACCCGGCGGGAACTGCGCGACATCGGCGCAGGAATCGACCAGCGCCTTCATTTCCGAGGCAACCCGCAGGCGCCCCTGCGCATCGTGGCCCCAGTACAGCGGCACCACGCCGACCGGATCCCGCGCCACCAGCACGCGGCCACTGTCGCGGTCCCACAACGCAAAGGCGAAGATGCCGTTGAGCTGCTCCAGCCACTGCGTCGGCGACCCGCCCTGGCGGTACAGCGCGTTGATCACTTCGCAGTCCGAACCGGTCTGGAAGTCGTAGGCGGTGGTCAGCGCGGCCTTCAATTGCTGGTGGTTGTAGATCTCGCCGTTCACCGCCAGCGCCAGCTGGCCATCGGCCGACAACAGCGGCTGCGAGCCACCGGCCGGATCGACGATGGCCAGCCGTTCGTGCACCAGCAAGGCGCCTTCGTCGAGGTATACGCCGCTCCAGTCCGGACCCCGGTGGCGCTGGCGCTGCGACAGTTCCAGCGCGTGGCG
The DNA here is from genome assembly GCF_023518235.1 of Stenotrophomonas maltophilia. Lineage (NCBI taxonomy): Bacteria > Pseudomonadati > Pseudomonadota > Gammaproteobacteria > Lysobacterales > Lysobacteraceae > Stenotrophomonas > Stenotrophomonas maltophilia. Next base: position 1,943,866 of record NZ_CP090423.1, read on the forward strand.
GCGCAGGGCGGGAAGATCGTCACCGGCCTGCAGGCCGAAGATTCCGAAGATCGAACACATGGCAGAGCTCCTGTTGGGGGATTTCATGAAGGGAGGGTGTTCGACCGGCCATCCAGGCCCGGGAAGACTGCGCCCGGGCACAAAAAAACCCGCATCGGCCGATGCGGGTTTTCTGGTGTCCGGGCGTGTGTTGCTGTCTATCTACCCAGGGCGCAGTCCCGCATCGGCCGCGCACGATTATTCGCGCGCAGATTATTGCGGTTGTTGTTGACGGCGGTGGCCAGGCGGATCGACATGGCACTGACCCTACCCCGGTTCTTCGCGCGGCGCAACAGTTGCGTCGGCAACCACAGGTGAAGCGCATAATGGTCCCCCCCTGCACTGTGTAATGGAAATGCAACACCGCACTGGACGCACCGCCGTACTGGCCGCCCTGCTCTGCCTGGGCCTGGCCGCCTGCCAGACCCTGCCCGCGCCTTCGCGCCTGCCTGCGGCCCAGCTGCAGGCGCTGGAACGCCGCGGCAACGACGGCAGTTTCGAGGGGGCCTGGGAAACCGCACAGACCTTCGAACGCTTCAACGATCCGCGTGCGGTCGCCTACTACGAGCGCGCCGCAGCGGTCACGCCCTGGACCTTCCACAACACCAAGGCAGAACAAGCACTGGGCCGGATCTGGACCTCCGGCGCGCTGCGGCATGCCGACAGTCCGCACATCGATCCTGCACCTGTGCTGCGTGCCTCGTGGCGACGCGGCGAGCGCGCCTATCGGGCCGCGGCGAATCACGGCAATCCCTACGCGTTCCAGGAACTGGCTGCTGCCTATCGCCAGCAGGGCGACGCGCAGCAGGCTCTGCGTTGGGACCTGCGCGCGATGATCTACCAGCGCTATCCGAGCCGCTCCTCGCGATTGCCGGATGCCGTGACGCCGCAAGGCGATGCGGTGCACCCGCTGGTCGCCCGCCTCCAACGGCGTGCGGATCGCGGCGACGCCGAGGCGCAGGTGGATCTGGGGGCATTGCTGGAAAGCGGCGTGGGCCTGCCGCGCGATCCGGCGGCAGCCCTGCTGCTGTACCAGCGTGCCGGCGAGCAGGGCAACGTGTTTGGGCAGTACTTCGCCGGGCTGCTGCTGGGCCGGAGTGCGCCGGGTGTGGAGAAGGATACCGCTGCGGCGGCCGGCTGGTTTGCCAGGGCCGAGGCGCAGCACTTCTACATGGCGGCGCCGAGTTACTGGGAAAAGGCGATCAAGCCGCCGTTCTTCCTTTTCTCGGAATAGTAGAGCCGAGCCATGCTCGGCTGCTTCTATCGGGGAACATCAGCCGAGCATGGCTCGGCTCTACAGGAAGGCCTGCCGACCTCACACCAGCAGCCGTTCCACCAGTCGCTGATACAGGCCCGGTAGCGCTTCCAGCTCGTCCACGCGCACGTTCTCGTCCACCTGGTGGATGCTGGCGTTGACCGGGCCCACTTCGATGCACTGCGCACCCAACGGCGCGATGAAGCGCGCATCGGACGTGCCGCCGCCGGTGCTTTCTTCCGGTGCACGGCCGATGTGCTCGGCCAGCACCGCACGCGCGGCCGCCCGCAGCGTGCCTTCCGGGGTGTAGAACGGCTCGCCGCTGCGATGCCACTTCAGCGTGTACTGCAGGTCATGCCGGTCCAGCAGCGCGGTGATCTCCGCTTCCAGCTTCGGCGCATCCCAGTGCGGGTTGTAGCGGATGTTGAAATCCACTTCGAGTTCGCCGGGAATCACGTTGTTGGCGCCGGTGCCGGCGTGGATGTTGGAGATCTGCAGGCTGGTCGGCGGGAAGCTCTCATAGCCGCCGTCCCAGCGCCGTGCGCTCAGCTCGGCCAGTGCCGGCGCCGCCTGGTGGATCGGGTTGCGTGCCTTTTCCGGGTAGGCCACATGGCCCTGTACGCCCTGCACGCGCAACTTGGCCGACAGGCTGCCACGGCGGCCGACCCGCAACAGGTCGCCCAGCGTCGCGGTCGACGACGGCTCGCCGGTGATGCACCAGTCGATGCGCTGGCCACGTTCGGCGAACAGCCGTGCGACATGACGCACCCCGTCGATGGCATCGCCCTCTTCGTCACTGGTCAGCAGCACCGCCAGTGTGCCGGGATGATCGGGGTGCGCGGCGACGAACTGTTCGGCCGCAACCACGAACGCGGCCACACTGCCCTTCATGTCGGCCGTACCGCGGCCATACAGCACGCCGTCACGGATCGTCGGCGTGAACGGGTCGCTGGTCCAGGCCTCGCGCGGTCCGGTGGGCACCACGTCGGTGTGGCCGAGCAGGACCAGTACCGGCGCCCCGCTGCCGTGGGTCGCCCACAGGTTGTCGACCTCGCCCAGGCGCAGGTGATCGCAGTGGAACCCGGCCTGCTTCAGGCGTGCGGCCAGCAGCGCCTGGCAGCCGGCATCATCGGGCGTCACCGAGGGCCGCGCGATCAGCTCGCAGGTCAGGTCGAGAACGGCACTCATGCGCTGCCCGCGCCGAAGCGTGCCTTGAAGCCGTTGTCACTGAAGCCCTGGCTGACCGTGCCATCGGCGGTGACCACCAGCGGGCGCTTTATCAACTGCGGGTACTCGCGCAGCAGCAACTTCCATTCGGCATCGGACTCGGCCGCCTTGCGGTTGTCCGGCAGTTGCCGCCAGGTGGTGGAGGACTTGTTGACCATCGCCGCCAGCCCGCCCAGCTGCGCGGCCCATTCCAGCAGCGTCTCCGGACTCGGTTTGTTATCGCGGTAATCGACGAAGGTATACGGCACACCGAAGCGGTCCAGCCACTTGGTCGCCTTCTTGCAGGTATCGCAGTTCTTCAAACCGTAGACAGTGGTGCTCATGGCCATCTGTGATGCTGGAAAACAGAGGGCCAGAATCTCACAACAGGCGCTCGGACACGACCCGGAACGGCACCCTCGGCAAACGGAAGGCCAGGCCCGATTCAAGCGCCACACCCATCGCCTGCAGGCGCGGGCACTGCAGTTCGCCCGAAAGGCACAGCGGCTGCAAGGTGTCGACGGCCACCGGCAGGGCAATGCGGGTACTGGCCCAGCGGTGGTCGCAGGTGCGGGCGATGGCCTCGTCCTGGCAGGTCAGGAAACGCAGCAGGGCAGCATCGCCACCGAAGGCGGCCGACCACCCGGCCACGCTCCACCCTGCGGCAGCCTGCCAGCGCAGATGCAACGCCGGCGCGCTGCCCTGCCCGCTCTCGATCAATGTGTGGCCCGCGCCATCGGCGTCGAGCACATGCGCGAAGCGGGCGGAAAGGTGGGGCTGCATGGCATCGCTGAACGCGCGCGCGCCAGCGACGCAGGTCAGCTGGTCCATCACGTTGCGATCAAACAGCACGACCGGTGTGCCTTCAGGATCATCGTCACGGCGCAGGTACCAGCGCCAGTTGCTCTGCCGCGGCGACGGCATCAATGCGCGCAGCGGGCCGGCCAGTGCGGGCCCGAAATGACCGTGGCGGTAGCTGAGGATGGTGTACGGCGTGCGCCCTTCATGCACCACGTAGTGATGGCTCGGCGGTGGCGGCGGTGCATGGCGCACATCGACCCACCAGCTCACGTAGACCACGTCGCGCACGTCGCTGAGCAGCGCCGGCATCGGCCAGCGCCGCGACAGCGCGCGGCGCAGCCAGGTCCATTGCACCGCGTGCAGCAGGCGCGGCAGCACCCGCCCGAACAGGCTGTCGGACGGGTGCCGGTAGATCGCAGACTGCGCCAGGTCCTGCGGCGCGGTCACCTTCAGTCGGCCAGGCCGCGCAGCAGGTCGTTGACGCTGGTCTTGCTGCGGGTCTTGGCATCAACCTGCTTGACGATCACCGCGCAGTACAGCGAGTGGGTACCGTCCTTGCTCGGCAGCGAGCCGGACACCACCACGCTGTACGGCGGGATGTAGCCGTAGGTGATTTCGCCGGTGGCGCGGTTGTAGATGCGGGTGCTCTGGCTGAGGAACACGCCCATGCCGATCACGCTGTGGTGGCCGACCACCACGCCTTCCACCACTTCCGAACGCGCGCCGATGAAGCAGTGGTCTTCGATGATCGTCGGGCTGGCCTGCAGCGGCTCCAGCACGCCGCCGATACCGGCACCGCCGGACAGGTGGCAATGCTGGCCGATCTGCGCGCAGGAGCCGACGGTGGCCCAGGTATCGACCATGGTGCCTTCGCCGACGTAGGCGCCGATGTTGGTGAAGCTCGGCATCAGCACCACGTCCTTGCCGAAGTACGTGCCACGGCGGGCGATCGCCCCCGGCACCACGCGGACGCCGGCGCGGCGGAACTTCGCTTCGTCATAGCCGGCAAAGCGCGATTCGACCTTGTCCCAGAACGGCGCCGGGCGGGCGTCGACCACCGCCATGTCATTGACACGGAAGTACAGCAGCACCGCCTTCTTCAGCCACTCGTTGACCTTCCAGCCGCCGTGGCCGTCCGGCTCGGCCACACGGAATTCACCGGTTTCCAGGCCATCGATCACCCGGTTGACCAGCGGACGGGTGGAGCCTTCCAGCTCGTGCAGGGTCAGCGTCGCGCGGCGCTCGAAGGCGCTCTCGATGCCGAACTTCAGCTCTTCCACGCCCGGCACCGGCGGCTTGCGCAGCGACTTGCGGGCGATGGTTTCGGCGCGTGCGGCTTCGGCGCTCTTGACCGGGGCCTTCTTCGGCGCAGCCACCTTCTTCGCCGGGGCCTTCACCGCTGCGGCTTTCTTCGGCGCCGCGGCCTTCTTCGCGGCCGGCATGGCGGCAGATTTCTTGGCCGCTGCACTCTTGGTGGTGGCAGCAGTCTTCTTCACAGGCTTGGTGGCCATCAGGCGGGGTCTCCGGCGTTTCGATCAGGGTCCAGACAGGCCAGCATCGCGTCATGCAGCTGCTGCCGGGCAGGTTCAGTCAGGGGGAGGTCGTGTTCGTCACTGATCACGAAGGTGTCTTCGGCGCGTTCGCCGAATGTGGCAATGCGCGCGTCGTGCACGCGCAGGCCCTGGTTGCGCAGCACGAACGCCACGTCGGCCAGCAGGCCGGGACGGTCGGGAGCGACCAGGGCAAAGCGGGTCGCGCCGGGTTCATCGCGGAACTCGATGCGCGGGGCGAAACGGAAGTGGCGTAGCTGGCGTGGCACGACCCGGCGTGACGGCCGCAGGCGGGCCAGATCGCCACCGAGCGCTTCGCGCAGTGCCGCTTCCAGATTGGCGCTGCTGCCATCGGCAAACGTATCGGCCGGGCTCACTTCAAACGTATCGAAAATGGTCTCAGCCGGACCATCGAGCACGCGCGCGCGGTGGATGCCGTAGCCCTTGCGGTCCAGGGTCATCACGATGGCGGCGAACAGGCCGTCGCGGTCCGGCGAATGCACGAACACTTCCAGCGCCGGGTCGTCGACGCTGATCCGGCGCACCTTCACCAGGGCCTGGCCCTGCTTCACCGGCACCAGTGCGGCAGCCTGCCAGGCCAGCTGTTCCGGGCGCAGGCGGATGAAGCCTTCGTCAGGCATCACCGCGAACTGGCGGTCGATGGTGGCGTCGTCGTAGCCCTGTTCGCGCACCAGCGCGCGCACGCTGTCGCGCGCCTCGGCCACGCGCTCGGCGGCCGGCACCGGATGCTCCAGTCCCTCGCGCAATGCGCGCCGTGTCGCGAAGTACAGATCGGCCAGCAGCCGGTCCTTCCAGGCGTTCCACAGCTTGGGGCTGGTGCCGGCGATGTCGGCGCAGGTCAGCAGGTACAGGTAGTCCAGGCGGTCGCGGCTGCCGACCAGGGTGGCGAAACGATGGATCACCTCTGGATCGGCGATGTCCTGCTTCTGCGCGGTCACCGACATGCGCAGATGCTGCTCGACCAGCCAGGCCACCAGTTCGGTGTCGGTCACGCTCAACGCATGCGCCTGGCAGAACGCACGCGCGTCCACCGCGCCCAGCTCGGAGTGATCGCCGCCGCGGCCCTTGGCGATGTCATGGAACAGCCCGGCCAGCAGCAGCAGCTCCGGCTTGCGCAGGCGCGGCCAGACTTCATGGGCGATGGAGAAGCGCTCGTCGGCGCGGCTGCTGGCGAACTGACCGATGTTGCGCAGGACCATCAGCGTGTGCTGATCCACGGTGTAGACATGGAACAGGTCGAACTGCATGCGCCCGCTGACCTGGGCGAACGCCGGGATCCACTGGCCAAGCACGCCCAGCCGCGCCATGCGCGAAAGCGTATCGACCGGGCGCTGACCACGCAGCAGGGTCATGAACTGCTCGCGCGCATCGGTGTCGGCCTGGTCGTAGGCCGGCAGCAGCGGCAGCGATTCGGCCAGCGCGCGCGCGGTCAGCGAATGCAGGCCACGCACCTGCGGGTTGTTGGCCCAGCTGGCGAACAGCGCGAACACCTGGCCGATATCCGCGCGTGGCCAGTCGGCCTCGTTCGCGGCCAGGTAACCACGGCGCAGCGAAAAACCCACGGTCAGCGGTTCCGGCTGCGCCTCGCCATCGAACTGCTCCTCGAAGCGCTGCAGCAGGCGGTCGCTGATCCGGCGCACCACCGATGCAGCGCGGTAGAAGCCCTGCATCATTTTTTCGACACCCAGATTCTCGGCGTCGTCTTCGAAGCCCAGGCGTGCGGCCAGGGTCTTCTGGTAATCAAAGCGCAGGCGCTCTTCCGGGCGGCGCGCCACCAGGTGCAGGCCGAAGCGCAGCCGCGCCAGCACCGCGCGCTCGCGCTTCAATGCAGCCGCTTCGTCGGCGCCCAGGTGGCCGAGCCCGACCAGCGCCTCCAGATCGCGCACGCCGAACGCACGCAGCGCCATCCAGCCCAGCGTGTTGAGGTCACGCAGGCCACCCGGGCCGTCCTTCAGGTCCGGCTCCAGGTTGTCGGCGGTATCACCGAAACGCTGGTGGCGGTTGCGCAGTTCTTCCAGCTTGGCCAGGAAGAAGGTCCGCGCCGGCCACAGTTCGCGATCGTCGATCGCTTCGCGCAACGCGCGGCGCGCCGCATCGTCGGCCAGGATCGGACGCGCCTCGATCAGCGCGGTCAGCACGGTCTGGTCGGCAGCGGCCTGGCGGCACTGCGCGGCCGAGCGCACGGCATGGCTGACCGCCAGCCCGCAGTCCCACAGCAGCGCGAACAGGCGTGCCAATGCGGGCTCATGAGCGAGCTGTGCCTGCGCGTCACCGAACACCAGCAGGTCGATGTCCGACCGCGGGAACAGCTCGCCGCGGCCATAGCCGCCCACCGCGAACAGCGACAGTCCACTGTCGGCCGGCAGGCAGCGCTGCCAGGCCAGGCGGATCAGATGGTCGGCCGCACGCGCGCGCAGCGCCAGCAGGCGCTCGATGTTGTCGCCCTGGTCGAAGCGGCGGTACAGGCGCGCATCGGCCTGTTGCAGCGCCTGCCGTGCGGCAGACGCCCATTCGGAATCGTCAAGCGAATCGGCCGGCGCGTCCAGCAGTGAACCCGCCGGCAGCATGGTCAGGCGACCTGCGATTCGCCCGGCGACAGGGTCAGCACGTCCACGCCGGTCTCGGTGACCGCGATCATGTGCTCCCACTGCGCCGACAGCTTGCGGTCCTTGGTCACCACGGTCCAGCCATCCGGCAGCACCTTGTTGTAGCGGGTGCCCTCGTTGATCATCGGTTCGATGGTGAAGGTCATGCCCGGCTGCAGCACCAGGCCCTGGCCCGGGCGGCCGTAATGCACCACCTGCGGCTCGTCGTGGTAGACCTTGCCGATACCGTGGCCGCAGTACTCGCGCACCACGCTGAAACGTTCGCCTTCGGCATAGCTCTGGATGGCATGGCCGATGTCGCCCAGGGTCGCACCCGGGCGCACCGCACGGATGCCGCGCCACATCGCTTCATAGGTGGCTTCCACCAGGCGGCGGGCCATCACCGACGGCGTACCGACGAAATACATGCGGCTGGTATCGCCGTGCCAGCCATCCTTGATGACGGTCACGTCGATGTTGATGATGTCGCCATCCTTGAGCACCTTCCCTTCGCTGGGAATGCCGTGGCAGATGACGTTGTTGACCGAAGTGCACACGGTCTTGGGGAAGCCGCGGTAGCCGACGTTGGCCGGAATGGCGCCCTGCACGTTCACGATGTGGTCGTGGCAGATGCGGTCCAGTTCCTCGGTGGTGACACCGGGCTTGACGTGGGGGGTGACGATGTCGAGCACTTCGCTGGCCAGGCGGCCGGCGACGCGCATCATCTCGATTTCCTGCGGGGTTTTCAGATTCACGCTCATGGCGCCCATTATCGCCGATCCGGCCGCAATCTGAACGAACGCCACCCAACTGGCGTTGCGGGCCGTGCACGGTTCCGGCAAGGAAAGTGAAAGCGTGATGGGATTCGCCCTTTCGGATCACTATTTATCACGGATTACAGACACTTAGCCGCACAAGCTGGCGGCGACCGTCGTCAAAGCGGCACCGAACATGCCGCCTTCGCCTTGTTCAACGGACCTTCGGGTCAGGGAGGTTGTCCATGCGATCCCCGCTTCGTTCCCCGCTTGCCTGGGCCCTGGGGGCGCTCCTGCTGAGCGGTCCGGCGCTGGCGGCCGACACCACCACCTTCAACGTCACCCTGGTGGTCACCAAGGCCTGCACCATCACCGCCGCAGCGGCCACCAACGTTGACTTCGGCACCGCCGCATCGACCACCGCCACCCCCACCCTGGGCCAGGGCACGGTGACCGCGCAGTGCTCGGCGCTGACCCCATACACGATCTCGCTGAACGCGGGCGCCAACGCCAGCACGGCCAACGACGTCACCACCCGCCGCATGAAGAACACCAATGCGGCTGTGACCGCCAACAACTATGTCGGCTACCAGCTCTACCAGGACGCGGCGCACACCCTGGTCTGGGGCGCCACCACCGGCACCAACACCCAGGCCGGCATCGGCACCGGCCTGGCGGTGCCCTACATCGTCTACGGCCAGATCCTGAACCTGAGCACCAACAACCCGGCCACCGGCAACTACCTGGATACGGTCACCGCCACGATCACCTATTGATGGAGCACGCCCGCATGGCCGGACCCCGCCCGTGGCGCGCCACCGGCGTGGCGCTGCTCGCCCTGAGCCTGCTGCTCGCCACCGCCGCCGGCGCCACCAGCCTGCAGGTCGCCCCCACCAGCCTGCAGCTCGAAGCCCGCCAGCGCGCAGGCGAACTGTGGCTGACCAACAGCGGCACCTCGCCGGTCAGGCTGCAGGTGCGCGTGTTCCGCTGGGTACAGCAGGATGGGCAGGAACAGCTGCTGCCCACCGATGAGCTGCTGGCCACCCCGCCGATGCAGGAACTGGCCGCCGGCCAGCAACAGCTGGTGCGGGTGATGCGTCCGGTCAACCAGCCGCCGGAGGTCCAGCGCTACTACCGGCTGATCGTCGACGAAGTGCCCGACCTGGCGACCCGCGCCAACGGCATGCAGTTCGTGCTGCGCTATTCGATCCCGGTATTCGTGCAGCCCTCCGGCGGCAAGCTCGCGCCACAGCTGGCCGCGCGCCTGGTGCGGCTGGAGGACGGCCGCAACGGGGTGGAAGTGGCCAACACCGGCAACAGCTATGCGCAGATCGCCGATCTCGCGCTGGGCAGCACGCAGCGCCCACGCATCGTGCATCCGGGGCTGCTGGGCTATGTGCTGCCCGGACAGGTGATGCGCTGGCCGATCGAGCGTATCGCGATCGACCGCGACAACGACCAGATCACGGCCAAGCTCAATGGCGAGTCGGAACAGACGCCACTGTCGCCACCACCGGCTCGCTGAGGCGTTGATGGGCGCGCTGTTGGCTGCCCTGGCTCCCGCGGCGACCGAGGCCGCCGATGTGCCCGGTATCGCGGCCGCCGGCGCCGCAGACGTATCGGGCGTGTCAGCCGATGCAATCCTGCCACCACCAACGCCGCTGACCGCCAGCCAGACGCTGTACCTGGATGTTTCGCTCAACAGCACGCCGCGCGGCCTGCTGCCGTTCACCGAGAACCGTGGCCGCCTGCAGGCAAGCCCCGAGGTGCTGCGCCAGCTCGGCTTCAATGCCAGCGGTGATGCCCCGGTCTACCTGGACCAGATCAGCGGCGCGGTGGTGCGTTACGACGCGCACATGCAGACGCTGGCACTGGACGTGCCGCTGGACCAGCTGACCCTGCCGACCACCGTGCTCAGCCGCCCACAGACCCGTGCACTGGCCGGCACGGCCTCACCGGGCCTGCTGCTCAACTACGACGTGTATGGCAGCCGCGTGGATACGCTCGGCAATCTCAGCCTGAGCTCGGAACTGCGCCTGTTCGGCATCGGCAACGGTACCTTCGAGAACACCGCGGTCAGCCGCCGCTACCAGCAGCCCGGCGATCGTCGCTGGCGCGGCGAGAGCGTGCGCCTGGACACCCGCTGGAGCCTGGATTTCCCTGACCAGGCGCTGACCCTGGACGTCGGCGACTTCTACAGCGGCTTTGTCGACTGGACCCGACCGGTGCGCCTGGGCGGCCTGCAGATCGGCCGCAACTACGGCCTGCAGCCCTATCGCGTGCTGACACCGACGCCCAGCTTCCTCGGCCAGGCGGTGGTGCCGTCCACCGTCGAGCTGTACGTCGATGGCCTGCGCCAGTACAGCGGCCAGGTGCCGGTCGGCCCGTTCCAGCTGGGCGCCCAGCCCGGCATCAGCGGTACCGGCACCGCACAGGTGGTGGTGACCGACGCGTTCGGCCGCATGCAGACCCTGGATTTCAGCTTCTACGGCACCCAGCAGCTGCTGGCCAAGGGCCTGTCGGACTGGTCGGTCGGCGTCGGCCGCCTGCGCGAGGATTTCGGGCAACGCTCCTTTGCCTACGACTATCGCACCGTGGCCAGTGCCAGCTGGCGCGGCGGCGTCAGCGATACCTTTACCGGCGAAGCGCATGCCGAAGGCGGCGGTGGCCTGGCCCAGGCCGGCCTCGGCGGCTGGTGGCTGCTCGGCGGCGCGGGGGTGTTCAATGCCGCCTACGCGCGCAGCGACTACCACGGCCTGCAGGGCGGGCAATGGGCACTGGGCTACAGCTGGAACAACCGCCGCTTCAATTTCAACCTGCGCAGCGTGCGCAGCCACGGCGACTATCGCGACCTGGGCGCACTGCAGGGCAACCTGCCACCAGACATCAGCGACCAGGCCACGGTCGGCGTCGACCTGCTGCGGCTGGGCACGCTCAGCGCCAGCTACCTGCGCCTGCGCTACCCCGACGGCGAGGACAACCGTTACGCCAGCCTGTTCTGGTCGCGCAGCTGGAGCCAGCGCTGGTCGGCCTACCTGTCGCTGAACCAGAACCTGGACAACAGCGATGACCGCAGCCTCTATCTGTCCGTCACCGCCAGCCTGGGCAACAACCGCCAGGCCAGCCTGTCCAGCCAACGCAACGGCGACAGCCAGAGCTGGGTGGCCGATGTCACCCAGCCGGTGCCCGGCGATGGCAGCGCCGGCGGCGTCGGCTGGCGCGCACAGGTACGCCACGGCGAGGATGGCAACGGCGGCCTGGCCGAAGTCGGCATCCTCAACGATGTCGGCCGCTATTCGCTTGGCGCCTCGCGCCAGGGCGGCCTGAACTATGCCTACGCCAGCGCCAGCGGCAGCCTGGTGTGGATGGGCGGGCATGCCTTCGCAACCCGCGAGGTCTCCGACGCGTTCGCGGTGATCAGCACCAACGGCGTGGGCGGCGTGCCGGTGCGGCTGGAGAACCGGCTGATCGGCGTGACCGATGATCGCGGCCTGCTGCTGGTCAGCCCACTGCTGTCCTGGCAGCGCAACCGGGTCTCGATTGACACCCTGGACCTGCCTGAGGACATGCGCGCCGACCGCATCGAAGACTGGGTGACCCCACGCCAGCGCGCGGGCACGCGGGTGACCTTCGAACTGCGCTCGCGGCCCTCGCTGAGCCTGACCCTGCACAGCATGGACGGGCAGCCGCTGGAGGTGGGCAGCGAAGTGCAGCTGCCCGACGGGCGGCAGGCGCTGGTGGGCTATGACGGCCTGCTGTACCTGGAGGACGTGGCCGCCGGCAGCGTGCTGTACATCACCACCAGCGGCGGGCAATGCCGGGTGAAGGTACCGGACCTGCCCAAGGTGGTGGCGTCCGGCGCGCGGCCGAAGCCAGCACCGCTGGCGTGCATCCCGGAGGTGGCGCCATGAGGGTGCTGCTGGGCCTGCTGCTGATCGCTGGCCTGCTGGCGGCGGCGCCAGCGCGCGCCACCGCCGTGTGCACCGCCATCGCCGACCCGACGCTGCCGTTCGGCAACGTCAACAGCAATGCACCTGGCGCGACCACCGGCACGCTCAACATCACGGTGACCTGCACCACCGCCGCGCTGAGCCTGCTGGCCACCACCGGCGTGCGGGTCTGCGTGGGCATCGGTGCCGGCAGCGGCGGCGGCAGCAGCTCCACCTGGCGGACGATGAAGACCAGCGCCAGCGACAGCATGAACTTCCAGCTCTACAACACCTCCAACTTCAGCCAGGTGACCGGGCTGGCCCCGCGCGGCACGCCGCCGGCACAGGAACTGACCATGACCTACAACGTGCCGTTGCTGACCGGCGGCAGTGGCGCGCAGGCCACCCAGCTGTTCGCGCAGATCCCGGCCAACCAGGTGCTGGCTTCCGGTGCCTACAGCAGCACCTTCAGCGGGGCGAACGTGGTGCTGACCTGGGCCTGGAACGAAGTACTGCTCGGCACCGCCACCGTGCCGGCCACCTGCAACGGCGGTGCCACCGGCACCAACAGTGCCAGCGCGGCCTTCAGCTTCACCGCCACCGCCAATGTGCTGCCGCAGTGCGGCAGCTACGTCACCACCAACATGAACTTCGGCACTGTCACCGGCGGCATTCCTGCCAACATCGACCAGACCGCGACGCTGACCCTGACCTGCCTGAAGAACACCGCCTACCAGGTCAGCCTCAACAACGGGCAGAACAATCCCGCGGCCACCAGCACACGGCGCATGGCCACCACCATCGGCGGCAGCACCTACTACCTCACCTACGAGCTGTACCGCGATTCCACCCGCACCCAGCGCTGGGGCAACACGCTGACCGTCGATACCGCCAGCGGTACCGGGACCGGCAGCGCGCAGCAGCTGACCATCTATGGCCGGGTGCCGCCGGTCAGCGGCCAGCCACCGGCAGGCATCTACAACGACCTGGTGCAGGTGACGATTACCTATTGATGGGCGTGCCGACCAACGGTCGGCACCTACCGGGCAGGTTTCGGACGGTCGGCACCTACTACGGGGTTCCGGCAGATCCACCCATGCGTGGATGCTGGCCTGGCGCAGTCGAGCAAGCTCGACTCTACAGTTCCGGCCGATCCGGCCGATACCGCGCAGCGAGTCCTGACGCAGGGTGGTTGGCGGGTGGTTCGCGTATTTCTGATCGGGGCGATACTGTTCGCCAGCACACCCGCATGGGCTGAACCGGGCACCACGCCGCTGCAGATCCGGCTCACTGTGGTGGACGCCTGCAGCGGCGAGGCCGGCAGCCGCCGCTGCCCGGTTCCGCAGCAACGCAGTGACGCGCCGCAGTTGCCCGCCCAGGTCCGCGATCTGGCACCACCGCCCGCCAACGAAGACCCGGTGCCTGCCGTGACCGTCATCTACTGATGCGTGTGGCGCTGATCCTGCTGGCGTCGCTGCTGGCCATGCCCGCCGCTGCACTGGACCTGTCCCCCACCACCCTGCAGCTGCCCGTCGAAGGCGGCCGCACCGAGCTGTGGCTGTACAACCCCGGGCCCGGCCACTGGCAGGGCCAGGTGCGGGTGCTGGCCTGGGAACAACAGGTGGATGCCGAACGGCTGCGGCCGACCGGGCAGATCCTGGCCAGCCCGATCCAGCTCGATCTCGCCCCGGGCATCCGCCAGCGCGTCTGGCTGCTGCCCGGCCGACCCGAGCCCGTGGCCGGTGAACAGGCCTATCGCATCGTGCTGGAGCCCAGCCGGGCCGGCCTGCCCCGCTACTCACTCCCGCTGTTCCGCGGCCAGGCCGCACCGCAGGCGCAACCCCGCGTACAGGCCCGGCTCGACGCCGACGCGTCGCAGCCTCATCTGCGATTGAACAACGCCGGGCCGCTGCACGCCCGCCTGCATGACCTGGTGTTCGTTGCCGAAGACGGCCAGCGCACCCTGCTGCTACCGGGGCTGGCCGGCTATCTGCTGGCCGGGCACGAACGCCGCTGGGCGCTGCCGCCCCGGCCGAACGGCTACCATGGCGGGCGTTTCCAGGCCCATCTGCAGGACGGCCGCCAGGTCGAGCTGACCGCGCCGGACCCCACAATTGCAGCGGGCGCGCCAAGCGGGCTATAATCGACCGGATTCCTGCCGCCAGCGTGCGCGGGACCCCGTCCACACCGGACGTCACCGGTGAATCCACACCTGCTGCCCCCATCCGTGCCGGGGTGCTCCGCAAGGAGTTCGGCCACGGAGGCAACAGGGAAGCCCAACCCCGGAACCCATCGCGTTTCCACGCGTCCCGCATACCTATTACCGCGGGCGGAAGCGCAGGTTCCCCATCAGGAGTATTGCAATGCCCCAGGTCACCATGCGTCAGATGCTGGAAGCCGGCGTCCACTTCGGCCACCAGACCCGCTACTGGAACCCCAAGATGGCTCCGTACATCTTCGGCGCCCGCGGCAAGATCCACATCATCAACCTGGAAAAGACCGTCCCGCTGTTCAACGACGCGATGAACTTCATCTCGTCGGTGGCCCAGAAGCGCGGCACCGTCCTGTTCCTGGGCACCAAGCGCAGCGCCCGCGAAACCATTCGTGAAGAAGCCGAGCGTTGCGGCATGCCGTTCATGAACCAGCGTTGGCTGGGCGGCACCCTGACCAACTTCCGTACCGTCAAGCAGTCGGTTGCCCGCCTGAAGGAACTGGAAGCCGGCGAAACCGACGGCACCTTCGAGAAGCTGGTCAAGCACGAAGTGCTGGGCCTGCGTCGCGAGCGCGACAAGCTGGAAGCCTCGCTGGGCGGCATCAAGGACATGAACCGTCTGCCGGACGCCATCTTCGTGATCGACATCGGCCACGAAGACATCGCGATCAAGGAAGCCAAGAAGCTGGGCATCCCGGTCATCGCCGTGGTCGACACCAACTACAACCCGGAACTGGTTGATTACGCCATCCCGGGCAACGACGACGCCATCCGCGCTGTGCAGCTGTACGCCCGCGCCGCTGCCGACGCCGTGCTGGAAGGCAAGGCTGCTGCACCGCACGCCGCTTCGGTGCGCGAAGAAGAGTTCGCTGAAGCCGCCGCTGAAGGCGAAGACAAGCCGGCCCGCCGCGCGCCGGCCAAGAAGGCTGCCAAGAAGGGCGACGACGCCCAGGCCTGATCCAGGCCCCGGGGTGGACGCCCGGCGTCCACCCTCCCTGCATGCCGCCCTTGGCGCGTGACAGGACTGTGTCACACGGGCCGGCCACCATGCCGGCCCAACCCCTTTCTTTCGTGAGGTAATCCCGTGGAAATCACTGCTTCCCTGGTCAAGGAACTGCGCGAGCGCACCGGCGCCGGCATGATGGAATGCAAGAAGGCGCTCACTGAAGCCAACGGCGACATCAACGCTGCTGCTGAAGCCATGCGCAAGTCCGGCGCCGCCAAGGCCGACAAGAAGGCTGACCGCGTGGCCGCCGAAGGCCGTCTGGGTCTGGCCCAGGACGGCGGCAAGGCCGTGCTGGTCGAAGTCAACTCGGAAACCGACTTCGTCGCCAACGATGACAACTTCAAGTCCTTCGTCAACGCTGTCGCCGCTGCTGCCCTGGCCACGGACGCCAACGACGTCGAAGCCGTGAAGGCCGCCAAGCTGGCCGATGGCCGCACCGTTGAAGAAGCCCGTGCCACCGCCGTGCAGACCCTGGGTGAGAACATCCAGATCCGTCGCCTGGTGAAGGTTGACGGCAACAACACCGTCGGCGCCTACGTGCACACCAACGGCAAGGTTGGCGTGCTGGTCGACCTGGTCGGCGGCGACGTCGAGCTGGCCCGTGGCCTGGCCATGCATGTGGCCGCGCTGAAGCCGCCGCACAACAAGGCTGCGGACGTTCCGGCCGACTTCGTCGAGAAGGAAAAGGAAATCGAGCTGGCCAAGATGTCCGAGAAGGACAAGGCCAAGCCGGCCGACATCCTGGAAAAGATCATCAGCGGCAAGATCAACAAGATCGTCAGCGACGTGACCCTGTACGGCCAGACCTACGTGCTGGGCGACACCACCGTCGAGCAGGTGGTCAAGGCCGCTGGCGCCGACGTGGCCGGCTTCAAGCTGCTGGTCGTCGGCGAAGGCATCGAGAAGGTGGTGGAAGACTACGCCGCCGAAGTTGCCAAGGCGATGCAGGTCTGATTCCAGCCCTCCGGCTGTGAAGCAACCAGAAGGAGCCGCGGGAAACCGCGGCTCTTTTTTTGTGCCTGTGACTGCACCCCACCGGTGGGTGCGCACCGTTGGTGCGCACACCGACACCCGCACCTTTGCGTTACGCACCAATCAAGCCGATACTCGGCGCAGGGAATCGACAGTCACCTAACAGGAACGAAAATCGCGGACTGTGATGCATTCCTAGGTATTCTTGTCCTAATGGAATTGAACGACCCGACATGCCTCCCGAGCTGACAGCTGCCCTGGCGCTCTGCCGCAACCTGCCTTCGCCGCCCGGTATTGCCCTGCGCATCATCGAACTGGCGCAGGACCCGGAAGCGGACATCGCCACCGCCGCCGACATCATCGCCATCGACATGGCGCTGAGCGCTCGCATGCTGCGCATCGCCAATTCACCGCTGTACGCCAGCCGCCGCCGGATCGAGAACCTCGGCCAGGCGCTGACCATGCTCGGCCTGAATGCCACGATCAGCCTCGCCCTCGGCTTCACCGTCACCCAGGGGCTGACCGGCGGCAGCGGTGCCGACCACGACCTGCGCCAGCGCGCGTGGAAGCGCAGCATCCTCAGTGCACTGGCGGCCAGCCAGCTGGGCCAGGCGCGAGGGCTGCGCCGGCTGGAGGAGCTGATGCTGGCCGGATTGCTGCAGGACCTGGGCGTGCTGTGCCTGGCCCAGGCCGAATCAGAGCGCTATCTGCCCCTGCTGCGGGATGCGCGCGACAACATCGACCTGGTCTCCCGTGAGCGTGACGCGCTGGGCTGCAGCCATGCCGACGTGGGCGCCTGGGTGGCCGAGCAGTGGGGCCTGCCGCGCTATCTGGTGGAGAGCATCAGCCACAGCGAAGACCAGGATGCCGCCGGATCGGCGTTCCAGGCCTGCGTGCAGCTGTCTGGCGCCGTGGCCGACATCTGGCTCGATGACGATGCCGATGCCGCGCGCGAGCGCGCCCTGCAGCAGGTGCACGATCGTCTGGAACTGGACAGCGCGCGTTTCGACCAGGTGCTGGTGCGCATCAGCGACGCCCTGCCGGACATCGCCAGCCTGTTCGAGGCCGGCCTGAGCTCGCCGATGCGGGTGCGCGAGCTGATCGACCACGCCCAGGAGCTGGCCACCCTGCGCAACCTGCGTGAACTGCAGGATGCCGACCAGGCGCGCCGCCGCGCCGACGAGTTCGAGGCCCGCGCCAAGCGCCTGGCCGACCAGGCCCATCGCGATGCCCTGACCGGGGTGCTCAACCGCCGCCAGCTGGAGGCGGTCCTGGAACAGGAATTCCTGCGCGCCGGGCGCCAGGGCTGGCCGCTGTCGGTGGCCTTCATCGACCTGGACGATTTCAAGAAGATCAACGATGCCCACGGTCACCTGACCGGCGACGAAGTGCTGCGCGCGTTCGCCGGGAAGCTGCAGGGCCAGCTGCGCAACAGCGACACCGTGGCCCGTTTCGGCGGCGAGGAGTTCGTCGCGCTGCTGCCCAATACCAGCGAAACCGTGGCCCTGGACGTGATCCGCCGGGTCCTGGCCAACATCGTCGCCACGCCGATGGCCGAGCTGGAAGGTGGCCCGCTGTTCGTCACCTTCTCCGCCGGCGTGGCCACCCAGGGCGGTTACGAGCGCTTCGCCGATGTGCAGGACCTGCTGCGCGCCGCTGACGATGTGCTGTACCGCTCCAAGAACCTGGGCCGCAACCGGGTGATCGCACGCTCCCCCGGTGCACTGGGCCACGACGAGCTGTCGGCGACGGCCGGCGCCGAACTGGGCTGAACGGGAAGCCCCGCATCACCGGGGTGAACCGCCGGATTTCGCGCCGCAGTGCACAAAACACTATGGCCCGACGCCGCATGCGCGTAGAATCGCCCGCGATTTCCACGCACCCGAGGTCCCCATGTCCAAGCTCGCCTATCGCCGCATCCTTCTGAAACTGTCCGGGGAGGCGCTGATGGGAGATGAGGACTACGGCATCGACCCGAAGATCATCAACCGCCTGGCCCGCGAGGTCATCGAAGCCCAGCAGGCCGGTGCCGAAGTGGCACTGGTGATCGGCGGCGGCAACATCTTCCGCGGTGCCGGCCTGGCCGCCGGCGGCATGGACCGGGTTACCGGCGACCAGATGGGCATGCTGGCCACCGTCATCAACGCCCTGGCCATGCAGGACGCGCTGGAGAAGCTCGGCGCCAAGGCCCGTGTGATGAGCGCGATCAAGATCAACGACGTGTGCGAGGACTACATCCGCCGCCGCGCCATCCGTCACCTGGAAAAGGGCCGCCTGGTGATCTTCGCCGCCGGCGTCGGCAGCCCGTTCTTCACCACCGACTCCGGCGCCGCCCTGCGTGCGATCGAGATCGGTGCCGACCTGCTGCTGAAGGCCACCAAGGTCGATGGCGTGTACGACAAGGACCCGAACAAGCACAGCGATGCGGTCCGCTTTGACACCCTCAGCTACGACGAAGTGATCCGCCGCGGCCTGGAAGTGATGGATACCGCCGCCTTCGCGCTGGCGCGCGACAGCGATCTGCCGATGCGCGTGTTCGACATGGGCCAGCCGGGCGAACTGCTGAAGATCCTCAGCGGCGAGAACATCGGCACCCTGGTTCAGGGCCGCGATCCGGCCTGAGCCTGAGCGGGCGGCGACAGCCGGGTCGATCCAGGCCCGGCAGCGTCCCGTATTCGCCTATAATCGCCCGATTCCAGATACATCCAGGACCGGGCGATGCTCAACGACATCAAGAACAACGCGCAGACGCGCATGGCCAAGAGCATCGACGCTCTGAAGCACACCCTCACCTCCATCCGGACCGGGCGTGCCACGCCGGCCCTGCTGGACCGCGTGACGGTCAATGCCTACGGCAATGCCAGCACCCCGCTGAACCAGGTTGCCTCGATCTCCAACGCCGACGCCCACTCGCTGCTGGTCACCCCGTTCGACAAGGGCATGATCAAGGAGATCGAAAAGGGCCTCTACAACGCCGAGTTCACCCCGAACACTCTGGGTACGGCGATCCGCATCAACATGCCGCCGCCGACCGAAGAGCGCCGCAAGGAGCTGGCCAAGCAGGTGCAGAAGGAAGGCGAAGGCGCCAAGATCGCGATCCGCAACATCCGTCAGGACGCGAACAAGGAAATCGCCAAGCTGGTCAAGGACAAGGCGATCAGCGAAGACGAGAAGAAGCGCGGCGAAGACGACATCCAGAAGTTGACCGACGCCAACATCAAGGACGTCGACAAGGTCGTTGCCGACAAGGAAAAAGAACTGCTGTCGGTCTGAAGTCGATGCCTTCAGTCCCGCCCCCGTTGCCGGCTGCCCTGCCCCGCCACGTTGCCATCATCATGGATGGCAACGGTCGCTGGGCGCAGCAGCGTCGCCGCCCGCGCGTGATCGGCCACCGTGCCGGCGCGCGTGCCGTCAACCGCACCATCGAGCGCTGCCTTGAACTGGGCATCCCGGCGCTGACCCTGTTCGCCTTCTCCAGCGAGAACTGGGGCCGGCCGCAGGAGGAAGTCGATGCGTTGATGAAGCTGTTCCTCGGTGCGCTCGACCGCGAAGTGGACGAGCTGCATCGGCGCGGCGTGCGCGTGCGCTTCATCGGCGAACGCGAGCGCTTCGGCGCCGGGCTGGTCAGCCGCATGCAGCTGGCCGAGCAACGCACCGCCGACAACACCGCGCTCACCCTGTCGATCGCCGCCAGCTACGGCGGCCGCCAGGATATCGCCCGAGCCGCGCGCGCCCTGGCCGCCGAAGTTGCCGCCGGCCGCCTGCTGCCCGAGCAGATCGACGAGTCGCTGCTGGGCCGCCAGGTCGCTCTGGCCGACCTGCCGCCGCCAGACCTGTTCATCCGCACCGGCGGCGACACCCGCATCAGCAACTTCCTGCTGTGGCAACTGGCCTATACCGAGCTGTGGTTCACCGAGGCGCTGTGGCCCGATTTCGATGCCGACCAGCTGCAGCAGGCGCTTGATGCCTATGCCGGCCGCGAGCGTCGATTCGGCCTGACCAGCGCCCAGATCGCCGCCCTGGCCACCGAGACCTCCAGCCCATGACCAAGACCCGAGTCCTCGCCGCGCTGATCATGGCGCCGCTGGCCATCGCCGCGATCCTGCTGCTGCCGACGCAGTGGCTGGCCGCAGCCGCCGCCGCCGTGCTGCTGATCGGCCTGTGGGAATGGCTGAAGCTGTCCGGCATTGAAGACACCCTGGCGCGTACCGTGCTGCTGGTGCTGAACCTGCTGCTGATGGTGCTGCTGGTCTGGGCCGATGGCAGCACGCTGGTGCTGTTCCAGATCACCACGCTGGCCGGCGTTGCCTGGTGGCTGGCGGCCCTGGTCTGGCTGCGCTTCTTCAACTTCGGCGCACAGCCGACGGCCCCCGCGCGGATCGTGAAGATGCTGGCCGGCACCCTGGCCATCGTCCCGGCCTGGGCGGCGCTGGTGTTGATCCATGCTGGCGGCGATCCGCCGGGCCAGCAAGGCCACCTGTGGCTGCTGGCGGCACTGGCACTGGTCTGGGCCGCCGATTCGGGCGCCTATTTCGCCGGCCGACAGTTCGGCAAGCACAAGCTGGCCCCGCGCATCAGCCCCAACAAGACCTGGGAAGGCCTGTTCGGTGGGCTGATCGCCGGCGTCGCCGTCGCCCTTGGACTGGGCTGGCTGGCCGGCATCGACGGCGCCCACCTGCCGGGCCTGCTGATCACCTCGGTGGTGGCGGTGTTTGCCTCGGTGCTGGGCGATCTGTTCGAAAGCCTGATCAAGCGTCACGCCGGCGCCAAGGACTCGGGCCACCTGATTCCGGGCCATGGCGGCGTGCTGGACCGGGTCGACGGCGTGCTGGCGGCCGTGCCCGTGTTCGCGCTGGGCAAGGAAATCTTCGGGTTCTGACCATGAATGCAGCTGCAGACCTGCGCCGGGTCGCCGTGTTCGGCGCCACCGGCTCGATCGGTGCCTCCACGCTGGACGTGATCACCCGCCACCCGCAGCGCTACCAGGCCACCGTGCTGGCAGCGGGCCGCCAGGTGCAGGCGTTGCTGGCCCTGTGCCGGCAGCACGCGCCGGCCCATGCGGTGATCGCCGATGAATCGCTGTATGCCGAGCTGCGCGACGGCCTGCGCGAGGCCGGCCTGGCCACCCAGGCCCATGCCGGCTCCGCCGCGCTGGACCAGCTGGCAGCCAGTGAGGCCTGTGACACCGTGGTGGCCGCCATCGTCGGTGCCGCCGGCCTGTCCTCGACCCTGGCCGCCGCGGCCGCCGGCAAGCGCGTCCTGCTGGCCAACAAGGAATCGCTGGTCCTGGCCGGTGAACTGCTGACCCGCACCGCCGAGCGTGCCGGCGCCGAGATCATCCCGATCGACAGCGAGCACAGCGCGATCTTCCAGTGCCTGCGCTCGCGCGACGCCAGCCTCGACGGCGCCGGCGTGCGCCGGATCCTGCTGACCGCCTCCGGCGGCCCGTTCCGTGGCCGCACGCGTGCCGAGCTGGCCCAGGTCACCCCGGCACAGGCCGTGGCCCACCCGAAGTGGTCGATGGGGCCGAAGATCTCGGTCGATTCGGCGACGTTGATGAACAAGGGCCTGGAAGTGATCGAGGCCCATCACCTGTTCGCGGTGCCTGGCGAGCGCATCGAGGTACTGGTGCATCCGCAGAGCCTGGTGCATTCGCTGGTCGAGTTCGTCGACGGCTCCACCCTGGCGCAGATGGGCCTGCCGGACATGCGCACCACCCTGGCCGTCGGCCTGGGCTGGCCGCGACGCATTGAATCGGGCGTGGCCGGGCTGGACCTGCTGGCGCAGGGCCGGCTCGATTTCGAAGCCCCCGACACTGACGCCTTCCCCTGCCTGGCGCTGGCCTGGCAGGCGATGCAGGCCGGCGGCACCGCCCCGGCGGTGCTGAACGCTGCCAACGAAGAGGCGGTTTCAGCGTTTCTTCAGGGCCGGATCGGTTTCCTGACCATCCCGGAGCTGGTTGCTAACGCTCTTTCAACACTGCCGACCGAACCAGCCGATACACTGGAGGTCCTGTTGTCCGCCGACCAGCGGGCACGCCAGCTGACCCTGAACGCCATCGCCGCCGCCTGAACGACCGCCTCGCCCAGCATGACGACGCCGCCCCTGTCCGCCACTGTGAGCCTGCATGACTGATTTCATCGGATCGGTCTGGTGGATGATTGTCAGCCTCGGGCTGCTGGTCACGTTCCACGAGTTCGGGCATTACTGGGTCGGCCGCCTGTGCGGCGTCAAGGTGCTGCGCTTCTCGGTCGGCTTCGGGCGGCCGCTGTGGTCGCGCCGCGACCGCCATGGCACCGAGTTCGCCATCGCCGCCATCCCGCTCGGCGGCTATGTGAAATTCCTCGACGAGCGCGAGGTCGAGGTCCACCCGCATGAACGCGGCCAGGCCTTCAACCACAAGACCGTGTGGCAGCGCATCGCCATCGTCGCCGCCGGACCGCTCGCCAACCTGCTGCTGTGCATCCTGCTGCTGTGGGCGATGTTCGTGATCGGCAAACAGGATTACTCCCCCACCATCGGCCGCACCAGCGGCATTGCCGCCACGGCCGGCCTGGTCAGTGGCGATCGCGTGCTGCGCGTGGACGACCGCCAGGTGGTCACCCTGGGCGAGGCCAGCATGGCGCTGACCGCTGCAGCGATGGACCGCCGCGATGTGAAGCTGGAAGTGCTCGATGCCGCCGACCAGGTGCGCGTGCGCACGCTGCCGCTGTCGCAGCTGCCGACGGGCTTCGATGAAAGACGGGTGCCGATCCTGGCCGGCCTGTACTGGCAATCGTGGCTGCAGCCGGCCCTGGTCGATTCACTCACGCCCGATTCGGTGGTGAGCGGGCTGCTGCAGCCCGGCGACCTGATCGTGGCGATCGACGGCCAGCGCATCGACAGCGTCGACCAGGTGATCGGCGAGATCCAGGCCCTCGGCCGCGCCGGCGGCCCGGGCATGATCGAAGTCCTGCGCGGCGGTGAGCGGCTGGCGCTGGAGGTCACCCCGCGCCAGGGCAAGGACGGCAAGGGCAACCCGGTCTGGCAGATCGGCGTCGGCTTCCCCACCTCCTACAGCCCGGCCTACGACACCCTGCTGCGCTATGGCCCGCTGGACGCGGTGACCGTGGCCGTGCGCGAAACCGGCCGCCTGGCGGCCGACTCGCTGGGCATGATGGGCCGCATCGTCACCGGCAAAGCCTCGCTGCAGAACGTTTCCGGGCCGGTCACCATCGCCCGGGTGGCCAATGTATCGGCCAAGCGCGGCCTGGACTGGTTCCTGCAGTTCCTGGCCCTGCTGTCGCTCAGCCTGTGCATCATCAACCTGCTGCCGATCCCGATCTTGGACGGCGGCCACCTGCTGTATTACCTTATCGAGTTGGTCAAGGGCAGCCCGCTGAGCGAGCGTGCCATCGCCGCCGGCCAATACATCGGCCTGGCGTTGCTGGCCGGGCTGATGGGGTTGGCGTTCTACAACGACATCCTCGGCCTGGTCCCGCGATGAACTTTTCCACGTTGTTGCCGTCTACAGCGTCGGCATCCCGCACCAATGAAATCGACCTTCCTACCGGACGTGACATGACGCGACTCCCCAATCGCCGCCTGCTGGCCCTCGCCCTCGCCGCCGTCACCGGCGCTCCCGCCCTGGCCCAGGCAGCCGAGCCCTTCACTGTCAGCGACATCCGCGTCGATGGCCTGCAGCGCATCAGCTCGGGCACGGTGTTCACCTACCTGCCGGTGGAACGTGGCGAGACGGTCACCGACAGCAAGGTCGGCGAGACCATCCGCGCCCTGTACAAGACCGGCTTCTTCGAAGACGTGCAGCTGGACCGCCAGGGCACCATCCTGGTGGTGACCGTCAAGGAACGCCCGGCGATCAACAAGCTGACCGTGACCGGCAACAAGGACATCAAGTCCGACCAGCTGCTCAAGGGCCTGTCCGACATCGGCCTGACCGAAGGCGGCACCTTCGACCGCCTGAGCCTGGACCGCGTGACCCAGGAACTGCGCCGCCAGTACAACGACCGCGGCAAGTACAACGTTGAGATCACCCCGACGGTGAGCCCGCTGGACCGCAACCGCGTGGACATCGCCATCGCCATCAAGGAAGGCAAGGCGGCCAAGATCCGCCATGTCAACCTGGTCGGTACCGAAAAGTACGAGAGCAAGGACATCCTGGAGACCTGGGAATCGAAGGAGCACAACTGGGCCTCGTGGTACCGCCGCGATGACCAGTACTCCAAGGAAAAGCTGTCCGGCGACCTGGAAAAGCTCAACTCCTGGTACCTGGACCGCGGCTATGTCGACTTCAGCATCGATTCGACCCAGGTCTCGATCAGCCCCGACAAGCGCGACATGTTCCTCACCGCCGGCGTGACCGAGGGTGCGCAGTACAAGATCTCCGAGATCAAGGTCAGCGGCGACACCATCCTCCCGCAGGAGGACGTCGAGCGCATGGTGATCCAGAAGTCCGGCGACACGTTCTCGCGTGCCCTGCTGGAATTCAGCTCGGACACCATCACCAACTCGCTGTCCAACATCGGCTACGCGTTCGCCAAGGTGAACCCGATCCCGACCACCAACCGTGCCGAGCAGACGGTGGCCATCAACATGCAGGTCGTGCCCGGCCCGCGCGTGTCGGTGCGCCGCATCCTGTTCCGTGGCAACACCCGCACCTCCGACGAAGTGATGCGTCGCGAAATGCGCCAGTTCGAGAACAGCTGGTACTCGCAGGCCGCGATCGACCGTTCCAAGATCCGCCTGCAGCGCCTGGGTTACTTCGAGTCGGTCGAGGTCGAGACCCCGGCCGTCAGCGGCAGCAACGACCAGGTCGACGTAGTCTACAACGTCAAGGAAACCACCTCCGGCAGCTTCGTGTTCGGCCTGGGCTACTCGCAGTCCTACGGCATGACCACCTCGGTGCAGCTGTCGCAGAACAACTTCCTCGGCGGCGGCAACCGCGTGTCGGTTGAAGCCTCGCGCAGCAGCTACCTGCAGCGCTACGGCTTCAGCTACACCAACCCGTACTTCACCGATGACGGCGTGTCGCTGGGCTACAACCTGTCCTGGCGCGAACTGGACTACTCCGACTTCAACACCGCCCAGTACAACAGCACTAATGGTTCGGCGCAGGTGGTGTTCGGCGTGCCGCTGACCGAGACCGATACCGTCTCGCTGATGTTCGGCATCGACAGCAACCAGATCACCACTTACCAGGGCTCGACCCCGCAGTCGATCATCGACTACATCAACGCGGTCGGCCGCCGTACCTTCCACGCGTGGCGCACCGAGCTGGGCTGGGCGCGCGACTCGCGCAACGATTACTTCATGCCGACCCGCGGTACCTACCAGCGCGTCGGCCTGGAAACCACGCTGCCGGGTTCGACCATCGAGTACTACAAGCTGAACTACCAGATCAGCAAGTACTGGCCGATCATGCCCTCGCTGGTGATCAACACCCGTGCTGAAGTGGGCTACGGTGACGCCTATGGCAAGGACTACAGCCGCACCCTGACCGAGCCGGATGGCACCACCCGAACCGTTACCGCCAGCGGCCTGCCGTTCTTCGAGAACTTCTACGCCGGTGGTACCAACTCGGTGCGCGGCTTCGAGGACAACACCCTGGGCCCGCGCGAAGTTACCCAGGGCTATCCGGAAGGCCAGCCGCTGGGTGGTTCGCTGAAGACCGTCGGCTCGGTCGAAGCCTACTTCCCGCGCCTGTTCGACAGCCCGTCGGCGCGCGTGTCGGCCTTCGTCGACTTCGGCAACGTCTACAACGGCACCGAGAACTTCAAGGCCAACGAGCTGCGCGTGTCCACCGGTGTGGCCCTGCTGTGGCGCGCCCCGGTCGGTCCGATCTCGATCAGCTACGCCTTCCCGCTGAAGAAGGAAGACGATGACAAGATCGAACGACTGCAGTTTACGTTTGGCGGGCAGTTCTGACGAACCGCCCTGCGGTTCATCAGAACTGCACGCGCATTCCTCCTATCCCCCGCGCCGTTGGCGCGCCCCCCTTAACAGAAGGGGGGCTCTCCACCAGACGGGGTGCGAAGCGCCGGGCATTGCCCGGCGTTTTCGTTTTACTTGCTCGGCGCCGCCGTTACTTCCCGCGCTCGCGTGAAATCATCTGGTGATGGCGCAGGGGGCTGACCAGGACCGTTGGCGCCATGGATGGCGCCATCAAGCCCCCAGGGATGGGTTTACGGCGTGTCCTGGGCAGCCCCCTGCGCCATCACCCCGGGGCATCAGGCAGGCGCCGCTTTTGACCCCGCATGACCGCAATGGCGTCACACGTTAAACTCCCGCCGTGAATACTCCCACCTACACCGCCCAGCAACTCGCCGAGCAGTTCGGCCTGCAGGTCCATGGCGACCCCGCCACCGCCATCCATGGCGTGGCCACCCTCGCCCATGCCGGACCTGGCCAGCTGACCTTCCTCGCCAACCCGCGCTACCGCGCCCAGCTGGCCGACAGCCAGGCCTCGCTGGTGGTGTTGCGCGCCGACGACGCCGACGCCGCCCCGGGCACCGCGCTGGTGGCCAAGGATCCCTACACCACCTTCGCCAAGATCGCCGCGCTGTTCGACATCGCACCGGCACGCCCGCCGGGCATCCACCCCAGCGCCGTCATCGATTCCAGCGCCCAGGTCGCCGCCAGCGCCCACATCGGTCCGTTCGTGTCCATCGGCGCGCGCAGCGTGGTGGGCGACAACTGCATCATCGGCGCCGGCAGCGTGATCGGCGAAGACTGCCGCCTGGACACCGGCTGTGAACTGATCGCCCGGGTCACCCTGGTCACCCGGGTCACGCTTGGCAAGCGCGTGCGCGTGCACCCTGGTGCGGTGCTGGGCGCCGATGGCTTCGGCCTGGCCATGGATGCCGGCAAGTGGATCAAGGTTCCGCAGCTGGGCGGTGTGCGCATCGGCGACGACTGCGAGATCGGCGCCAATACCTGCGTCGACCGTGGCGCCCTGGAAGACACCGTGCTGGACGAGGATGTGCGCCTGGACAACCTGGTGCAGATCGCCCACAACGTGCAGATCGGCGCGCACTCGGCCATCGCAGGCTGCACCGGCATCGCCGGCAGCGCCAAGATCGGCCGCTACTGCCTGCTCGGCGGCCACGTCGGCGTGGTCGGCCACCTTGAGATCTGCGACAAGGTCGTGATCACCGGCAAGTCGGTGGTCCGCAACTCCATCCATGAGCCGGGCGAGTACTCGTCCGGCACCCCGTTGACCGACAACCGCACGTGGCGCAAGAACGCCGCGCGCTTCAAGCAGCTGGACGCATTGGCTCGCCGCGTCCTGGCTGCTGGCAAGGAGAAAGAATGAACGACACGCTGCAGCTTCCGATCGACGTCAGCCAGATCCAGGAACTGCTTCCGCACCGCTACCCGTTCCTGCTGGTGGACCGGGTGCTCGAGCTCGACATCGAGGCCAAGCGCATCCTGGCGCAGAAGAACGTCAGCATCAACGAGCCGTTCTTCCAGGGCCACTTCCCGGGCCGCCCGATCATGCCCGGCGTGCTGATCATCGAAGCGCTGGCGCAGGCCGGTGGCGTGATGACCCAGCTCACGCTTGGCCGCGACTCGCAGTCCAAGCTGTTCTACATGGTCAAGGTGGAAAACGCCCGCTTCAACAAGCAGGTCGTCCCCGGTGACGTGCTGATGCTGGATGTGCAGATGAAGCGCCTGATCCGCAACATGGGCTGGTACTACGGCGAAGCCAAGGTCAACGGCGAAGTGGTCGCCTCGGCCGAGGTCATGTGCGCCGGCGCCAAGGGCTGATCCACGGGAGGCAGCAATGACTGACAACGCACCACGGATCCATCCCACCGCCGTCATCGATCCGGCCGCCCGGCTGGCCGACGACGTACAGGTGGGCGCCTTCACCCTGATCGGCGCCGATGTTGAAATCGGCGCCGGCACGGTGGTCGGCCCCCATTGCAGCATCCACGGTCCGACCCGGATCGGCCGCGACAACCGCTTCGTCGGCCACGCGGCCATCGGTGGCGAGCCGCAGGACAAGAAGTTCGGCGGCGAGCGTACCGAACTGGTGATCGGCGACCGCAACGTGTTCCGCGAGTTCGTCACCCTCAACCGTGGCACCGGCGGCGGCGGCGGCATCACCACCATCGGCAACGACAACTGGATGCTGGCGTACACGCACGTGGCGCACGACTGCCATGTGGGCAACTTCTGCGTGTTCTCCAACAACACCACGCTGGCCGGCCACGTGACCGTGGGCGACTACGTGATCATCAGTGGCTTTGCCGGCGCCCACCAGTTCTGCCGCATCGGCGCGCATGCCTTCCTCGGCATGGGTGCGCTGACCAATGGCGACGTGCCGCCGTTCACCATGGTCGGCACCGACTCGCTCGGCCGCCCGCGAGGCATCAACAGCGAAGGCCTGAAGCGCCGCGGCTTCGATGCCGAGCGCATTTCGGCAATCAAGCGCGCCTACCGCACGCTGTATGTGGCCGGGCTGCCGCTGGCCGAGGCCAAGGTGCAGCTGACCGAGCAGGCGCGTGACAGCGATGACGTGAAGGCCATGCTGGACTTCATCGAGCACGCCGAGCGGCCCTTGCTGCGATGAACAGCACCGCCGGCCAGGCGCCCGCCGGCGCCGCCGTGATCCCGCTGGCCTCGATGGCCGGCAGTGTCCCTGCGCAGCGGGTGCTCAGCGAGCGCCCGTTGCGGATCGCGCTGGTGGCCGGTGAAGCCTCCGGCGATCTGCTCGGTGCGGGACTGGTACGCGAGCTCAAGGCGCGCTTCCCGAATGCCGAATTCGCCGGCATCGGCGGTGATGCCATGCGCAGCGCCGGCTGCCAGACCTGGCACGATGCCAGCGAGCTGGCGGTGATGGGCCTGACCGAGGTGCTGCGCCATCTGCCGCGCCTGCTGAAGCTGCGCTCGGCCTTCCGCCAGCGTGCGCTGGAATGGCAGCCGGACGTGTTCATCGGCATCGATGCGCCCGACTTCAACCTGGGCATCGAGCGCTGGTTGAAGCAGCGGGGCGTATGCACCGTGCACTACGTCAGCCCGTCGGTCTGGGCCTGGCGCGAGAAGCGCGCCGAGAAGATCGGCAGCAGCGCCGACCTGGTGCTGTGCCTGTTCCCGATGGAACCGCCGATCTATGCCAAGCACGGCATCGACGCGCGCTTTGTCGGGCATCCAATGGCCGACGACATTCCCCTGCAGGGCGACCGCGAGGCCGCACGCGCCACGCTGGGCCTGCCGACCTCGGCCAAGGTGCTGGCGGTGCTGCCGGGCAGCCGCCTGGGTGAGATCTCGCGCCTGGGCGAGCCGTTCTTCGAAGCCGCCTGGCAGGTCTCCGAACGCATTCCCGGGCTGCATGTGGTGGTGCCTGCCGCCAACGCGGCGTGCAAGCGGCTGATTGAAGAGCAGCTGTCACGCTCGGCGCTGCCGGTGGCCTATTCGCACGTGCTCGACGGCCAGGCGCGCGATGCGATGATCGCCGCCGACGTGGTGGTGCTGGCCTCCGGTACCGCCACGCTGGAGGCCATGCTGGTGAAGCGGCCGATGGTGGTCGGTTACCGCGTCAACGAGCTGACCTACCGCCTGGTCAAGGCGCTGGGCCTGATCAAGGTGGACCGCTTCGCCCTGCCCAACATCCTGGCCGGCCAGGACCTGGCCCCGGAGCTGATGCAGCATGACTGCACACCGGACAAGCTGGCGGCGGCCATCCAGCAGTGGTTCGACCACCCGCAGCGGGTGAGCGACCTGCAGGACACCTACGCGCGCCTGCACGAGCGCCTGCGCCGCAACGCATCGGCACGTGCCGCCGACGCCGTGGGCGAGCTGCTGGTGCGCAACCAGGCCCAGGCATGAGCCGCCGCCACGCCGCTGCAGCCAGCCTGGCGCTGTTCGATGCCAGCGCGGTGGTCGAGCCGGAACGCCTGATCGCCGGTGTCGACGAAGCCGGGCGCGGCCCGCTGGCCGGCCCGGTGGCCGTGGCCGCCGTGGTGTTCGACCCGTCCAGGCCGCGCATCAACGGCCTGGATGATTCCAAGCAGCTGACCGCCGCGCGCCGCCAGCAGCTGTATGACCGCATCGTCGAACGGGCATTGGCCTGGCATGTGGTACTGGTGGAGGTGGAGGCCATCGACCGCCTCAACATCTACCAGGCCACCCTGCAGGGCATGCGCGATGTGGTGGCCGCTGTGGCCCACGTGGCGGGCTTCGCGCGCATCGACGGCAACGTGGTGCCCAAGGGGCTGGTCCTGCCGGCACAGGCCCTGGTCGGCGGCGATGGCATCGACCGGGCCATCATGGCCGCCTCCATCCTGGCCAAGGTCTCGCGCGACCGCTACATGCAGGAGGTGCACGTGCGCCACCCTGAGTATGGCTTCGAGCAGCACAAGGGCTATGGCACCCCGGCCCATCTGGCCGCGCTGCGGGCCCACGGGCCGTGCGCCGAACACCGCCGCAGCTTCGCGCCGGTGCGGGAGTGCCTGGAATCCGCATCGCTGGCCAGCGCCGCGATTGCCTGAACGCACCCGCCGGGCCATGCCCGGCGGAATGCGCGATATCCCCCCCGTCAAGTCCTTGTCGCCACCCCCTGCCCTCGGTACCCTGACCAGGCACTCCAGCGCTTCCCGACCCCGGCGACGAACCTCCGTCGGCATCCGGGGCCTGCGCGCTCCAACCTGGTCCGGCATGTCCAACTCCCGCTTCGTACATCTCCACGTCCACACCGAGTTCTCGCTGGCGGACTCGACCATCCGTGTGCCGGCCAAACCCGACCAGGCCGACCCGAAAAAGGCCAAGCAGGCCAACCTGCTGTCGCGCTCGGTGGAACTGGGCCTGCCCGCGCTGGCGGTGACCGACCTCAACAACCTGTTCGCCCTCGTCAAGTTCTACAAGGCGGCCGAAGGCGTGGGCATCAAGCCGATCGCCGGCGCCGACGTGCTGATTGCCGAGGAAGGCCAGGATCCGTGGCGGATGACCCTGCTGTGCCGCGACCGTGAGGGCTACCTGAGCCTGTCGCGGCTGCTGACCCGCGCCTGGATGGAGGGCCATCGCCCGGAAGGCGGGGTGGCCATCCACCCGGACTGGCTGAAGGCCGGCAACGCCAACCTGTTCGCGCTGGCCGGGCGGCAGAGCCTGGCCGGGCGCCTGGCGCTGGACGGCAAGCATGAACTGGCCGAGCAGCAGCTGGCCGACTGGCAGCGCGTGTTCGGCGATGGCCTGCACCTGGAACTGACCCGTACCGGCCGCGAGGGCGAGGAAACCTTCAACCAGTTCGCGCTGATGGCCGCCGGCCAGCGCGGCCTGCCGGTGGTGGCCAGCAATGACGTGCGCTTCCTGTCGCCGTCGGATTTCAGCGCACACGAAGCGCGCGTGTGCATCTCCACTGGCCGCGTGCTGGACGACCCCAAGCGGCCGCGCGAATACAGCGACCAGCAGTACCTGAAGTCGGCCGAGGAAATGTGCGCGCTGTTCGCCGACATTCCCGATGCGATCGACAACACGCTGGCACTGGCCGAGCGCTGCAACATCGAGATGCGGCTGGGCACCTACTTCCTGCCCAACTACCCGGTACCGGACGACGAGACCCTGGACACCTGGATCCAGAAAATGTCGCGCGACGGCCTGGAAGAGCGCCTGGAGAAGAATCCGCTGGCGCCGGGCAAGACCCGCGAAGAATATTTCGAGCGCCTGGAGTTCGAGCTCAACACCATCATCAAGATGGGTTTCCCCGGCTACTTCCTGATCGTGGCCGACTTCATCCAGTGGGGCAAGAACCAGGGCATTCCGATCGGCCCCGGCCGTGGTTCCGGTGCCGGTTCGCTGGTGGCGTGGGCGCTGAAGATCACCGATCTGGACCCGCTGCCGTACAACCTGCTGTTCGAGCGCTTCCTCAACCCGGAACGCGTGTCGATGCCCGACTTCGACATCGACTTCTGCATGGACCGCCGCGACGAGGTGATCGACTACGTCGCGCGCAAGTACGGGCGCGAGCGCGTCAGCCAGATCATCACCTACGGCACCATGGCCGCCAAGGCGGTGGTGCGCGACTCCGGCCGCGTGCTCGGTTTCCCGTACGGCCTGGTCGACGGTGTTTCCAAGCTGATTCCCAACATCCTGGGTATCCACCTGAAGGATGCACTGGGCAAGGGCAAGGAAGGCCCCAGCTCGGAAATGGCATCGCCGGAACTGATCCAGCGCTACGAGACCGAGGACGATGTCCGCGACCTGATCGATCTGGCACTGCAGCTGGAAGACCTGACCCGCAACGCCGGCAAGCATGCCGGTGGCGTGGTGATCGGCCCCGAGCCGCTGAGCGAGTTCTGCCCGCTGTACGCCGAACACGATGAGAACGGCCTGGGCAAGAACCCGGTCACCCAGTTCGACAAGAACGACGTGGAAGAAGTGGGCCTGGTGAAGTTCGACTTCCTCGGCCTGCGCACGCTGACCATCATCGACTGGGCGGTGAAGGCGATCAACAAGCGCCATGAGCGCGCCGGC